>NZ_JAINDY010000010.1:0-9474 GCF_026191755.1 Agrobacterium sp. InxBP2
CGATCGATCATAATAACAATATCATGATATTGTTATTATGATCGATCGCCATCAATTTTCATCGCCTTCTCAGTCCGCTTCACAATCAGATTCCTTCTCGTTCCACCAATAAATAATCCACATTCCATATAAAAACCTATATAAAATCATCCAGTTACAAGCGGCTCGAATTGCCTGTCCGCAAAACAAGCAAAAATCCGCCAATTAAACCCCCTCCCTCTGTCGGCAATGGTTCGCCTGTAATATTTTATATGTTTTCGCATCACTCCAGCTTAAATTATATGTTTAAGAATGACCTTCCATGCCTAAAGTCAATGGCGCGCCGTGATCAATCGTTCACTCAAGTCTATAAGTGGTAATTTATTCCTCTATCAAAGTATAAAAATAATAATATATGTATTTACTGGATATATATTAGTAAAATATTCCAAGCGCAAATACCCTACAAACATGATTGCCACGATCCCTGTCGAACGTTCGAAAACTGTTTTGCCAGACGGCGCAAATGTCGAGATCGTTGTGTGGAAGGTGCCCGAACCCGTTAGCCCCCACCTGTTCAAGTATCGTCTGTTTTATGGCAAGGACGGCAGGCGTTTCGTCGGGTTCGACAACAAACGCGGCAAAGGCGATCATCGTCATCTTGACGGCGAAGAGCATCCCTACATGTTCACAACGACCCATGCCCTCCTGTCCGATTTTCGGAAGGAGATAATCACGAGGAGGCAGAAACCATGAGAGAAGCCTTGATTCAAATCAGAGCAGACAGCGAAGCTTCACTCGATGAGGCTTTCGACAGGGCAACCAGCGCCATGCGCTCAGGTAATCCCTCAGACCCCGTGGCAGTCTTCACCTTCTCGTCGCCCGCACAGCTTTTTTCTGTCATCACACCCAAAAGGTGGGAGTTGATTGAACATCTCCAGAAGATCGGCCCATCCAGCATACGCGGACTTGCCCGATCCGTCGAACGTGACGTCAAGCGTGTGCACGAGGACGTGTCCGCGTTGTCCGACTGGGGTATCTTCGAACAAACCGAAGACGGAAAGGTTCACGTACCCTACGACGTGATCCACGCGAATTTCGACCTCAGAGCGGCAGCCCTGATCAGGGACCATACCGCAAAGCACCTATCACTTTGTGCGCCTTTCAAGGGAGGCCCGCAGCAATTCAACCAGGTCGGATCGTTGGTCGGGATTGAGTTTATCCAGATTGCGCTGCCGCCAGCGGATCGCCGGAAGTTCCGCGACATGGCTGATCCTCAATAGTGACCAGTCCGGTTCACCGAGCTCAAAGCCGATCAAAAATGCACGGTGATGATCAGGCATTCCTCCGATCAGTGTCTTTATCATTTCATGCTGCGTCTTGATAAGTTCTTCTATGGCAATGACCTCCTCGGTCATGCCCTCAAAGCCGTTGCGGTATTCATTCGCAAGGTCTTTGACGCGGCCCGACAGCACTTCACCCATCGGGCGATTGTGGCTAAGCAGATAAATAATGAACGCTTCGCGAAGTTCATCGCTCAGGCCCTCATGGGTAAGCAAACCCCGCACATCGAAAAGGTCGCGCGGATGTTGGCGGTCCAGCGCGGCAACAAGCTTGCCCGCAAAAAGGTCTTCGAATGAAACGACATTGGTTTCCGCAAAGCCGAACACCTCTTCAACGGCTTCGGTGACGGGGGCGATGAACGGTTCGTGAACGACACCCCGCAGGACGGGTGAGACTTCGATCTTCACCTGCGTTCCCTCTGCCATCACAAGAAGCCGCAAGACAGCGCCATCATGCACATTTTCGGTGACGCGTGCGCCGCGCAGATCTGCCAATGCGGAAGTCTTGATGCGTTTCATGGCAGCGTCGATTTCCACCAGCGCCTCAGACCTTTCGTGCATGGGCAAATACATCAGGTCGATATCAACGGAGAGACGCGGCAGGTCTCGCACAAACAGATTGATCGCCGTACCGCCCTTTAGAGCAAAGCATGTCTCACGGGCAACGATGGGAATGAGGCGCATCAGCAGCCGGACCTGGGCTTGGTACTGGTCACGAAACGGCATCGAGGTCCTCTGGTACGGTGATGAGATAGGCCGGATCAAGCTTGCCGCCAGGGACAAGCATACGTTTACCCTTGCCCATATCGATTGCCGTCTTATCCAGACGCTTGAGCCAGGCATGGCTGTGGCGATCCGCAAAGAAGAAGAAAAGCCGCTTGACCTTCACGCTGTTGCAATCCTTCAGCAGCTTTTGCAGCCGCCTTGGACTGAAATTTGCAGCATTTTGCATGATCATGTCGGCCTGATGAAAACTCTCGTGGCGCGGCAGTTCGTCGAGCATTTCGAGATAGGCCCGTTCGGGCCGTGAAAGCATCAGCGGCCAGTCCCAATGCCCCCACGCAACAGTGGTCAGGCCACTTCCTTGTCCATCGACGGTATGACATGCAAGGCCGCCTGGCCCTTGGCTGGTCGGATCGTTGGGGAACAAGGTCGCGCTGTTGTGATAAACAAAGCGCTGGGAAAGGTTCAGCTTGCCCAGCCAGGCAGGTGGCTTTTCAACACCGTAAAGGTGGACGGTCTTCATCTCATAAGAGAGGTAATGCGCATAGCCCTGTAGCTCCAGCGCAGTGCGGCCGCCAACGTAAAGCGGCATTCTCGAAAGCAGAGTCTGGAGCGATATGACCACCTGCTGCCAGTTCAGTTCGCCGCGCGGTTTTCTATAGACGCTGCGCACTGGCTGTTCCAACCAATCGTTCTTGACATAATAAGCGCGCAGATTGCTGGCTATGCCGCGCTCCTCAAGCCATGCGGCATCTACGACCAGTCCCTCGGGAAGATCTCGTTCAAGTCGGTTTAAAAGTGACGTGCGTTGCTCAGCCATACTGAGTATAATAATGCATATTCAAACCTGATTCAAGTTTACGAAAAACATCATAAACTCAATCAAACTGACTTAATAACCAAAATGTCAAACTAACCTGTCTTTGCCTCGCACCGTGCTGCAAGCCCTCTGTTCCCTACCCCAAGCAAGCATACCAGGTCTCCTCCGGTTACACTCAGCTTCAGATTAAACACTCAATGCTGGATTGACCTGTTATCTCCGGCGCACCCGCTGCTTGAGGGGACGATCGATGACATCATCGATATTCTGGATCGTGTCCCGCCGCGTGGTGTAGCTGACAGGGTGGTCACCGGCGTTTTCCGCTAGGGTCGGGTTGCTTAGAGCCAACCTGAGGGACACCACCGATGACCGACGACATGATGAACCTGCGCTCGCTTGTTGAGAAGAGTGCTGATGCCGATTTGCTGCGCGAGATGATCGGCTTTGCTGCCGAGAAGCTGATGGCGCTGGAGGTCGGAACGAAGACCGGCGCGGGCTATGGCGAGAAGAACGGCTTCCGACTTGCCCAGCGCAACGGCTATCGCGACCAAGATTGGGAAACACGGGCTGGCACAGTCGAGCTGCGCATTCCCAAGCTTCGCACAGGCAGCTACTTCCCGAGCTTTCTTGAACCACGCCGGATGGCCGAGAAGGCGCTGACGGCGGTCATCCAGGAGGCTTACATCCGGGGCGTTTCGACCCGATCCGTCGACGACCTCGTCAAGGCGATGGGTATGTCGGGCATCTCCAAGAGCCAGATGTCCCGCCTGTGCGAAGAGATCGACGAGAAGGTGAAGGTCTTCCTCGACCGTCCCATCGAGGGCGAGTGGCCATACCTCTGGATCGATACCACCTACCTGAAGGTTCGTCGTGGCGGTCGTATCGTCTCTGTCGCGGTCATCATCGCCGTGGGCGTCAACACTGATGGTCGGCGCGAGGTGCTTGGCATGGAGATTGGTACTTCCGAGGCCGAGGCGATCTGGACCGAGTTTCTTCGAAAGCTGACCAGGCGGGGTCTGCGTGGCGTCAAGCTCGCCGTTTCCGATGCGCATGAGGGCATCAAAGCCGCAGTATCGAAGGTGCTCTGCCACTTGGCCAGCGCTGCAGAGTCCACTTCATGCGCAATGCGCTGGCTCATGCGGGTAAGAGCGGACGGCGGGTCGTCTCCGCCTTCATCGCCACGGTTTTCGCTCAGGACACGCCGGACGCGGCAAGCAGCCAATGGCGCAATGTAGCAGACCAGATCAGGCCGAAGGTGCCGAAACTCGCCACGCTGATGGATAGTGCCGAACAGGATGTGCTCGCATACATGACCTTTCCCAAGCAGCACTGGGCAAAGCTTCACAGCACAAATCCAATCGAACGCCTTAACGGCGAGATCAAGCGACGCACTGAAGTCGTCGGCATTTTCCCCAACGACGATGCCATCATCAGGTTGGTCGGAGCATTGCTGCTCGAGCAGAATGATGAGTGGGCCGTTCAACGATCTCGCTACATGACACTGGAAACCATCGCCACGATGAGCGATGATCCACTCATCAGCCTGCCAGCAGCAAGCTGACACTCATCCGGCCCTTTGGGATAAGCCGTGGTCGTCTAAGCTACACCACGCCCTGGGACATGATCATATTCTGTGGTGGCCGACCTGGAAACAGGCGTTCAAATTCCGCCTCCGCCTCAAGCATCGGGGTTGTTTTCCACCCATCGGTTTACAGGTCGCGTCTTTCGTTTCAATACGGCCAGCCAGCACCAAAGAAAGATCCGTTCCGAGTGCGCGGACGCTCAAACAACAGCAACTGCAACAACAAAACATTCGGCGCCGCATAGGTAACGGTAACCGGACTGCGCCAATCACTACCGGAAACCGATTGCCGGCATTTCGGCAATCGACGTCTGAACAATCACCCTTGCCACGGATCGACAACGATCGCGCCGGCGCCATCGAAATCCCGAACATTCCGCGTCACAACGGCAAGAATACGGCCCTGCACGACTGGTCCAGAACGGCGACAGCATCCAGTGTGGAGACATAGCGGCTTGCAGAGATAAGGGACATCTTGAATGCCTGTAATTTTGACGTTATATTGCGTCAGTATCTTTGGCAAATTTGAGGAGGCGAGCATGGCTCTCGCACAATATGCTGACAACGGGCTGTTCGCGCCGGGAAAAATCGCCGACGTTCTCCATACAACAAGCGACGATATCGCGCGCAGTGCCGGGTTGGGCAAAGATGCGGTACAGCGCAAAGAACGCATCAAGTCGGACAAAACCCAACGGCGACTGCGCGAAATGATCGAAGTCATCAACAAGGTTGAGGCCCGTTTCGGTTCTGCGCTCATGGCATATGCCTGGTATCGTTCAGAGCCTCTCTCAGGCTTTTCTGGCCACACAGCAATGCAGCTTGTTCGAGACGGGCGCGCTCACGAAGTACTCGAATACATCGACGCGATCGACGCTGGCGTACATGCCTAACCCCTGATGAACTACCAGGGCAAGCTCTACCGAGCCCTTAATCCGGTTTACGCTCGTGAGCCGCTCTCCGGACGAGGTGCCGAGCTTTATGGCGGCAGATTCAATCCAAAAGGCATGCCTGCACTCTACACGTCAGTGACAGTCATCACGGCATTGAAGGAAGCAAATCAGGCAGGCAGCTTACAGCCCACAACTCTCGTCTCCTACGATGCGGCCATCACACCGCTGTTTGATACTCGCGATGGCGCCCTGCTTCATGATCATGGTATTGACGCTCAAACTCTCAGCACCCCGACTTGGCGAGACGACATGAATGTGTTCGGTGAAGCCCCCACACAACGTCTTGCCCGGTCTCTGAAAAACGAGGGCTTTTGCGGTTTGATCGTCAGGAGCTTTGCTCCGGGGGCGACTGATATCGACCTCAACGTCGTCCTTTGGACATGGGGAGACACCGTCCCACATCAGTTGATCCTGATTGATGATGAGCAGCGCTTGTCACGCTGAAACCGCTGTGAAATCTCCGCGGGCGGCAAGAATGGTCTAAAACACCCATTATAATGGGTCAATTAATTGAAAATCCGCCGTAAATGACCCACTGAAATGGGCCAATATAGGCAGGCTGACGCTCATGCTGCGCGACGGCGGACATCTAGTCCGGCTCGCCACTGCATCCGATGACAGGAGCGAAGATGACGGCGCGGAAACGAGGCTGGCGCCGCCTTGCCCCGTTCTATCAAGACTTCATATTCAATAATTCAGGAAATTCGTAATACCTCAGCCGCTTGTCACGGCAGCGGTAATCGTTCTTTGAGGAGTCCACGCTCACGTTGTGTTTTAAGGGCTACGCCGATATAGGACCCGAAATGCGGAGCACTACGTTCGCAGTATCCGCTCACCTTCGGCATCGAGCTCATCATGCCGCGCCGGTAAGTAAGCGAGTTAGGCGAGAATTTCGCGGTCTTCACGTTCAGTTCTCGCTATCATTTCCCCACCGGCCCGCCGTCGTCGCACTTCAATCGTCCAGGGCACGCAGGTCAGAACCCCGCTGGATTGGGTCTCCGTCTGCGGCCAATGACTCTTTCACACGCAGCATGGGGGTATTCCCGTCACCGTCACCGACCTCGATGTGTCCCGGGCATCTTCGCCAAAGAGAATGCTGCGGCGCGCAGCGTATGCGTTGACACCGCGAACCGCGTCAACCGTTGAACCGAGCGCACATGCCAGGGATTACCGGGGTCTTAACCTCGAACTTGCGCAGCCAGCTGTTCAGGCGATCTCGAAATTCAGATCTGCCCAATAGTCGAATAAAGCCCTGACCTGCCTCTTAGGTTCGACTGTGCCGCTGCGCACGAGGGAAGAATATGTCTTTCCGCAGCGGGCCGATTTTTCAGTGATATACCGATGCGACGCGCCATTGCCGAGACACTCGCTCCAGGCTCAATCGCCTCAGCCACCGCTCGCTCCTTGAAATCATCGGACCAACGCCGCCGAAACTGCCGAGGCGCGCCCTCGAAACGTTTCGGAACGGCCTTGATCATATGAAAGTTTTTAGTTTCAGAGATAGGCGCAGACATAGAAGCTCACAGCTGGCGGATACATTACGCAATAGCTGTGCTAGCGCCACTGACGCCAGGTGGGGTCAGCTTGCCGCTTACGGTCGAGATATGGAAGCTTTGGCTTCCCGAAGGCGAGCAGTGGCTCGCGAACAGCTCGTATTTCTCACGTATCAAGGTCATGCGCTGCGATCGGCGGAACCTCAGACCTCAAAAATGGTTGAATTCGTGATGCAAGAAAAGGATTGACCAATGAAGATAAGCGAGCTCTCCAGAAAACTCAGCAAGATCGACTTCTGCATGTTCAACACACACGATCCCGCCGGGCAGATCAATAGTCGACCAATGAGCAACAATGGCGATGTGGAATATGATGGTGACTCATGGTTCTTCTCCTATGAAGACACGAAGAAAGTCCAGGAGATAGTCAAAGACTCATCGGTTACACTGACGTTCACTGCTCCACCCGGTATTCTTGGTAAACCTGGAATATTTGTTTCTGTAAACGGCCAGGCGAGCCTGATCAGAGACAGGGCCGAGTTCGACGCCCATTGGACGAGTGGACTGGACAGGTGGTTTCCGCAGGGCGCCGACACACCACGTATAGTTCTGATCAAGGTGTCGGCACGCACGCTCGAGTTCTGGGATGGCGAGGAGAATGGAAAAATCGAACTGGCAAACGATGCCGCCATGAGAGGTGCGGTATGAGTGGCAGCTTGTCGAGCTCGACGACCCGGGATCTCGGTAACTGAACGTCCTTAGTTGGTTAGAGCCCGTCTACGACTGATCTGACCTGTTCGCCACCTTTCAGGGCATCCAGATCCGAGATCGAGGAGCTTACCCGAGCATGCCGGGTCCACGCCCATGATGCATCGGCGTCACATCCTGGTGCCAACTTTGGGGCCAAAAGCTCACCTTCAGGGTCCTCCATTGACGCCCGTCGGCCGAACCGGCAACCTCACACAATGACCGCGACGAACAGTTTCGTTGCCGAACTAGTCCGCCACTCCAACACGCTCGCTCACCTCGACAGCTGGCAGAAGCGGCGCGTGCTCGAACGGGCCGTCACGACAATTCGCGACATGCGAGAAACAATCGGTATGCCATCTGGCCCCGGCCGTGACAGTCTCGTTGACCTCCACACCGTTGCCCTCTCCATCGAACGCGGATGGCGCGGCGATGAAGAAATCCGGAACGCACTGCTGCAGGCAGCCGCCGTGATCCGCGACCTGCATATCATTCTCGACAGCAAAACCGAAATCAGCCTCGTCAAATCTGCCGGTTGAATATCCCCTTGCTCCCAGACTTGCCCTGCTTCGTCAGCGACGCGTCATCGCCATGATCCCCGTGTCAAAGCCGTCACCAGCATGGCTGCGCAGTCTGCCAGAACGCTGCCGTTTGCTGCACGCCCTCGCCAGCCTGAACCGTCGCGCCAGACCGCGAACAAAACCGGCAGACCCCTCCCGCACAATCCTGCGAAGTTCCCGTGCGGCGGCCGGAATGGTCGCCCGCCCTTTGTCGGTGACCGTCCTTTGTCATTCCGTCAGGGCCATCTGCATCGGTGCCGGACATCCGCTGGCGTAACACGGTGGATGCATGAACGCTTTTCAGGCACGGGCGGCGACAGCGATTTTAGAACCAGGGGTACGGGAGGTCGCTATGCTGGCTAAAGTCACACCGAATACCGTCAGTCGTGTAGAGCAAGACGAAGCGGACGCTCGAGGTGCGCAACCTGTCACCATCGAAGCGATCAAACGCGACTACGAAGAGCGAGGGATCGTTTTCTTCGGCGAAGATCCCATACCGTATGGTGTACCCGGGGTAAGGCTCAGCAAATAGTGAAAGGTTGAAGTTCCGCCTCTTCCCAAGTCAGACTACCGGGACTGTTTTATCGAACTGACATAAGCTCACAACCCGCGCGCTATGACGAGCCTTTCACGGAGATCAAACGGCGGAACAAAATCCGACACCCCGTCGACCTTCGACTTTGTTACCATCCAGAAAACAATTACCAGATTGCCTTGCCCTGATGTTTGCCTTCTCTGAACACTACCCGCACCTGCAGTTCAACTTTGGAATGTAGTGACCCATCCAGGATTGCAGACGTGTAGCGGCATAACGTACCATTGATGCGCACGCATTTCGACCAGAATGGCGTTCGCCGTTTAATATGGCAGGATAGGCTATTGGTATACCGCCCGGACCGGGCGCCAACTTATGTACGAACCCGACATCAATGGGGGACCGTCCTGACTCCTCTCAGCATATGAAGATGAGCCATCATGCATACATCCGCAGCGTGTGGAACGGTCTCTCTTTCCGCCCCGATAACCGCTGCTCCCAAAGCATTGCTCGACCTGTAACCGCGCAAAATAAAAGAGTGGGAGAACAGGCGATTAGGTGGACTGGAGAACATGTGAATAGGTAAACAGGAGAACAAGAGAACAGGAGAACAAGAGAACAAGAGAACAAGAGAACAAGAGAACAAGAGAACAAGAGAACAAGAGAACAAGAGAACAAGAGAACAAGAGAACAAGAGAACAAGAGAACAAGAGAACAAGAGAACAAGAGAACAAGAGAACAA
>NZ_JAINDY010000020.1:0-206635 GCF_026191755.1 Agrobacterium sp. InxBP2
GTAGGCCGAAGGTCAGCAGCAGCAGCATGGCGTTTATCGGCAAGACGCACTGTCGCCACTTCATTCTCTAACGTTGATATTGGCAAAACCTTGCCGCATATCGATCTCCCCACCTGTGGGGGAGATGCCCGGCAGGGCAGAGGGGGGTAAAGCCCCACCCAGCTTCAAAAAACTCTCAAACTATCAACGCCGCATCAGGACCGAGCCAGCTCCGCCAGCTGCGTCATGATCATCGCCGCACCCGTCAGCCGCTTTTCCGGCGTCGGCAGATCGCGGTTGAGGAAAAGGCTGTGATCGGGACGGATCTTCGCCATCGATCCCTGCTTGCCAATGTAACCGACAAGCGCCGCCGGGTTCGGGAATTCCTTGTTGCGGAACTGCACGACAACGCCCTTCGGCCCGGCATCCAGCTTCTCGACATTGGCAATGCGGCAGAGCGACTTGATGTAGACGATCTTGAGAAGATGCTGCACTTCTTTTGGCAGCGGGCCGAAACGGTCGATCATTTCAGCGCCGAAACCGTCGATCTCGCTGATATCGGCAAGCTCGCCAAGCCGGCGGTAAAGGCCCATGCGAAGATGCAGATCGGGAACGTAATCTTCCGGGATCATGACGGATGTGCCGACCGAAATCTGCGGCGACCAGCCGCTATCCTGCACCTGCTCGTCACCCTTCACTTCGGCGACAGCCTCTTCCAGCATCTGCTGATAAAGCTCGAAGCCGACTTCCTTGATATGGCCGGACTGTTCTTCCCCGAGTAGATTGCCCGCACCACGAATATCAAGATCGTGGCTTGCCAGCTGGAAGCCGGCG
Source organism: Agrobacterium sp. InxBP2 (assembly GCF_026191755.1). Taxonomy (NCBI): domain Bacteria; kingdom Pseudomonadati; phylum Pseudomonadota; class Alphaproteobacteria; order Hyphomicrobiales; family Rhizobiaceae; genus Agrobacterium; species Agrobacterium sp. InxBP2. The sequence continues at coordinate 814 of NZ_JAINDY010000020.1, forward strand.
CCGAGCGTATCGAGCGATTGCAGCACCTTAAGCCGGCGCTCGGCAGTCGTGGTCAGCACCTTGTTGACCGGCAGGGTGAAGAGCGCGAAGGCGCGAACCTTGGAGCGGCCAACGCGGCCGCGTAGCTGATAGAGCTGGGCAAGACCGAACATATCGGCGCGATGCACGATCAGCGTATTGGCGGTCGGCACGTCGAGGCCGGATTCGACGATGGTGGTCGACAGCAGAACATCATATTTGCCGTCGTAGAAGGCGTTCATGATGTCTTCCAGCTCGCCCGCCGCCATCTGCCCATGCGCCACCGCCACCTTCAGTTCCGGCACATCCGATTGCAGGAAGGCATGGATATCGGCGAGATCGGCAAGCCGCGGGCAAACGTAGAAACTCTGGCCGCCACGGTAATGCTCGCGCATCAGCGTCTCGCGAATGACGAGCGGGTCAAATGGCGAGATGAAAGTGCGCACCGCCATGCGGTCGACAGGCGGGGTGGTGATGAGCGACAGTTCGCGAACCCCGGTCATGGCGAGCTGCAAGGTGCGCGGAATGGGCGTCGCAGAAAGCGTCAGCACATGCACATCGCTTTTCAGCTCCTTCAGCCGCTCCTTGTGCTTGACGCCGAAATGCTGCTCCTCATCGATGATGAGTAGGCCGAGATTGGCAAAGCTGATGCCCGCACCGAGCAGCGCATGCGTGCCGACGACGATATCGGTCTTTCCGTCAGCAACTTCCTTCTTGGTCAGCGCCAGTTCCTTGGAGCCGACTAGACGGGAAGCCTGCTGCACGCGGATGGGCAATCCGCGGAAACGCTCCGAGAAAGTCCGGAAATGCTGGCGGGCGAGCAGCGTGGTCGGCACCACGACAGCCACCTGCACACCATTCATGGCGGCAAGGAAGGCGGCGCGCAGCGCCACTTCGGTCTTGCCGAAACCGACATCGCCGCAGATGAGACGGTCCATCGGCCGGCCGGCCGCGAGATCCTCCCGCACCGCCTCGATGGCGTTCAGCTGGTCCTCGGTTTCGTCGTAGGGGAAACGGGCAGCAAACTCATCATACAGCCCATCGGGCGCGACAAGCTCCGGCGCATGGCGCACGAGACGCGCCGCTGCGATGCGGATAAGCTCATCGGCCATGTCGAGCAGGCGCTTCTTGAGCTTGGCCTTGCGCATCTGCCATGCGCCGCCGCCGAGCTTGTCGAGCGTTGCCTCTGCCGCGTCCGAGCCGTAACGCGAGAGGAGATCGATATTTTCAACCGGCAGAAACAGCTTGGCGTCATCGGCATAGTGCAGTTCGAGACAGGCGCGCGGTGCGCCCGCCGCCTCGATGGTCTGCAGGCCGACAAAACGACCAATGCCGTGTTCGGCATGAACGACGAGCGAGCCCTCGTCCAGACCAGCCACTTCCGAGATAAAATCCGCACCGCGTTTGCGGCGCTTGGAGCGCCGCACCATGCGGTCGCCGAGAATGTCCTGCTCGCCGATAACAGCAAGATTTCCGGTTTCGAAACCGGCCTCAAGGCTCAGAACCGCCGAGGCCGCCTCGCCCTTTCCGAGCTTCTCCACCTCTTTCAGCGAGGTAACCGGCTTGATCTTCTCAAGCCCGTGTTCGTTCAGCACCTGCAGCAACCGGTCGAGCGAGCCTTCCGACCAGCCTGTTATCAGCACCTTCCATCCCTTGGCGCGGCGCTCGGCTATGTGCTTCACAGCCAGGGCAAAGACATTGACCCGCTCTTCGCTTTCGCCTTCGGTTGGCTGCCGCGCCCAGCGCGGGCCGACATGCGCGTCCAGCGTGGCGACGGGTCTCCCCTCGCTATCCTGCTCATTGAAGGGTGTCAGACGCACCGCATTGACGGCAGACAGGGCCGTGTCGAAATCCTTGCCGTTGAGATAAAGCTGGCCGGGAGACACGGGCTTGTAGGGCGCACCCTGCGTCGATCCCTTCGTCTCGCCGGAAGCGCGCCGCGCCTCGTAATAATCGAGCACCAGCTTGGAGCGCTCCTTGGCTGCCTCGCGCGCCGTGTGATCGGTGACGATGCGGAACCCTTCGAGATAATCGAAGGCGGTCTCCAGCTTCTCGTAAAACAGCGGCAGCCAGTGCTCCATGCCGGCATAACGGCGGCCCTCGGAAACGGCCTGATAAAGCGCATCGTCACGCGTCGCCGCACCGAACAGCGAGAGGTAATTCTTACGAAACCGGCTGATCGTATCGGGCGTCAGCGTCACTTCGCTCATGGGGTTCAGATCGAGCGAGCGCGCCTGGCCGATGGTCCGCTGGCTGGCCGGATCGAAGGTACGGATGCTCTCCAGCGTATCGCCGAAGAAATCGAGCCGCACAGGCTCCTCGGTGCCCGGCACGAAAACATCGAGAATACCGCCGCGCACGGCGAACTCGCCCACCTCACGCACCGTCGCAACCCGGTCGAAACCGTTGCGCTCCAGCCGCGCGGCAATATCCTCCATGCGGATCTGGTTGCCGGGTCTGGCAGAGAAACCAAGGCTTTCGATGATGTCGCGCGGGGCCATCTTCTGCAGCATGGCGTTGACGGTGACCAGCACAATGGCCGGATGCGGTTTCTTCGCGTGGCTGATGAGACCGGCAAGCGCCGCCAGGCGACGCGCCGACGTGTCGGCGCTTGGTGACACGCGGTCATAGGGAAGGCAGTCCCAGGCCGGCAGCGTCATGACCGGAATATCGGGCGCAACAAAGCCGAGAATTTGTTCGAGATCGGCGATGCGCTGGCCATCCGACATCACATAGGCAACCGAGGTGCCTGCGCGCGCCATCTCGGCAAGCAGCAGCGCCTCCATGCCTGCGGGCACGTTTCCGATGGTCAGCGGCGTATCGGCCGACGACACCAGCTTTGCATCGAATCCGGCTATCATGGTTTCAGGCTTTCACATTGTCTGCGGTGACGAGATCGAAATCGGGACGATACGATGCGATCTTCATGAACAGGGGGGTCTGGAACTTTTCAGGAATTGCAAGCGCCCCCGTCACCATCTTGACGAGGTCGTTATCCTCTTCCGCCATGATGACTTCAAGCTCATCGAGCTGGTCATCGGAAAGCACCGCGATATTGTCTTCCGCGAATTGCCCGAGAACGAGGTCCATCTCGCGAATGCCGCGGTGCCAGCAGCGGTAAAGTATCCGCCGGCGTCTCGGATCGAGGTCGGCACTCGTGCGCACCAGTCCAGTCATCGCATTCACCTTTCGGTTGACCATTCAACAGCATGTTGATCGCGACCTCCTATAGAACAGGAGGCGAACGCTTGGGAACCGGTTTTTATCGAAATAATACCACGGCCACGAAAATCTGCCGGTGATAACCCGCCTTTGTGACCTGCGAAGTCTTGCATAAGCCGTCCCCTTCCCCGATTTTGCTGGCCATGCGCCCGGCCATTCTCGATCCGCTGTTTGCCTCCGTCTCCACCCTTGCCGGCGTGGGGCCGAAGCTTGCCGATCTCCTGGCAAAACTTCTGGGACGGGAGAATGCGGACGATACGCGCGTTATCGACCTTTTGTTCCATGCGCCCTCCAACGTCATCGACCGCCGCAACCGTCCCGGCATCGCGCTTGCAGCACCCGGCGCCATCGTCACCATTCAGGGACGTGTCGACCGCCATCAGCCGCCACCGCCGGGTAACCGCTCCGCGCCCTATCGCGTCTTCCTGCACGATGAAACCGGCGAACTGGCGCTGACCTTCTTTCGCGCCAAGGGCGACTGGCTGTCCAAGGCCCTGCCTGTCGATGAAGAGGTTCTGGTCAGCGGCAAGGTGGACTGGTTTAACGGCCGCGCCTCCATGGTGCATCCGGATTTCATGGTGAAGCTTTCCGAGGCGGAAAATCTGCCCCTTGTGGAAGCGGTTTATCCCATGACCGCCGGCCTTTCCGCCAAGGTGTTGCGCAAGGCGATCGAAGGCGGGCTCTCGAAGCTGCCGGTTTTCCCGGAATGGATCGATGAGACGCTCAAGACCCGGCAGGGCTTCGGTGACGTGGCATCAAGCTTCCGCGAATTGCACGATCCGCGCGACAGCGCCGATATCGAACCGCAAGCCCCGGCGCGCCGACGGCTCGCCTATGACGAATTTCTCGCCGGGCAGCTCTCACTGGCGCTGGTGCGCCAGCGGCTGCGCAAGGTGGCGGGCCAGCCAATCCGCGCCAAAGGCGATATCGCCGCAAAGATCCTGTCGCAACTGCCCTTCTCGCTGACGGCAAGCCAGAGCGCCGCCGTCAAGGATATCCTGACCGACATGGCCGGCGAAGACCGCATGTTGCGGCTGCTGCAGGGCGATGTCGGTGCGGGCAAGACGCTGGTGGCGCTGATGGCCATGGCGACGGCGGTGGAAGCCGGCGGACAGGCGGTGCTGATGGCGCCGACCGAAATCCTTGCCCGCCAGCACTATGCCACCATCTCCAAACTCGCGCAGGCCGTGGGCCTCACGGTGGAAGTGCTGACCGGCCGCACCAAGGGCAAGGAGCGCCGCGAGATCGAGGAGCGCGTTGCCTCGGGCGAAGCGCAGATCGTCATCGGCACCCATGCGCTGTTTCAGGACAGCGTCACCTATAAGAACCTTGTGCTGGCCGTGGTGGACGAACAACACCGTTTCGGCGTGCATCAGCGCCTGCGGCTCACCGCCAAGGGCATCACGCCGCATATGCTTGTCATGACCGCCACGCCCATTCCACGCACGCTGGTACTGGCCGCCTTCGGGGACATGGATGTCTCCAAGCTCACCGAAAAACCGGCGGGCCGCAAACCCATCCAGACGGTGACGATCCCCACCGAACGCATCGGCGATATTGTTGAGCGGCTGCGCGCAGCGCTGAAGGACGGCAAAAAAGCCTATTGGATTTGCCCGCTGGTGGAGGAGACGGAGGAGTCCGACCTGATGTCGGCGGAGGAGCGCCACGCGGTTCTCTCGCAGATGCTCGGCGCCAACATCGGCCTCATTCACGGGCGTATGAGCGGCCCGGAGAAGGACGCCGCCATGCTCGCCTTCAAGAACGGCGAAACCCGCCTGCTGGTGGCAACTACGGTGGTCGAGGTCGGCGTCGATGTGCCTGACGCGACGATCATGGTCATCGAACACGCCGAACGTTTCGGCCTCGCCCAGCTGCACCAGCTGCGAGGCCGCGTCGGACGCGGCGACGAGGCCTCCACCTGTATCCTGCTCTACAAGGGCCCGCTCAGCGAAAACGGCCGCGCACGGCTCTCCATCCTGCGCGACAGCGAGGACGGCTTCCTGATCGCCGAGGAAGATTTGAAGCTGCGCGGCGAAGGCGAGTTGCTCGGCACGCGTCAATCAGGCACGCCTGGCTTCCGCATCGCCAGCCTCGAGGCTCATGCCGACCTCCTGGAAATCGCCCGCAAGGACGCCGCCTATGTCATCGAGCGCGACCCGGAACTGATAGGTCCACGCGGCGATGCGCTACGCACCCTCCTCTACCTGCACCGCCGCGACGAAGCGATTCGTTTCCTGCACGCCGGCTGAAAGAGAACACCCATGAACATGATCGACCCGCGCCGCCCGCCACCCGCCTTCCGCAAGGGCTACGCGCTCTGCTCGCCGCAGAATATCCTCCAGCCCGAAACATTTGCGAAGAGCGAGAAGAAGGCGATTGGCAAGGCGTTCAAGAAGCCCGGCCGCAAAAAGGCATGGAGCCGGGCGCTGGAAGAAGGCTGGAGCGTGAGGCTGGTCTATATGCGGCTCTTCGTGCCTGTGTTCCACGCCACGACTACAGGAACAGACGTGGATGATCTGGACGACGAGGATTGATATGGTCCATTGAATGGACTAATATAACGCTAACTTTAACGCCCGAGGTTAGCCGTGCAGATATCCGTGACTGATGCAAAAAGTCAGCTTACCGAACTGGTGCGCCGCGCCGAAGCCGGTGATGAGGTCATTCTCACCCGTCATGGCCACGCAGCCGTGCGGCTGGTTCCGGTCACCGTCGTGGCGGATAAAACATCCCGTAGCGCCGCGCTCGCAAAAGTGCGCGCGACTGTCGCCAACAAAGGCGATAATGGCCCGGATGCCGCGCATAGTCAGGATTTTCTCTATGACGAGCACGGCCTTCCGAAATGATCGTTATCGATACGTCGGCTCTGATGACGATCCTGCTCGATGAACCCGAAGCGGATGCCTGCTCCTCAGCGCTCGAAACTGATGAACCTCTGCTCATTTCAGCGGGGACGCTTGCGGAGGCCATGATCGTGGCGCAGCGGCGCGACCGTAGCCGGGAACTAGAGATGCTGATCGAAGGTCTGGGCGCCGAAATCAAGCCCGTCACCCGCAAATCGGCGCATGGCGTTTCGGAAGCTTATCGCATTTGGGGCAAGGGCGTTCATCCTGCCGGACTAAATTTCGGCGACTGCTTTGCCTACGAGCTGGCGAAAACAGAGGGTTGCCGTTTGCTTTATGTCGGTAACGACTTTTCGCAGACGGACATCCCGGGCGTTCTCTAGATTAGACCGGCGCGATCATCTTCGGCGGCTTGAAATCCGGCGCCACAAGACCACCCGAGATCAGCAGCTTCGCCGCATCCTCTGGGGTCATGTCCAGCATCACGATCTTGTCCTTGGGCACGAACAGCAGGAAGCCCGCCGTCGGCACCGGTGTGGGCGGCAGGAAGACGGCGACCATCTGCTGGCCCATCTCGTTGAAGCGATGGGCGAGTTCGCCCTTTGCCTCGGAAGCCACAAACACCATCGCCCATGTGCCTGACGACGGGAACTCGATCAGGCCAACCTTCTTGAAGGAGTTCGAGTGCTCCTTCAGGACGGATTCGAACAGCTGTTTGATGCTTTTATAGATCGGCCGCACCAACGGCATGCGGTTGAGGATGGATTCACCGACGCCGACAATCCATTTCCCGATCAGGTTATTGCCGAGAAAGCCGATGAGGGTAATGCCGATGACAGCGATCAGCAGGCCGAAGCCGGGAATGGCAACATCGAAATATTGCTCGGGATCGTAACGGGCGGGAATATAGGGCTTCACCCAGCTATCCGCCCATTGCAGGAAGCTCCACACCAGCCACATGGTAATGGTGACGGGTGCGAGGATCAGAACGCCCGTAAGGAAGCTGTTGCGCAACCGTGTCGCAAAGGAAATTTTGGGAGGAATGTCGGTCATTTACCGTTCGCGTTAAGCGCTGTCGCTATCGAAACCCGGATGAAAACTGACAATGCCGGATGGCGTTCCCCCATGCAAGCGAAGAACTGTGAAATATTCGTCAGGAATCCCCATAGCGCTTAGGCCTTCGACGGCGCGAAAACCGAAGCGTCCATAATAATCGGGATCGCCGGCAACGGCACATCCCGATGCGCTCAGCCGATCAAGCGCACCAAGCCCTTCACGCACCAGCCGGGAGCCGATACCCTCGCCCTGCCGTTCCGGCGTCACCGAAAGAGGCGCAAGGCAAAACCAGCCGCTGTCGCCGCTTGAAAGTGTCACGGGCGAAAAGCCGATATGGCCGACGATCCCTTCGCTGTCTTCGGCCACGAACGAAACCGTGAGCGCACCGGCCTCCCGCAGCCGCGCCACGATCAGATGTTCGGTCTTGTCGCTATGGTCGACGTCACGAAAGGCTTCTTCCGTAACGCGGGCAATCGCCTCTTCGTCACCCTGGCGCTCCGGCCGGATGATCATTCCACCGTGACCGATTTTGCAAGGTTGCGCGGCTGGTCGACATCCGTACCCATGAAAACGGCGGTGTGATAGGCCAGCAGCTGAATGGGCAGCGAGAAGACCATCGGTGCGATCAGTTCGTCGACGGTCGGCAGCGTGATCGTCGCCATGGTGTCGAGCTTGGAAGCGGCAGCTCCCTTCTCATCCGTGATGAAGATGATACGGCCGCCGCGGGCGGCAACCTCCTGCATGTTGGAGACGGTCTTTTCGAAGAAACGATCGTGCGGTGCAATCACGATGACGGGCATGTTCTCGTCGATCAGCGCGATCGGGCCGTGCTTCAGCTCGCCGGCAGCATAACCTTCGGCGTGAATATAGGAAATTTCCTTGAGCTTCAGCGCGCCTTCCAGCGCCAGCGGGAAGCTGGTGCCCCGGCCGAGATAAAGCACATCCTTGAAGCGCGACAGATCGCGCGACAGGCCCTCTATCTGCGGCTGGATGATGTTGAGCACCTGGCTCATGATGCGCGGCATCTCGATCAGATGTTGCACAAGTTCCTTTTCCTGACCGGGCTTCAGAGTGCCGCGCGCCTTGCCGGCGGCGATGGCGAGCGAAGCAAGCACCGCAAGCTGGCAGGTGAAGGCCTTGGTGGAAGCGACGCCGATTTCCGGTCCGGCAAGGATCGGGAAGATGGCGTTCGATTCCCGGGCAATGGTCGATTCCCGCACATTGACGATGGCGCCAATCTTGAGATCGCTTTCCTTGCAATAGCGCAGCGATGCCAGCGTATCGGCTGTCTCGCCCGATTGCGAGATGAAGAGCGCCGCCTGCGTTGGCTGAAGTGGCATTTCACGATAGCGGAACTCGGAGGCCACATCGATCTCCACCGGCAGGCGCGCATAACGCTCGAACCAGTATTTGCCGATCAGGCCCGAAAGATAAGCCGTGCCGCAGGCGGAGATCGCAAGTCCGGAAAGCCTGGCGAAATCAATGGCCTTATCGGCCTCTTTCACGGTCTTGGAGGCGAAATCCACATAATGGCTGAGCGCATGGGAAATGACTTCCGGCTGCTCGTAGATTTCCTTTTCCATGAAGTGGCGATGGTTGCCCTTGTCGACGACATAGGCCGTCGCCTGCGATATCTGCCGCTCGCGCTTCACCGGCTTGCCGGAGAAATCGATGATCTCAGCACCCTGCCGGGTCACGATGGCGCAGTCGCCATCCACCAGATAGGTGATCTCGTTGGTGAAGGGCGAAAGCGCAATGGCGTCGGAACCCAGGAACATTTCTCCGCGGCCATAACCGACGGCAAGCGGTGGGCCGGAGCGCGCCGAAAGCAGCGTACCGGGATCGTCCTTGAACATCACCACCAGCGCATAAGCACCGGTCACGCGGTTCAGCATCTTCAGCATCGCTTCGCGATGGCCAAGGCCCTCGCGGGTGTATTTCGCCAGAAGCTGCGCCACCACTTCGGTGTCGGTCTGGGTGGTGAAGGTCGCGCCCTCGGCGGTCAGTTCTTCGCGCAGTTCGGCGAAGTTTTCGATGATGCCGTTATGGACGACGGCCACGCCATCGACGAAGTGCGGGTGAGCGTTGGTTTCGTTCGGCACGCCGTGGGTCGCCCAGCGTGTATGCGCGATGCCGACCACGCCCGGAAGCGGCTTTTCGGACACCAGCTTTTCCAGATTGAAGAGCTTGCCCTCGGCACGGCGGCGATCCATCGCGCCATTGTCGATCGTTGCAACGCCGGCTGAATCGTAGCCACGATATTCGAGACGCTTCAGTGCATCGACAAGCCGTTCAGCAACGGGCTCAGTTCCGACAATTCCGACAATTCCGCACATATATATCTCCAGACGGCGACTTTTCGCCGAAACTTCTAATCTTTCCCGTGCAATCCGCAATTATGGCGCCGGTCACTTTCGGTATCGCTTCGTAACGTCGTTCAGGACGACTTTTTCTTCGCTTCCTTCAGCGCCTTCGCCCGCTCGCGCACCACGGTTGCGCGGCCCGGCTTCACCTCCTGGCGCGCACGCCCAAAAGCCAGCGCATCATCGGGCACGTCATCGGTGATCACGCTGCCGGAGGCGATGTAGGCCCCCTCGCCAATCGTCACGGGAGCAACCAGCGACGAGTTGGAACCAACGAAGCTGTTCGCGCCGATCCGCGTCTCAGCCTTGTTGTAACCGTCATAATTGCAGGTGATGGTGCCGGCACCGATATTGCTGCCCGCGCCAACGAAGGCGTCGCCGATATAGGTGAGATGATTGACCTTGGCCCCCTCGCCGATCTCGGCCTTCTTGACCTCGCAGAAATTACCCACCTTAGAGTTGGCGTGCAGGTTGGCCCCCGGTCGCAGCCGGGCATAGGGACCAACAGTGGCACCTTCCGCGACATGCGCGCCTTCGAGGTGTGAGAAGGCATGGATCACGGCACCCGGTTCGACCGTCACGCCGGGACCAAAAACGACATTGGGCTCGATCAGCGCGTCCTGACCGATCGTCGTATCGAAGGAGAGGAAGACAGTTTCAGGCGCGATCATCGATACGCCGTCGACCATCAATTCATGGCGGCGGCGCTCCTGCCAGAGCTTTTCGATGAAGGCCAGTTCGGCGCGGTTGTTGCAGCCGACCAGTTCTGTTTCCGGTGCATCGATGGCGACGGCGCGGCGGCCGAGCGACCGGGCGATTTCGACCACGTCCGTCAGATAATATTCGCCCTTCACATTGCCGTTGCCGATCCGGTCGAGCAGATCAAGGGCATTGCGGCCATTGATCGCCATCAGGCCACTATTGCACCAGGTCACCCTGCGCTCTTCGTCGGTCGCATCCTTTTCCTCGCGGATCGCCACCAGCTCGCCATTCTCGACCAGCAACCGGCCATAACCCGTGGGCCGGTCGGTATGAAAACCGATCACCGCGACATCGGCGCCGGAAGCAATGGCCTCGCGGGCCCGGTCGAGCGTGGCGGAGGTAATGAGCGGCACGTCGCCATAAGCGATGATGAGATCGTCGAAGCCGCGTTCGATTGCCGCACGTGCGGCAAGCACGGCATGGCCGGTGCCTTTGCGTTCCTTCTGAAGAAAAGTCTCAACCTGAAGTCCCGGCAGGCTCGCCGCCGTGGCAACATTGTCGGCGTCACGTCCGACGACGAGCGCCACCGTGCCCACGCCCGATCCAGCCACCGCCTCGACCACATGCGCAATCATCGGACGGCCGGCGACCGGATGCAGCACCTTGGATTTCGACGACTTCATGCGCGTGCTGTCGCCCGCTGCGAGAATAACGGCTAGAGAGCTGCGCTCCATAAGACCTCCAACACCCCGTCGGCGACTGCCTGGCAGCCGATACAGCGGCACATGTTTGACTTTGCGCCGTCCGGCAAAACGAACGGGCGCATCGGTAATTTCATTCCGGATTGCTATAACGGCGGCCCACTTAAGAAACCATGCAAATCTGCACCAAATTTCCGCACCGGTTTTCATCAAACGTGATTGGAGCGGGATCACATCCTGCTCCCACCGTCTGATTTATCGCCGGGAGTTGCGGGCAGTGAATTCCAGTACCTGCTGGCGGCCGTTCTCAATCAATCTTTCCATCTCGCGACGCGCGGCGGCCTCGTCATGCAGACGAAAGGCTTCCACGAGCTTCAGGTGCGAAGCTGAAACATCGGAAATTTCATTGGGATCGGTGTCCGGATTGCTCATCCGGAAAATGCCCGCCAGAGCTGCCTTTATCAGCGAACCAACGGTGCGCATGAACGGGTTGCCCGACATTTCGGTGATGAGGACATGGAAATTCATGTCCGCAAGCGCGCGCTTTTCTTTCGAATAAGCAGTATTGCCCATCTCATTGGCATAGGCGGCAAGCTTTGCGATATCCGCATCCTTTGCCCTGATGGCGGCAAGCCCGGCGCCATAGGGTTCGAAGGCTTTGCGGATGTCGTAGAGATGCAGCAGGAACTCATCGCTGACGCCGGCCTCGAAGTGCCATAGCAGCACTTCGCTGTCGAACATGTTCCAGCTTTCGCGCTCCGTCACCCGCGTACCAATCCGCGCCTTGGGGGAAATCATGCCCTTGGCCGTCAGCGTCTTCATCGCTTCGCGCAGCACGGTGCGCGAAACTTTAAGCCGCTCCATCAGCTCCGCATCGCCTGGCAGGATGTCGCCGGTCCTGAAGTTGCCGGACACGATGTCGAGACCGAGCTTGTGAACGACCTGTGCATGATTTGTCCGCAGCTTTCGTAGACCGATCGCCGCATCGAGCATTCCGCGCTGCAAGTGCCATGTCCTTCCGTTCGGTTGGCGATTTTAAAAATCGCGCCAGACGTGTATCTTCAGTCAGAATATAGTGAAAGACATCAAGTTGCCGGAAAAGCAAAGGCAAACTTCATCTACGCAATAAAACCCATGAAAATAAGCAAGGCTGCACATGCGTCGATGTACAGCCCCGATCTTTGCGAACTCAATTTCCCACGTCATCCTCGCCCTTCAGGCGAGGATCCATGGACATGGGGAGTGTCATCCGGGTCAAGGCCGAGGATGACACCCTGTCCCACAACGCAGATTATTGCGGCAGCTTGTCGTCCACGCCGGCAACGTAGAAGTTGAGGCCGAGCAGGACCTTGTCCTCAGCCTTTTCACCAGCCTTCAGCCATTCCGAGCCGTCCTGCTTCTTCACCGGGCCGGTGAAGGGGTGCAGTTCGCCGGACTTGATCTTGGCTTCGGTGTCCTCGGCCATCTTCTTCACGTCGTCAGGCATGTTGGTATAGGGCGCCATGGTCAGGATACCGTCCTTCAGGCCGTCCCAGACCGATTCCGACTTCCAGGTGCCATCGAGAAGAGCCTGCGTGCGCTTGATGTAATAAGCGCCCCAGGTATCCTTGATCGCGGTCAGCTGCGTCTCAGGACCGGCCTTGATCATGTCGGAGGCCTGGCCGAATGCCTTGATGCCGCGCTCGGCTGCAACCTGCATCGGTGCCGTCGTGTCGGTGTGCTGCGTCAGGATATCGACGCCCTGGTCGATCAGCGCCTTCGCGGCATCGGCTTCCTTGCCGGGGTCGAACCAGGTGTTGGCCCAGACGACCTTGACCTTGAACTCAGGATTGACGGACTGCGCGCCGAGAACGAAGGCGTCGATGCCCATCACCACTTCCGGGATCGGGAAGGACGCGATGTAACCGGCAACGCCCTTCTTGGACATTTTCGCGGCGATCTGGCCCTGAATGTAACGGCCTTCATAGAAACGCGAATTGTAGGTCGCGACGTTTTCGGCCGTCTTGAAGCCGGTTGCGTGCTCGAACTTCACCTTCGGAAATTTCTGGGCAACCTTCACGGTCGCATCCATGAAGCCGAAGGAGGTGGTGAACACCAGTTCGCAGCCGGAGCGGGCCATGCGCTCGATGGCGCGTTCAGCATCCGGGCCTTCCGGAACGCTTTCGAGGAACGGCGTTTCGATCTTGTCGCCGAAGTGCTTCTGCAGCTCTTCGCGGCCGATATCATGCGCTTGCGTCCAGCCGCCATCGGTGCGGCTACCGACATAGATGAAGCAGACCTTCTTGGCGTCGGCGGCTTCAGCGGAGGAAACAACGCCTCCCAGCGCCGCGATGGAAGCGGCAAGTGCGATGACCAGTTTTTTCATTTTTACCCCTGTTGGTTTGGAGACGTGAGAATGCTTTACCTGTCCGGCACGAAAGACTTGCCCAGCGATGCCGGTGTATTGATCAACGTCGTGCGGCGATTATGCGAGATGATGACCAGCACGACAATAGTTGCAAGGTAAGGTAGCGCCGACAAAAGCTGCGACGGCACCCCGATGCCGAAGGCCTGCGCGTGCAATTGCCCGATGGTGACGGCGCCGAACAGATAACCGCCGGCGAGCACCCGCCATGGACGCCAGGACGCGAAGACAACGAGCGCCAGCGCAATCCAGCCACGCCCGGCCGACATGTTTTCCACCCATTGCGGCGTATAAACCAGCGAAAGCTGCGCGCCAGCGAGACCGGCACAGGCACCGCCGAACATGACAGTCAGATAGCGTGTGCGGATGACGTTGATCCCGAGCGCATGGGCCGAGGCATGACTATCGCCGATGGCGCGCATCTTCAGGCCCGCCCGGCTTTTGAACAGGAACCAGCCTATGCCGGCCACCAGCCCTATGGAAAGGTAGAAGATCAGATCCTGCCGGAAGAGCAGCGGGCCGATGAAGGGTATGTCCGACAGAACGGGAAAGACGATCGGCTGCAGCTTGACGCCTGGCAGGCCAACGAAGCTTTCGCCCAGCATACCGGATACGCCCAGGCCCAGAATGGTGAGCGCAAGACCCGTCGCCACCTGATTGGTGACCAGCGTCAATGTCAGAAAACCGAACAGAAGCGAAAAAACCGCACCCGAAGCAATGCCGGCCAGAATGCCGAGATAGGGCGAACCCGTCATATGGGCGGTCGCGAAAGCGCAGACCGCACCCATGATCATCATGCCTTCGACGCCGAGATTGAGCACACCGGATCGCTCCACCACCAGTTCACCGGAGGCGGCTATGACGAGCGGCGTCGCGGCGGTGATGACGGTGAGGAGAATGGCCTGAAGCATGTCCATCATGCCGCTCCCTGCTTGTGATGCGCCTTGCCGGCAAAAACGACCTTGATGCGATAGAAGATGAGCGTATCGCAGGAGAGCACGAAGAACAGCATCAGCCCCTGGAACACGCGCGTGACCTTGTCCGATACACCGATCGAAAGCTGCGCCGCCTCGCCGCCGAGATAGGTCAGCGCCAGCACCAGCCCCGACAGGATAATGCCAAGCGGGTTAAGACGGCCGAGAAACGCGACGATGATGGCTGTAAAACCATAGCCCGGCGAAATGCTGGGCTGGAGGTGGCCGATGGAGCCGGAGGCTTCCGAAATGCCCGCAAGACCGGCCAGCGCGCCCGATAGCAGCAGCGAAAACCACACCATGCGGCTCGACGAGAAACCGGCAAATCGCCCTGCCCGGGCCGACTGGCCAAGCACGGTGACTTCGAAGCCCTTCAGCATGTAGCGCATCATGAACCACAGCGCGATCGCCGCGACAATGGCGAAAACGAAGCCCCAGTGCGCCCGGCCCGATGCCAGCATCTCCGGCAACACGGCGCTATCGTTGAACGGCTTGGTCTGCGGGAAATTATAACCGCCCGGATCACGCCAGATTCCGCGCGTCAGCCAGTCGAGGAAAAGCTGTGCAACGTAGACCAGCATCAGGCTGACGAGGATTTCGTTGGTATTGAACTTCGTCTTCAGGAGAGCGGGAATACCCGCATAGAGCGCCCCGCCGAGAGCTCCCATCACCAGCATGAGCGGCAGAAGCAGCGGCGAATGCCAGTCCGGATAAAGAACCGGCAGTATGGAGCCGGTAATCGCACCGATGGTGAATTGCCCTTCCGCTCCGATGTTCCAGTTATTGGAGCGATAACAGATCGACAGGCCGACACCGATCAGGATCAGCGGCGCGGCCTTGATCGCCAGCTCGTGCAGGGACCAGACTTCGAGCAATGGTTCCACGAAGAAGGCATAAAGCGCATGGGCCGGGTTCTTCCCGAGCATGGCGAACATGATAGCACCGACCAGCAGGGTCAGCACCAGCGCCAGAAGCGGGGAAAGAAATGTAAAAAGCCGGGAAACCCCTGCGCGTTTTTCAAGCTCAATGCGCATGCTGGGCGGCTCCCGAATGTGTCGTGTGAATGCCGCCCATCAACAGGCCGATCTTTTCGAGCGTCATTTCCTCCACCGGATGGGCCTCGGAAAGCCTGCCGTCGGAGATGACCGCGATATTGGTGGCGACTTCAAAGATTTCATCCAGGTCCTGACTGATGACGATGACCGCCGAGCCCGACTTGGCAAGATCGACAAGTGCCTGACGGATGCGGCTTGCAGCACCCGCATCCACGCCCCACGTCGGCTGGTTGACGACAAGCACGGCCGGCTGGCGGTCGAGCTCGCGTCCCACGATGAACTTCTGCAGATTGCCGCCTGAGAGCGACCCTGCCAGCGGATCGGCCCCGCTTTTGCGCACATCCATGGTTTCCGATATGCGCCGCGCCGCTGCCCTGATGGCCGACCCCCTGACAATACGCAGGAAACCGCCGGTCAGGAACGCCTTGCGATCGGAGCGGGCCCGCGCGAGCAACAGATTGTCGGAGAGGCTCATTCCGGGGACGGCGGCGTGGCCATGGCGCTCTTCCGGTACGAAACCCGCCCCCATCAGCCGGCGACCGTTGATGCCGATCCGGCCGACCGGCTTGCCGCGGAGATGGATCGCATCGTTATTATAAACCGGGTATTCCCCCGAAAGCGCGTCGAACAGCTCACCCTGGCCGTTTCCCGCGACCCCGGCGATCGCCAGCACCTCCCCGGCACGCACGGTCATCGAAATCGATTTCAATGCCACGGCGAACGGCGTGCGCGGCGCAACCGAAAGCCCCATGACTTCGATCTGCGGCGCACCCAGCGCTTCGCCCGTCGCGCGCGACACACTGGCGACATCGCTGCCCACCATCATGCGCGCCAGCGATGCCGGCGTCTCCCGGCGCGGATCGCAGGCACCGGTCACCTTACCATGGCGCAGAACCGTGGCGCGGTCGCAGATGCGTTGAACCTCTTCGAGACGATGGCTGATATAAAGCACGGAACGGCCTTCGGCCTTCAGCTTCTCCAGCGTCTCGAAAAGCTTGTCGGCCTCCTGCGGCGTCAGAACCGAGGTCGGCTCGTCAAGAATGATAAGGCGCGGGTTCTGCAGCAGAGCACGGACAATTTCGATGCGCTGGCGCTCGCCGACCGAAAGATCGGCCACATGCGCATTGGGGTCGAGCGGCAGGCCATAGGCGCGCGACAGGGTCTCCGCTTCCCTGGCGATTTCCTTCAATGAAATTTTCGGATCGAGCGACAGGGCAATGTTCTCGGCAACCGTCAGCGCCTCGAACAGCGAAAAATGCTGGAAGACCATGCCGATGCCGAGCCTGCGGGCTTCGCTTGGCGAACCCACCGAAACCGGCTCACCCTGCCAGATGATTTCGCCCTCGGTCGGTGCGAGAACGCCAAACAGCATCTTGACGAGCGTGGATTTACCCGCGCCGTTTTCACCCAGGAGCGCATGGATTTCACCCGGCGCAATATCGAGATCGATACCGTTGCAGGCGGCGAAATTGCCGAACAGCTTGGTCAGCTTGCGAACGGACAGGAGAGGCACGGCCTCCGGCGCCAAAGTTCCAGTCACGAGTTCCCTCTCTCACCAACCGTCCATGCCTTCTTCGAGGCGTTTCAGACGGTCGCGGTCATTGTTCCCAATCCCGCACCAAAAAGTATGCAATGATACGTGATCAGAACTTATTGATAACGGTTTTGCTGCTGCGCACAACTGAAAAAGAAGCTGCTTAAATGCAATTTGCACAAGCAATAAACGGCTTTACCTCTTCATCATTTCGCGCCGAGCGTTGGGAAAAACTGTAAAATTCCTCCGATGCAATACAGGTAGATGCCGCTCGCCACGAACCCCACCACCGCCCATGTCGGCGTCTGGAAATGCATCAGCAGCGCGTAACCACCAAGGGCGCACCAGATGGCCACGACAAGAAGATTAAGGGACCGCAGCCGCTTCACCCGCACGGGATGCAGGAAATTGATCGGCAGAAATGTCAGGAACACCGAAACAGTCACGACTGTTATGGCGGTGGTGGCGCTGGCATCCATCACGAAGAGCGTGAAGATCACCATGTTCCACACCACGGGGAAGCCCGAGAAGAAATATTCGTCGGTCTTCATCCCCATATCGGCATAGTAGATAGCACTGGACACCACGATCATGCCCGCCGCCACAAAGGACCATGGCTCTCCAATCATGCCGCTCTGATAGAGCGCGAAGGCAGGCAGAAGCACATAGGTCACGTAATCGATGATGTTGTCGAGCGTATCGCCCGACCAGTTTGGCAGTACTTCCTTGACCCGGACCTTCCGGGCGATAGGGCCGTCTATCCCATCCACCAGCAGCGCAAGACCAAGCCACCAGAACATATCGACAAAACGGTGCTCGGAAGCAGCGACGACGCCAAGGAAGGCAAGAAAGGAACCGGACGCCGTTAGAATATGAACGGAAAAGGCGCGGATTTCCGCATAGGGAACACGCTTGTAGTTGAAAATTTTCATGGTCAGCGTCTGCGCCCCGCTTTTCATCCGCCCTGCTTATTCCGGTATGCGGCCATTCACCACGCTTTGCAACCGGCTCAGTCGGCTTATCCTAAGACTAATGTGGCGGCAGACCCAATGAATCTTCACAACCGGATGTTCCCGGCCGGAAGTGGATTTGCCGATGCAAAGCCTTTATGATGCTCTGGAAATAACAACGGATCAGGACCATGAGACACTTCGATATCGCCATAACAGGTGCAGGACTTGCGGGTCAGATCGCGGCCATCGCACTGGCACGGGCGGGTCGCCACGTGGCGCTCGTAGCACCTTCCACCGACAGGAAGGACCGGCGCACCACGGCGCTCATGGACCAGTCTATCCGCTTCCTGGACCGTCTCGGCCTGTGGTCACGCATCGCGCCTTCGGCCGCCCGCCTTTCCACCATGCAGATCATAGACGGAACCGACCGTCTGTTGCGAGCACCGACAGTGCAGTTCCGTTCCTCCGAAATCGGCCTGGATGCATTTGGCTGGAACATCCCCAACGAGGCCTTGCTCGGTGTTCTCGGCGAAGCGGTGGAGCAGGAACACAATATTACCCGCCTCGACACCTTCGCCGAGGCGATCGATATCGGCAACGACCGCGTGACGGTGACGCTTGCGGACGGCGAAACGCTCTCTGCCGATTTCCTCATCGGGGCAGATGGCAGGAAGTCGATGGTCCGGGATGCAGCCGGCATCGGCGTGAAATCCTGGTCCTATCCGCAGACCGCCGTCGTTTTGAACTTCGGCCACAGCCGACAGCATGGAAATGTTTCGACGGAATTCCACACGCCCACCGGCCCTTTCACGCAGGTTCCCCTTCCCGGCAACCGCTCCAGCCTCGTCTGGGTCGTCACCCCGCAACAGGCGGAAGAACTGACTGCCCTGCCACTGGAAGCGCTGAGCCTTCGGGTCGAGGAACGCATGCAGTCCATGCTGGGCGCCCTCACCGTCGAGGATAGCGTCCAGGCATGGCCGCTCTCTTCCATAACCGCCCATCGCTTCGGCAAGGGCCGCGTCGCCCTGATCGGCGAGGCGGCACATGGTTTTCCGCCCATCGGCGCACAGGGACTGAACCTCAGCCTGCGCGACATCATCTCACTGACGGAATTGCTGAGCGCCGTTTCCGACCGCCCCATTGCGGCCGATGCCGGCAGCAGCTTCGACCGCAGGCGGCGGGCGGATGTCTATAGCCGCACGCTGAGCGTCGATCTCCTGAACCGCTCGCTGCTTTCGGATTTCCTGCCCATCCAGATGGCGCGCGCAGCCGGCCTGCACGTGCTTTCCGGCATCGGTACGCTCCGAAGCATTGTCATGCGCGAAGGCATCGAACCCGGCCGGGGCCTGAAGGCCCTGCCCTCACTGCTGTTCGGCAGCTTCAAAAAGGCTGGATGAAATAGACCACGCCCGTCAGCGTGAGAACCGACAGCACCGTCGAAATCAGGATCGTCGCCGACGCCCGCTCCTGCCACACATGATATTGCTGGCCGATGACGAAGACATTCGTCGCGGTCGGCAAAGCAGCCAGCAGCACGGCGGAATAGATCCACACCGGCTCGAATCGCCCGAGCGACGACAGCACGAGATAAACGGCGAGCGGATGCAGGATGAGTTTTGCCGGCACGATGTAGCTGATCTCCACCGGCACCCGCTTCATCGGCCGAAGTGCCAGCGTCACGCCCATTGCAAATAGCGCACAGGGTGCGGCTGATTGCGCCAGATAATCCACCAGCCGCTGCACCGCCTCCGGCGGTTGCCATGACAGCGAAGCGGCCAGGAAACCGGCGATGACGGATACGATGAAGGGATGGGTGATGACCTTGCGAGCCACATCCAGCGCAAGCTTCGCCGGGGAACGCTTGTCGCCGCCTGCAACGGCCATCATCGCCGGCGCGACAATGAAATGCGCGGCGTTTTCGAGGCAGACGATGAGCGCCACAGGCACCGCCGCCTTTTCGCCGAGCGCCAGAAGCGCAATGCCCGGGCCCATATAGCCGATATTTCCGTAACTTGCCGCGAAACTCTGGATCGTCGTTTCAGCGAGGCTGTTTTTCCGGACAAAACGACCGATCAGGAACACAACCAAGAAAATGCCATAGGTACAGACGAGGCTGGCGGCAACGAAATCCATCCGCGCCAGTTCTTCCACCGGCGTTTTCGACACCAGCTTGAAAAACAGCGCCGGCAGCGCCGCGTAGATGATGAAGGTGTTCAGCCAGCCCATCGCCTCGACCGGCTGTTTCGTGATGCGCGCAGCGCCGTAGCCGATCAAGATGAGGCCGAAAAACGGCAACAGCAATCCCACGATGTCAGTCACTATGTCTCCCCCGCAAGCAACTCCAGCGGGAGGCTTAGCCGATTTGCATCAGGATCGGAAAGGTCTCCTGGAACCAGATCGCCACATTGGTGATAAAGCCGGATATGAAAGCGAGGCCGGTCAGCACCAGCAACACGCCGAGCAGCTTTTCCACGAGGCCGAGATGGCGGCGGAAGCGGACGAGGAAACGCATGAAGGAGCCAGAAAATGCCGCCGCGATCCAGAACGGTACCGCCAGGCCGAGGGAATAAACCGCAAGCAACATTGCGCCGTCGCCGACCGTGTCGCGTGAAGCAGCGACGCCGAGAATCGCGCCAAGAACCGGGCCGATGCAGGGCGTCCAGCCAAAGGCGAAGGCGAGTCCCATGATATAGGCTCCGGACAGCGTCGCCGGCTTGCCCGCGCCCTGAAACCGGGCCTCGCGCGAAAACAGGCCGATACGGAACACGCCCAGGAAATTCAGGCCCATCAGGATGATGATGAAACCGCCGATCTTGGCGAGAATGTCGAGATTCTGGCGCAGAAGCGTGCCTATCGTCGAGGCGCCCGCGCCCAGCGCCACGAAGACGGTGGCAAAACCGAGTGTGAAAAAGAAGGCCGAAAACAGAACGGCCCTGCGAATCTCCGGCCGTGGTGCCGCGTCTTCCGTCCTGAACTGCTCGACCGACACACCCGCCATATAACAGAGATAAGGCGGCACCAGCGGCAGAACACAGGGCGACAGAAACGAAAGAGCGCCAGCCAAAAGCGCGCTGAACAGGGAAATATCGGCAATCGACAAGAGAAACTCCGCATCCCGCAAAGCCGCCGCGATTCTTGAGAGCCGCCACCGCTTCACGCTTCATTTTCACGCATGTCATTGCCGCAAAACGATTTCAGCCGCCAGGCAGACACACTTGACGCCGGTTTTATCCCCGGCCGCCCCCTCTCTCCAATCACCTTTTCGGGGGTGCGACAAAAAAAACCGGATTGATCGCCGAAAGCGCTTTTTTTGGGTTGACCGAACGGATCGCTCTACATATGTTCCGCGCACTTCCGAAGGGCAGCCAAGCCCGCCACGGGAGAGCGTAGCTCAGCCGGTAGAGCAACTGACTTTTAATCAGTAGGTCCAGGGTTCGAATCCCTGCGCTCTCACCACCTCATAATATTTTTCGTATGTATTTCCATGGGCTTACCCAACCGGCAGGCAATCATCCCGCCGGGTGTTCAAAGCGTTTCCAACATCAACACAGAAAACAAAAGCGTCGCCACCACGGACGCCTAGCGGTACGCGTAGATGTAACGTGCTATATTGTCATAAAAGCTGGAAAGATAAGCGGGCAGCCGCCTCAGTCGGGTAAATGTAGACGGGCAAATTGGACACAGGCTGCATTTCGCAAGGCACCATAAGCGGGAAACAATGAACCGCCGCGTCCTACAACAATGGGAACGTTGCGTCCACGGTCACGCTCCACTGTCCATCGTCAGGAGTGCCGTGGCTGTAAGCCGGCAAGGAATGGTCGCAATCACTTCCGCGCGGCGGTACGGCGGCAGCGCCAGTTCCAGTCTCTCGGTTCACCGGTGTCCATATGGACCGATTCGGTATGGCAATAGGTGCCGACACCCCCCCGGTTGGGCAGGGAACGCAGATAGGTTGCGAGTTCCCACTTGGAGACACCCTTGATCTGTATGTCGGCCGCATCGCAGGTATAGTGTTTTGAACCCTGCCTTATTCCCTTTGGCGGACGGTAGCCGGAGGTGACAATGGCCGGGCTGTTATAATGTCGCTCCACATCCTTGATCATGCTGATGAGCTCCGGCTTGAAACAACCGACTTCAACGCGATCTGTCTGCAGGAAAAGCCCGTTCGGCGCGACGCGGGTCAGGCCGGAGAGCGAGGCAAGCTTCATCAGCCCGGTGGGTTCATCGTCCTCTTCATCGAGATGAGCGTCGTCGAATTCGTCGGACATCATCGAGCGACCGGAGAGCGCAATACCCATCGTCTTGTCCGCCGCTCCCGGAAGTGCGGCCACCTGCGTGCCACCTGCCGAACCGCTTTCGATCATTTTCGGCAGGCGCTTCTTGGCTGCACCGGCGAAAAATGCTGCAAGCGTAACGCCCTTGCCTTCGCCTTCCTGCTTCTCGTCGCCCATGGCGGCACTGGTCGCGGGCTGCACCGAAGCAAGCTGTTCCGATGCGGTTTGTGGCACCGGCACGGCAGCGGGCTGGCGGTTCTCGCTGTGCTGCTCCGGTACCTGCGCGGCTGACGGCACAGCAACAGGCGCGGATACCGGCTGCGGTTGCGCCGCCTGCACAGGGGCGGAGTAAACGCTGCTGAGCGCAGGTGTGATTTTCTGGGAAGGCACGCCCGCCGCGGCCGCGCCGGGCGCCGTGGCGGCCGGGGAAGGCACTGCGGATGCGGTGGAATAGATGCTTGATGTTCCAGCGGAAATTCCCGTTGGCTGCGTCGTCAGTCCGGCGATATCGGCGGCAGCGCCGTAACCCTGTGCCGGGCCGCCCGCTGCCTGATGCTGCGCCGGAGCCGTGGTCGCGCCAGCCGCTGACGCCACGGCGGGATCCACATAATGCCCCTGCTGCGCACCGGCCGCCGGTGCAGCAGTTGCGGCCGTCTGCGGCTTCTGCTGTCCGGCAACTTCCGGCTTTTTGGCAGTGGCGGCCATCTCCTCGTCGGTCACCGCCGAAACGCATCCGGAAAGCCCCAGCAACGAAACCGCGATGACGAGACGCCGACAAGAAACGCGTCCCTTTGCGCCCTCGACAGTTTTCATGGGTGGCCTCCGTATCGTTATTTCCAACAGCAGCACGGGAACGGAATCGTGTGCTTCCCCCAAAACGGGACTGGCCGTTTCGATTCGCGGACTATGCCTCATCCCCTCAGGACAAGGCAAGAGCGCCCGAAAACGCTGCTGCTCACCGGAAAATCCCTACCAGGAACCGGTATTCTGCATAGATATCCACGGTTCGGCTGGTGCGAGGCTTTCGCCTTTCTGCAAAATTTCGAAAGAAATACCATCCGGTGAACGTACGAAGGCCATATGCCCGTCTCTCGGTGGCCGGTTGATGATAATGCCGTTCTGATGCAGATGCGCGCAGAAGTCGTAGATATTATCGACCTCATAAGCGAGGTGGCCGAAATTGCGGCCGCCGGTATAATCTTCACTATCCCAGTTATAGGTGAGTTCGAGGCACGGCGCCTTGTTTTCCTTCGCCGCAGCAACGTCGTCGCGAGCTGCAAGAAACACCAGAGTGAAGCGGCCTTTTTCGTTCTCGATTCGGCGTATTTCGGCAAGACCGAGCAGGTCAACATAGAATTTAAGTGATTCGCCAAGGTCTTTGACGCGAACCATCGTGTGCAGATACCGCATTTTATTTCTCTCCATTACACGGGTCCGAAGCCGTTAAACGCATGATCGCAAGCCCCGGACAAGGACGGCGACATAAAAGCAGCTGCGTAAATCAAAAACTAGGGCTTGCGTGAAACCGTTACCAAGATGTTAATCTGGCGCACAGGAATCAGTTGACCGGTGTATGGCGCGTAATCGAGGGGTTGGCAGGATATGGCTGATAGGATGTCATCGAAAACGATAGTCGATGTCGAGGACCTTTCGGGCGATGCCGTGGACCTGACCGAGATCACCGGCGTCGTGAAGTGGTTCGATGTCGCCAAGGGTTTCGGTTTCATCGTGCCCGACAACGGCACACAGGATGTGCTGCTGCATGTTTCCTGCCTGCGTCGCGACGGTTACCAGACGATCCTTGAAGGCACGCGCATTGTCGCCCTCATCCAGCGGCGCGACCGTGGCTTTCAGGCATTTCGCATTCTCTCCATGGATCAGTCCACCGCCGTTCACCCCTCGCAGCTGCCGCCGGTGCGCACCCATGTGCAGGTGACGCCGTCCAGCGGACTGGAGCGCGCCATTGTCAAGTGGTTCAACCGCACCAAGGGTTTCGGTTTCCTGACGCGTGGCGAAGGAACGGAAGACATTTTCGTGCATATGGAGACACTGCGCCGTTTCGGCCTGACCGAACTTCGCCCCGGGCAGGTTGTGCTGGTGCGTTATGGCGATGGCGACAAAGGCCTGATGGCCGCGGAAATCCATCCGGACAACCCGGTTTCGATCGGGATGTCGCATTGATGTCCGCCCTGCCCGATATGGTGAAGAGCGCCGTTATGGCGCTTCTTTTTTTCACGCTGGCCAGCGCCGCCCAGGCGCAGCAACAGCAGACATTCACCTCCGAACCGCTGCAGATTGAAACGGCCGGGGGAAAAAGCCATGATTTCTCTGTGGAACTGGCGCTGAACAATGCCCAGCGCGAACAGGGCCTGATGTTCCGCAAGAGCATGCCACCGGAAAACGGCATGTTGTTCAATTTCGGTGAACCGCGTGATGTCGCCATGTGGATGCGGAACACGCTTATTCCGCTCGACATGCTTTTCATTGGCCGTGACGGCCGCATCACCCACATCCACGAAAACGCGGTTCCACATTCGGAAGCCATCATCAGCTCCCGCGGGCCAGTGAAATTCGTGCTTGAACTGAATGGCGGCGCTGCGAAACGTTACGGCATCAAGCCTGGCGATATTGTGCGCAGCGCGCAAATCGGCAACCGGAAGTGACGTTGCCGCGTTATTGCGTCTGAATGAGCCGGACGATGTTTCGCCCGGCTGGCGCAATGTTCAGTAGACCGGCTCTATATGGCTCAGAATTCTGCAGTTGGAAATGGAAGCGGCAAGGTTGATGGCGATGTCGATCGCCTCGACCGAATCAGCCGTGCCTTCCAGATAGATCACGTCATTTTCGACAGTGGCGGAAATGCGCGACTTTTCGAGACCTGATTCGAAGGCCAGTGCCGAGGTAATGGCCTGGCATACGCCTGCCATGCGGTCACCAAAGAAGCTTTCCTGAATACCTGACAGATTGAACATATGTGTTCTCCTTCTTATGGACATTACAACGCCTTTGGTGGCGGTTTTGTTCATCTCCGGTTCATCTATTTGTTCATCTTCCATTCATCTTGAAAAATTGGAACCCCCCAATCGATCACATTTTAGGTGATCGGGAACCATTTCGTGAGGCGGGCATTTCGCGCATGGGAGTGAAAAGGGAGTGAAAACCGCCATGAAGGCGCGTGAAACAGGAGGAGAATGACATGCTGATCAACAGAACGGAGCCGTGTCACCACGCCTCGTGGATGAAGCCGGTGGCGATCCACCTGCCCTTGTCCGCAGCAGTGGAAATCTACAGCCCGCTGGTAGCGCTGGACATGCTGATGTACCGCTGGCCGGAAGAACACGGCCCGGAATATGAAGAAGCACGCAGAAACTGCCTCGATGCCATCGCCGGACGATGCGACATCGAAAAAGCGCGGGAGTCGTTTCTCATCGCAAGCAGCCACGCTCATATTCTCAACATGCACTGACGTTCATTATCCGCGTTGATGACTGGCCCTTCTCCGCGAAGGGCTTTTCTTTTGGCGTTCACTCTTTCAGGCACAGGGTCGCGCGCGGAAAACTCCCGCCTGCCGCCGGTGACATGTAACTGTCACGCAAACGTTATAATCGGCAGAGACAAATTCCGTGGAATCACCGGGCGGACAAACCGCCGGAAGCTCGGGAGTGGACCTGGCCAGCATGGAAACCGTCTTTGCCCTTTGCGCAATTCTGCTCGTCGCTTTCAACCTTCTCGGTATCTGCCTTGCCGGGTGGCGGCTAAAGCGGCGCGACCCGGAAAATTCCCTTGCGCGGCAAAAATCGCCTGTCTCGATCGTTGTGCCACTGTGCGGTGTGGAAAGTTTCACCCCTCTTACGCTGTCACGCGCCTTCGAGCTCGATTGGCCGGATTACGAGCTGCTTTTCTGCGTTGCAGATGAATTCGACCCCGTCATTGCGCAAGTACGCAAAGCCCAGAGCGCCTTTCCTTCCGTTTCAGCGCAATTGCTCATCGGCGACGACCGGATCAGTGCCAATCCAAAACTGAACAATTGCGTCAAGGGCTGGCTGGCCGCCCGGCATGAATGGGTCATCCTCGCCGATTCGAACGTATTGATGCCTAAATCCTACGTGACGCGCATGATGTCGGCCTGGCGGAAAGACAGCGGCCTCGTGTGCTCCCCGCCGCTGGGCTCGCGGCCGACGGGTTTCTGGGCGCATGTGGAATGCGCCTTCCTCAACGGCGCGCAGGGCCGCTGGCAATATGCGGCAGAAGCCATCGGAATGGGCTTCGCGCAGGGCAAATCCATGTTGTGGAACAAACCGTTCCTCGAGGACCATGGGGGTATCCGCGCCCTCGCCGCCGAAATCGCCGAAGACGCCGCCTCGACGAAGCTGGTGCGGAACGCTGGCCGCAGGGTGCATCTTGTCTCCGCCCCTTTCGAGCAACCGCTCGGCCAGCGTCACGCCGGCGAGATCTGGTCACGCCAGGCCCGCTGGGCGCGGCTAAGGCGCGTGACCTTCCCGCAATATTTCGCGCCGGAAATCCTGACGGGCGCACTTCCCCCGCTTCTGTTCGCACTCACCGCGGCGGCCATGATGGACGTGAACCTCTTAGCGCCCGCCCTCGCCGTCCTCGTCCTCATATACGGCCCCGAATTGGCCCTGACCGCCCTCAACGGGTGGCCAATATCGCTCCATACCCTGCCGGCCATGATCGCACGGGACATCATCATGCCCGTCATCTGGACGAGAAGCTGGATTGGCAGCGCAGTGGCATGGCGCGGCAATGTCATGACAATCGGTACGGCGGAAAGCACTTTGGCCGGCCCGCCAGCGGAATAATGACAATTTATGGGAAGAGGTTACGCCGGAAAGCTGATGCTTTGCCTTAAAATGGTCGGAGTGGAGAGATTCGAACTCCCGACCCTCTGGTCCCAAACCAGATGCGCTACCAGACTGCGCTACACTCCGCCGAGGCGATGGCTGGGGAATACACGGTTCATACGCAGTCCGCAACAGGGAAATTCATCTTTGTTCAGCCACGACACAGTTGAGCAAAACCTAAGGTCGAGCGGGCAGCACATGAACCGACAGCAAGGGGATAATCGTCTTGACTCTCACTTGAACTCGGTCCATTTCAAATTCAACGTTCCTGACACGATTTGGTTATTCTATTCAGGTACGTGATGAATAATCCGGGGTTTCACCCCGCTGTCCAACCGGAGCAGTTTCGACATGTCTGCGAAGATTTACCGCCCTGCAAAAACCGCCATGCAATCCGGCAAGGCGAAGACCAATGTCTGGGTTCTGGAATTCGACGCCGAGGTTCCGCGCAAGATCGATCCGATCATGGGCTACACCTCCAGTTCCGACATGAAGCAGCAGGTCAAGCTGACATTCGAGACACAGGAACAGGCCGAAGCCTATGCCCAGCGCAAGGGCATTGAATATCGCGTGATCCAGCCGAAAGAAGCGACCCGCAAGGTGGTTTCCTACACCGACAATTTCCGTTTCAACCGCACCCAGCCCTGGACGCACTGAAACACGACGACCAAAGTTTTTGCCGGAGCATCGATTGCCCGGCATGACGGCCCCTTAGCTCAACTGGATAGAGCAACTGCCTTCTAAGCAGTAGGTCGCAGGTTCGAGTCCTGCAGGGGTCGCCAATATTTTCAAGCGCTTAGCGGCGTTTCCTGAATCACTGGTTTGCAGTTTTCTGGCGTAGTTTGCAGAATTCGTTCTGCGGGCGTTCTGGTGGTGCAACTTATGCGACGGCAGGAATACTGTGGTTACTAGCTGGCGGGGACTGGCAAGCGCGCAGCCGAATTGCTAGATTGACATCAACACGGAAAGAGCCGCGTGCCCGAGGGGGAGCCCAAGGCTAAAAAAAGATCCCCCTACGCATGGCTGGAATAGGTGTGGACAGCGGCTCAGTTGCAGTCTGCCACACCCGAGTAGGAGAAGCCCGTGAAGGCTAAGTTCTCACTCGAAGCCAGCAAGTCTACCGGAGACATCCGGGTAGCAGTTGACCTAAGTGTCAACCTGGCTGCTATCCTGACGATCTTCGGCAGGCTTTTCTAAGAAGAAGGCCCAGCACTAAGCTGGGCCTTTTTCTTTCACGCCGCGTCCTCCAAGTGCCAGTGCAGGAAAGCATCAAGCTGGCGATGCAAATCCACGGTGTCACCGATGTTGTGGATCTCGACGTCGGCACCACCACACCCCGCCTCGCTCTCATGCGATCCTGCAATACCGCCACGACCGACAAGCTGCCAGACTACGCCACCGATCTTGCGAACCTCGTCGGCTTCATTCGGGAAGCGGCAGTCATCGACGACTACGCGGCCGCCAAAGGCAAGAACGCCGTCTATGCGTGAGCGCCAGAGATTGGTCCAGAAGTCCTCACCCATGCACTTGCGGCCCCATTCTGTGCCGAGCGTTTGCATGGCATGCCTTGGCGTGTGCCCCGACAACATCGCAAGCTCGGTCTCCTTGTGCGCGCCCTCGATGTGACCCTCACCCAGCCCGACCGCCCGCAGCATGTCCTTGAGCGGCCCTGCGAACTTCACCAGCTGGTAGCCGTGCTTCTCGACCAGGTAATTGCTAGCCGTGCTCTTGCCGCTTCCGGCGAGGCCGGTGAGCGCGATGACGGGTGGAAAAATATGGCGCGACCAGCGCGCGGAAACGTCCGGCCCACTCGCCAAATCTAACCCGCTTACCTGCTTCCCGATCGCCGCGCCGAGTGCGCGCAGCTCGACAGGAACGTTATCATTCGCCGGTACGGCTGTGAGGCAGCCGGTGTCTCTGGATGTGATGGTTTGCGCGGTGGTTGTCATGCGGTCTCCTTCAATGCTGCGTCGACAAGGGCAGCCCAAACGTCGCGGGCCTTCTGCGGATAGCCTGGAATGCCGAGATAGATGTTGCCGTCGCCACATGCGAAGTCATCAAAACCGACGACGATCTCTTCGGCGGCTTCAAGCTGCGCCTCGGTGGGCTCGCGCATTGCGTTGATGGCGGCGCTGGCTACAGATTTGAGGCTGTCTTGAATTGACGGCAGCAACACATCGAAATCATCGTGGTTGATGCCTTGCCGGTGGTAGTCCGCAAAAATCGCCCGTGCCACCCTTTCAATCATCTCGCTCACGCAGCTTCCTCGCCATCCCAGTATTGCCTGTCTTCATCAAGTGCTGTCTCTGGGTCAAATTCGACACCAAAGAACGAGAGCAGCCCTGCGGCATATTCGCGTGCCTTCAGCTCAGGCCAGTTAAATGGCTCAACAGTTAGAAGTGACGCGCATTCGTCAATCCACTCTTCCTCGCTCATGGCTTCTCCTTCAACTGTGCAGCGATTTCCCTGTGAGGAATGACTTCCCCACCGCTGAGCAAATACGCAGCCCTGCGGGTTGCTTCGGCTTGATCCGATGTTCTGTCTCGCCAGTCATTGCATTCACGCCAAAAGCTCCAAGGCCATGAGCGCCGCTCGATTGCATAGTGGCCGAAGCAAAGCTTCCGCACTCGGACGCGGTAGGGCTTCATACCTTCTCCTCAATCTTATTCTTGCCTTCCACCTTCGGCTTCACCACCGGCCTGAACCGGCGCAGCGCGAACGGTGGATCCTCTTCGCCGAATTGCGGGCACACGCCGCGGTTTACGCCAGCCAGCCTGATGCCAGCGTAGTCGCCGCCGAGATACGTGCGGCACATGCCCACCCACGTCGCCGTGTAGATCTCCCCGGCACGAATGCCGAGGTATTGCTCAGGAAGGGTGGTGTCGTCGACGCAGATCACTTCGTCTCCGGGTTTGATGGTCATCGGCAATCCTCCTTAAAACGGACGTCAGGCTTGCCGTCCTCATTCGGGCAGATATCGAGAAGGCCGCGTGTGTTCGCACCATCGAAATAATATTCGTACTTGTTCTTGTGGTACTCGTAATTGACGCGCCAGAACTCAGCCTGCCGATTTAACTCCCACGCGACAAAGACGGTTGGACCGAACCAGATGACAGGGATCATGATTGCAATGGCAAGGCCAGATGCGATCTGTTTAATCTTCATGCCACCCTCCCCGCCATCAACACCTCAAACGTCGCCAGGAATTCAATCTCAGCTTCCTCTGGCGACCAGTACCTCAACCGAACGCCCAGCGGCTTATCGTGACGAGCATGCCATGGCATAGGCACCAGATTGACCAGCTCGTCGGCGATGATGCGGTTGTCGGCATCGTGCACTTCGTCCGGCAGCTCGCGGTCCAATTGGAACCGCGCCGCGATCGCCAGCCAGTTCTTCTGCTCTATGTCGTTGTAGTTCGTCAGGTACGGTTTCAGCGGCCGCGGAATGTCCACGCAGTATGCTTCAGGGGCATCGTGCAGAAGGCCAGCCAAAGCCACCTCCGGCGCGTACTTGGCTGCAAGGTGACGGGCAATCAGGACGGAATGCTCTGCAACCGAATAGAAACGCAGGCAATGCCCGGCATATCGGCATTGAAGGCCGAGCGAATGCGCGATGTCCTCGATGTAGACTTCATGCGGGCGCGGCGACATCGGCCAATATTTGCGACCGGTGAAGGTTTGCATGAAATCGCCGGCGCGGGGTGGTTCGGCTGGTGTGTTGCGGGTTAGGCCGAGGTATTGTCCGTTGTCCTGGGACTGAGGACGGTTGTCGTTGGCGGCAACTGGGGTACACCTTGTGCGCTCTTCGCGCAGCGCCATTGCAGCCTTAAAGGTGGCGATCTTTTTATCTGCGATCTCTCTCGCATCTATCACTGCAGCGTATGGCATCAAAACGCCTTCCCACCAGCCTTAAGCCGGTTCTCAATCTTGTGGTCAGGACGATTGGCGTTGAATGCCATCTTCTCGACGATAGCGCCGCCGAGGTCGTAGCCAAGGAATGCCGCCAGATCGCCGATGCGGATCATGGCGTCGGCCAGCTCAACTTCAGCCATCGGCCGGTGCGGCAGCTTGTCGTCCATCAGCACTTTGCCTGGCTTCGACTTGCGATAACCTTCCATCGCTTCGCTGACCTCGCTATGGATCAAACAAAGCATCTCCGGCACGTTTCGATCGAGTGCCTTGCCGGTCGAAAGGTCTGTGTACCAGCCTGCTCTGCGGCTTGCTGCGTGGCAATCGGCGGCGAATAGGTTGATGGCTGCGGCGTGGTGGTATTCCACCTCCGTAGCAAGTTTCAACGTAACGACGTTGTTGGCCATTCTGATTTCTCCTCAGTGGTGTGGTGGTTAACCGTCAGTTGGTGGCTGGCGGGTTAGTCGATTGTGAAGTCCTTCCCGTCGCGGATGTAGGCCTCAAACTGCGATGCGACGAAGCTGATTTTGTATCTGGAACCAATGTCCTTCTTGTTTTGAATGGCCAGCCTAAGCGCCGCGATGCGGATTTGGTGATCCGTTTCTAGCTTGTCTTCTTCTTGGCTCATGCCACCGCCCTCACCGGCTCGTTGTCATTCGCAGCGTCCATCATCGCCACGCGAACACGAGAAACCTCGCCGTATTCCTTGTGGTAGCTGATCGACTGCATGGACCGGCCAGACAGAAAGCCCGAGCCGAAGTGCCACGCATCCTGAGGCGTCGGCGTCTGGTGCGATTCTGAAATCACCCCGCCGCCCTCGGACGCAAACTTGCTCGAGTGGTGGATGTGAAAGCCGTGGACGAAGCGGTGACGAGTGGCGCCCCAGTCTTCGGCCCTCCGATGCGCCATGATGCTCGCCATGTCTTTGAGCTTGACCGTGTGGCCATGCGTGGCGCCGATCATCACCTTGCCGAAACGGAACCAGAAGAACAGCGACGGGTCAACGTCAACAGTCACTCTCGGCTCATTGCGATACCAGGCGAGCAGGAAGTATGCGACGGCTACCGAGGCGTGCTCATCATGGTTGCCGGGCAAGATACGGACGGTGACATGGCCGTGCCGTTTAAGGCTGGCATCTATCGAGCGAACGACTAGGCGGCATGCTGTCATCAACACCTTCTGGTAACGCCCGTCGACCTGAAGAACGTTGCCAGACCGCGCTGTCTTGTTCTCGTTGTTATCTGAGTGGAGAAGGTCTCCGCCGCCCAAAACGATAGCATTCGCAGACGGTGGCGTGCGCGCGATCAGGTCTTCAATCGCAGAGCCGATGACGCTCTCCGCAATTTTCAGATCCCAATTCGTGTCAGTCTCGCGATGCCATGAGAAAAGACCGATGTGCCAGTCCGCAAGTGGCGTCAGCGTCAGCAGATCGTCATAGACCTGCGTCGGCGCGGCGATAGGTTCGGCGGGCTCTACGTCTGCGAAGGCATCTTTGAGGATGGCGGCAATATCGACAGGCGAGTGCTCCAAAGCCGTCTTCTGCCACTGCTGGATAACGCGCCCTTCAGCATCGACGAGAGCAGACACGCCTTTGACGACGTGGCCAGTCGGCAATTCAAAGCGCTCGCCCCGCTCTTGCGTCTGCTGAATGAACGTGCCGCTCGGCGTGTTGCTGATCTTGCTGATGCGGAAGCCAGGCAAAACAGGCTCAGTACCTAGAAGGCCAGCCTCGGCGGCGCGCTTCACGCTTTCAGCAAGCGCGGACTTGCCGATGCCAAGTGCTTCGGCAGCTTTCACAAGCGTGCCGTGCTCTCTGTAGGCGTCGGCTCTTCGGCGTAGTTCTTCGATGGGTAGAGGCATGCAGTCTCCTCGATGTGGTGGTTAAGGCCGCTTGGTGGGCGGCCTTGGTGTTACTCTGACAAAGCCGGTGGGTTGGTGGAGGAGGTCGCGCCGACGAGCGGGTAAGTGATTTCCCCGTCAGCAAATCGGCAGTACTGCGGCTGGAGGTAGAGGCGCGGCCCGTAGTGGCTCAAACCCTCGGTCAGCAGATAATTGATGGTCTCGCCGGTCTGAGTGTTCTCGGCGGTCCATCTCCACTGACGCTTCTCAAGACCTTCGCTGTAGCTCTCCACCGGTTCAGAGGTGACGCGAGCTTCGATGTTCATGCCCATCTCGCATTCGTAGATGACATCGCCAATTTTCAGATTTGGAATATCGCTGTCGCGGATGCTCATCATCTTCTCCCGCGGTGCTGTGGTTACTTGGTGGGGGTGGAGGCTTGGTCGCTCTTCAAAACGTTCGCCCAAACCGCGAAAGGGTGCGGCTCTAGATCGACGCTATCCATCGCCGGCCATTCCAATCTCCCCCAAGAGCAGCCGTCATGGGTGTTGATGACCGGGAACTCTGCCCATGAAGAGGGGATGAACTTCTTTGTTTCGCTGTCGATCCAGCGGTATTGAGAATTCATCTCGTAGTAATCGGACGTGCCATACTGCTCTTCGATTGCGGTCAGGATTTCATCTGTAAAGTCACCAAGATCAGGAGACCCGTCCGGGGCGCGATAATCACCCGATATCTTCCAAGAGCTGCATCCTCGAATTATCCAGTAGGCCGGACGATTGTTTATCGTCGTGATGGAGAAGAGTGCGCGACCGTCTCCAAAGACCTCGCTAACAACTGCGGGTGTGAATGTGATCGAGTTGTCCGGTGTCCAGAGATAGCTCGTGACTGGCTTCTGTGCGTCCCTCAAAGCTTTCGTGATTTCATCACTATCGCT
Organism: Agrobacterium sp. InxBP2; assembly: GCF_026191755.1. Lineage (NCBI taxonomy): Bacteria > Pseudomonadati > Pseudomonadota > Alphaproteobacteria > Hyphomicrobiales > Rhizobiaceae > Agrobacterium > Agrobacterium sp. InxBP2. Next base: position 34,459 of record NZ_JAINDY010000020.1, read on the forward strand.
CATGTTCCCTATCCCTTGTCTGAAGCCCTATGCGGGGCGGCGCGCTAACAACTCACAAACCGCAGTCGAAGGCACGACATAGCCATAGCCAACCAGCGAGCCTGAGAAGCCAATAGGCGCAGCCATGACGCCGACGGTGATGCCAACTAGGTCGCCGCCATCGGCATACACCGGCCCGCCTGACTGGCCCATCACAGTCGTGATGTCGGTCACATAGACCGATTTCCACGGACCTGTTTCGCGTGGCTCTCCGGCGATCTTCCCGTAGGCGGCAACGAACTCGATTTTCAGGGGATTGCCGTAAGCAACGATAGGATCGCCCACCTTCACAGCGCGACAGGCCAGTTTTGCGACGCCGAGGCCGTCCGACGACGTGCGCAGCAGTGCAATGTCACTGGCTTTGTTGACCCAAAGGACATCTGCCTTGCGAAGAGCGCCGCCTTTAGCCTTTAGCTGGACTTCTTTCGCATCGCCGACGACGTGCGCAGCAGTGACGATAAAGCCGTCTCCGATATGAACGCCGGAACCGTGTCCGTTTTCGAGTTGGATCTTGACGGTGGCCGTTTCGGTTGCTGCGGGTGTTGGTGGAGGAAGTAGCGCATAGGCGGCCGCAGAGGTCGCGGCGATGACGAGGAATAAAGCAACGAGGAATGCGCGTGGCGACACAATACGCCGCAGGAATCGTCTGAGCATGATTATCCCCTCTTTCTGGCGACCGTGCGCCAATGTGGTGGTCTCGGTTGGTGCCGAGCGGCTGATGAGGCCGACGATCAAGCTATACTGTTTTTACAAATTTGTCAAGATTTGCGACCGACTCAGAATCCCGATTGACTCTTTGGAGTATGAGAACATAATAAGAACATCATGTCCCACAAGATGCAAACACAAGCAATGAAACAGTACAGATTTCAGGCTGGGCGCTGGATCGTAACAGTGCGCGCGCCGACCTTTGCCCACGCTAAAATTGCCGCCGCAGCAAAGCTGGATCAGCGGGCAGCAAAGCTTTTTGCTAGTCCGCCTGCATGCGGCTGGAAGCTTGAACGATTATCAGACACCACCAGAGGATAGTCCTGTGCGCCCACAGTCAAGAGAACCGCAAGCCGATCCGGTTGACCACATCATTGCATGGCATGACGGCGACAGCCGCGCCGCTATCGAGACGCTGATGGAAGATATCCAGCACTTGCGGCTGCAGCTTGCGCTGGCGACTGCAGCGATGGGAACCGGTTTCACGAGAGGATGGAAGCCGGACGCCGACAGAAATGCCAGGTGAAGGAGCTTATCTGCTTTCGGACTACGGCGGCGAGCCTGTAGGCGTTATATGCGAGGAATGCGAGCTCCTGAAATTCATAAGCTCGGGCGAGCTCATGATTGAATTTGGCGACCTGTCGATGCCGACGATGCTGCGGCACATCTCTCAGGAAGTCATAAAATGCGCGAAGCCGATGGAGGGCTTTTCAGGCCGCTGCATGCTTCATTACCACGCGCGCTCCGGCAGTCAGATCGAGGCATTGAAACAAGCGAAGCCGCCGGCCGTTAGAGTGAAGGAAATTCGAAATTGGGAGATTGTCGTTGCCAAGTGCAACTACTGCGGCCACGTTTCGAATATCCCGCACTGGCAACTGAACCGCGCGGCGAAGACGGACACTACGGTGGACGAAATTGCCAAGCGACTGAAATGCAAACGATGCAGCGTGAAGGGTGACGTGAAAATCACCATAGCCAAGATGCCGAGGTGAGCATGAGCGACCAGACCAACAAGGCCGGCGACGGCATCCACGAGAATCACTGGTGCGAGCATCCGGGCTGTCGTAAATGGGGAGGCTTCGGCTTTAGCCGAAACAAGGTTGAAAAGTCATCCTGGCATTGCTGGGAGCATTATCCATTCAAGGAGTGGCCCCGATGATCACCCGCATCACTCGACAGAAAGACGCAAAACAGCGGCTGTCGATGGCTCTACGTCAACTGAATGACGCTGTCAGGGACCTCCACAAGAGCGGCCTCGACGTGGAAATCATGGAGCTGACGATGTTAACGTCGCGCGGAGATATGAAGCAGTTCGATATCCGGACGTTTAGGGCAGAAGGCGCGCCGCCGGATTTGAAGGTGGTAGGAGACTGAAGCCCCAATAAAACGACCTTCCTTCACAAGTCGAGCTCGTCATCATCCGGAGAAACCGACAGCCCTGCCTCATGGGCGGCTTCGACAAAAGCGAGACGCGCATCCTCAGGTCGGTCGTCCAACCCATTTTCGAGGACAGCTGAGCAGACCATGAGCGCAGTCACATACGCCTGCGCTTCTGAACTCCCGGGCCATCGGTGAAGCAGAACCCACGCGAGGTCTGTGACGGTTTCGAGGGTTTCGAAATCACCCCAAAGGATCGTTATTGGCTCTATTCTGAATTCGTTCATGGGGCGAGCTAACACGAAAAGCGGCGGCGTTTAATCAAGCCGGTACACATCCGCGTTATCCTGCCGCTCTCTGAGGCCCTTGTAGGCCGCGTGACGGAGCTTGCGATCCGGCGTCATCTGGCGGAACTCAATCTCTGCAATAAGCGTAGGTTGAACCCAAACGACCTCTCTCCGGCCGGCATAGGCAACGGGCGGCTTTTTCCTACGCCATGGAAGTTTATCCAACATCCGCCGCAGGTCGTTTGCGGCGCGCTCCTTAAATCCCGTGCCGACGCTGCCGACATAGCGCAAGTCATCGCCGTCATAGGCGGCCAGCAAGAGTGAGGCAAAGCCGCCGCTTGCTGACATGGAGGGTTCATATCCCACGATCATGAACGGTTCGGACTGGACGCATTTGACCTTGATCCAATCGCCGGTTCTTCCGCTCCGGTAGGGGCGGTTTCGATCCTTGCCAACGATACCTTCCAGCCCGAGGCGGCATGCATGTTCGAGCATCAAGCCGGGATTGTCAGTTTCAACTTCTTCCGATATCCGGATAACGCCATCGAAGCCGTTCAGCATTTCCTCGAGGAGATGACGGCGGCTGCGGTAAGGCAACTCACGCAGATCCCGCCCATCGAGATACAGAAGGTCAAATGCATAGAGGATGGCGTCCCCGGCCACTTTCTTGCCGCTGCGCGCGCCAACGGCACCCAGGCTATTCTGGAGCGCATTGAAGTCAGAGCGCCCTTGTTCGTCCAGGACGACAGCCTCGCCATCGATAATGAATGACGCCGGCCCAAGGGCTCGAGCCGCTTTCTCGATAGCCGGGAACCGCGCGGCCCAATCATAACCGCCGCGCGTCAATATTCGGACGCCGCTCGCGTCGGCATGGATCGCAAGACGGTAGCCGTCCCACTTGATTTCCCATCCCCACTTGTTGCCAGCAGGCGGCTTTTGCTTCAGCAACGCAAGGGCAGGTTCAATACGCTTCGGCATTGGCTCCAGTAGCAACGCCGGCTGAGCGGGGTCCCGACGACGCCGTGGCCGAGAGCGGAGAGGTTCGTCGTGCCTCAGAAGAGGCTTGGAGGTTTTTGGCTTCTTCATGAGGACAGCCTACCGACGAACCGTTTACAAAATGTTCGATGAGCTACCCCGACCTCGTCGTCCGCGGCTTCGACTGATTTTCAACGATCCTGTCGACGCGCATAGTCATTTTGTCGACGGCGTCTTTCACGGCACCGATCGCGCCCATGATCTGCTCCGTTTGCTCGCGCAGGCCAGACTTGGAAACATACGTTTCAGCCACGTGCAGCCGGTGAGCCGCGAGCTCTTCCCTCGCCAGTGACGCCATCGCTGAGGCCGCAGACGCCGCTGCGGATGCTTCGGTCTTTGCCGCGCTGATCTTCGCATCCACGTATTTCCACAAACCGAAGATAAAGCCGAACACCAGCACGAAGAAGCCAACGGCACCCATGATTTCGGCGCCGGTCATGGCTTTACCCCGCACAGCTTCATCAGCTTCTCATTCTCGGTAAGGATCTGCCGTTTCGTTTCCGGCGTCATCTGGTCATCGACAGAAGGGCGCACCGGGCGCGCGATGTCGCAGTAGCTACCGCTTGTCGCGCATCCACTTGCCAAGAGCGTCATCAACGCCAGCGTCATCCAGATTCCTGATTTCATTTTCGACATCCCCGGCCTTCTTGATGGCCTTGGCATTTGCTGCGGCCTGTTCGTCTTTCGCCGCGGAGCGCCCTGCCCTCTGGCCGTACAAAAAGACGCCCGCGAGGATCGCGAGCGCCGTACCGATTGCGGCTAGATAGCCTTTGAGTTTTGCCCACAAGAGGATCAAACCACCACCTCCTTGCCGCGCCAACTGTTCCACCGGCGAGCGATGACATCGCGATGGCGATAGGCGACATAGCCAACTGCAGCGATTGCGACGCCGGCGACGATCCACCACCATGGAAGGCCTGCCACGAAAGCGAGCAAGCCTGAGCTTGCAGCTGAGCCAACACCCTTCGTGACGGCTTCCCTTGCTGCCGATGCGTCGCGCCGCAGCTGAGCGAGCGTGGCGGGACCGATGATGCCATCGGCGATCAGATGTGGGTGGGCCTTCTGGTAGGCAATCACCGCTGCCTTTGTCTTCTCGCCCATCCAGCCGTCGATGGCGCCAGGATTGAGGCCTGCGGCCGTCAGCAGCTCCTGCGCTTCTTTAACAACGGGATCGGGCTGGGCTGGCGGCTCGGCAGTGGCTTCCTTCGTTGCGCTCGCTACGCCGGTGTAGATGCCCTTCTCAAAAAGCAGGGCCTCTTCCTTGCGGCGGCGCACGAGGCCCGGCAGCTTCTTGCCTTTCGCCGTGTTGTAATTGGCTGCGAGATGAGCGGCGGCCTTCTTGATCTGCCCTTTGCGCCAGTATGCGGCCCACGTCCAGTTCATGGCGCCAACACCGAGATTGAACGTCACGGAGGCCGCCGCGTCGAGCTCGTGCTGCTTGCGGTCGGCGGGAGAGCCGGCAACAACAGCGGGCACGTATTCAGCGGAAAGCACGGCATCGAGGATGGCATCGCTCTGCGCGGCCGCGATCTTGGTCTTGCCTGGCACGAGCTTCGTGATGCCAATCTTGGCCAGCTCGCGGCGCACGGAATCGCTGCGCATCGTAAAGCCGGTTCCGATCGTCGGCACCCCGACAGGATCCAGGTAGGCGGTAAGCGGATTGCCCTCATGCAGGCGCACGAAAGCCCTCCCCTGTGTGGAGATTTTGGTGATTGGCATTTGGTTGTCCTGGTTGGGTATTGTTGGAACGTTCGAACGGTCGGCGCGTTTAGACGGCGCCATGTCCACAATTCCATGGCCTAAAGACCCGCGCAAACGTCCCCCGGTTGCGCGGTTTTTTTGCTGCTATCAATACAGCCGATACTCGTAGATATGGGAGAAGCGCCACGCTCATAACAGGCCGAAGCCTCTTTTATTCGCTCATATGGAAAAATGGAAGCGCAGGAAGTTGCGACAACCTACCCAACAGGGCTCCGAGGCATGGGCGACGAATAGATTCAAACCGGCTCTGATGGGACCGGGCAGCCCGGTTCATGTATGACGATTTGATATGGAGGTTTTCAGCAAGTATCCGCGTGTATATATTCCGGCCAACAGGTGCCAGGTTAAGGTTGCTGTTTCAGGTTGGAAACTTCGAGAATAGGAAGGGCGCCAATCCGACGTATCATCATGCGATAAACGCCAGCGCCCCTCCCCGCTCGAATTTGCTAAGTTGGCGTGACCTCAACGATGAAGCCTTCCGATTTGCAAATGGCATTGAATAACCTCTCGACGGCATGAGCGAAGGTTCCATCGATCATCCCCCTCTCAACATCAAATATTTCGCTGTTAATTTTCTGCAAAGGCATCAATGAGGCAGGCCTAAACCAGAACATCGATCCAGCAGGAAAATTCCCCCACCAGTCTTTAATACCAAGTTCGTCTGCGAGTTTATCAACGTGAACTTTGTTCGAATGCATATTTTTTTCTGAATGCTGGATGAGCGACGCCGAAGGAACCAACAATCCGATATCATTGTTAGCTATCACTTTTTCTATGCTGGCCTTGCACAGCAGCGCACTAAGTGCCGACCGACGAAGCTGCTCTCCATCATTGCGATATGTCGTCGCCTTTCCGTGTATCTTGCAAATTGCGACGTAATCGAGATGTGCAATTTTCCTGAATACGTGGAGGAACGGTCGTATGTCGCGCCCCCTGTTGTCTACTAGCTCAACGATTGCATTAGGCAGCTCAGACTTTACTTTTTGCGCAAGGGGCAAAGATGTAACTGTGACGTAGATATCGGGGGAGTAATCCTCAATGCTATTTAACGCTTTAAGGACGTCTGGTAACGCAGAATCGTAATGGATATGAACCAACACCGCATACTTGGATTGTGCGTTTTTTGGATAGGGCGGATTTTGAAACTCGCCACCGCTGACATCATAGTTCTCCATTACGCTTCGAGTGGCTGCCAAGTAACCGAACCCATGCTTGCGGTCAGGCTCAAGGTGCGTACCCTCAGCCCACTCATTCCAAGCATTGACGAACATGATGCGCTCCGATGGAGACAAGTCAGGATCCTTAACAACTCGCTCGGCATTATGGGAAAGCCATTGACTGAAATCCTTCAATGAGAAGTTTTCAAACAGTGTTGCCTTGTCGCCTCGGCGGGCTGTGTTGTCCCACGACAGCATTGCTGTCGGGAAAACTTTATACTCCTTGCTTGTCCGCGTAACAGCATCAGAAACGACCTGTTTGTAGTCGCATATGCTGCCTGTAAATTCTGGCTTCAGGTTTTTAACTTCGTGGGAAATATCAACCAGTGGCGCCGCGTGTGGCGGGAATTCCATTGCCGCGTCAAAGCCGAACTCCCGAGGATCGCTGTGGCCAAAGTTCTGCGCACAGACACAATAAAGGCCCGGAAAACCAAAACCTTTGGCCTGCTCACGCCACGCCTCTAGGGTCGCGGCCATATCCGGTATAATCGCGGCGCGGTAGACTATAAAAAGGGGCTTGCCGTCGATCTTAATATATCGCGGGTCTTCCAAGAACGGCCTTAAGTATTCCAGCATCGCCCGTGAGTCTTCCAACGAGTGATTTTGGGCGATGAGTATCTCGTGGTCCTGCCCGTCCCATCGCCTTGTCCAGTTTTCATTGGCCCAGATCATGCAAAAAGGGATATCAACCTTCGGGTTTGCCAGCATCTGCTGGAGTGGCAAGTCCATAAGAACTTTGCCAGCAAACCAGTAGAAGTAGTAGGCAAATCCCGACACGCCGTAGGACTGAGCCAAACGCGCCTGCTCCTCCATTATCTGATTCACCCTCAGATCGTAGTAACCCAGGTGTATCGGATAATGTGGCTGATGGTGACCCTCAAAAAGCGGCGCCGATTTACTGACGTTCGTCCATTCTGTGAACCCCCTACCCCACCAGGTATCGTTTTCTTCAAATGGATGAAATTGAGGTAGATAAAATGCAATAAGCTTTGGGTCAGTCTTGATCGGTGAGTAATCTCGATACTCTACAAATCCTTCCTTCACGGTCGAATATTGCACCGCTGGAATAACCGCATTTTCCCGCTGAGAATGACTGGTAATTGCGGTAGTTTGCTCGGCAAGCGATGGCAAGTAATCGCCTAAGCTAAATCGTTCTGGCCATACCTTTTTAGATTTGCCTTTCCACTTTCGAATAGAATTAGACCACCGCCGTAGCGATCTTGTCCGACGCCACCACTTGTCACCAACGACCTTATTACCGTCGTCCGCAACCCTTTGGAGAAGGGCCTTAACCTCATCAGGAGACATCTCTTCGAGACTTGTGCCTTCACCGAGATTTCGCGCGTTAGGCAGCATGTTTCGAAGGCGCCGGATCAAGCGGTCTCGTTCAGACGTTACTTCGTTTATACGATTTGACAGATACTCACGATCAGCTTTAACCTGAGTAAGTTCGTTACTCGCTTCATGGAAGGCTTTTCGAACTTCTTCCATTTTCTCAGGCTGCAAACCACCAGACAAATACTCGAACAGAGAGTGAGCTATTTGAGGCAACTCAACATCCGACGCCAAAATGACATCATACATTTGGTCGGGAAAGCCGACTAACATCTCGTCGTCACGATAGGACACGATCTCGGAAGCCGTTTCACTTGCCGCAATAACCGATGCAGTAACTACGCGTTGCCCATAATGGGCGGTATTTTTGAAATATCGGTTCACAAGCTCTTTGAATTCGGTGGTGTACAGTTCCCGCACATGGAACGGATTCTTGTAATTTGGCTTGTCGGAGTAAATATATTTGTTGGGGCTCGAAATTAGAAGAACGCCCCCCGGTTTAAGGACGCGCTTTATCTCAGCCATCATCTGATCATGTTCAATCAGGTGCTCAATTGTTTCAAACGAAATCACAACATCAACGGCATCGCTATCCAGCGGTATTTTCGTCGCGCTCCCGCAGATGAAGCGCAAGCCATCCTTTGAATATTTTGCTTTTGCGTGTTCCACAGCTTCTTGCGAAACATCCACACCCGTAACGCTTTTTGCAGATCGAGCCAAGATAGCCGACCCGAACCCTTCACCGCTGGCAATGTCGAGTACATCCTTACCGTAAACAAGATTGAGAGCCAGATGGTAACGATGGTAGTGCTCTAGCTCAATTATCCCTTGGAACTCAGGCAGGAATCTTTCGCCATCAGGCTTCAGGCCCGTCTCTTTCATCAAACGCTTCCCATACAAAAAGGGGCAATCCCCATCGCCTCGATTTTCGAGCAATGATTAGCGAAGCTATCTTTGTCAAGATGACTATGCTTCAGCTGCATTGTTCAGTGCGGTCCGATCCACGATAACGGCCACCGCACCGAGGCCTGGCGCTTGGCGCAGGGGCGAGCCTCTTCCGCTTTGTGTTTTCGGCGTTAAGGCTTATCCCGCCGGCCAGGCGATGGGAGCGATTTCCGCAAGGAATTGCTCCACAGTTGGCTGCTCGCGCTGGCCGGCCTTCACTTTTGCCAACTCGCCGTAGGCGTAGAACCAAACGTTATCGCGCCAAGCGACAAACGCCTGGGCTTCCGCCGCCCACCTCGGTTTTGTTGACCCTATGTAGGAGGCCAGCGTCACGCCATCTCGGAATTGCCGCTCACGAGCCGTGCTGTCGACCAGGTTCTGGATGGCGTTCTCGTAGTCGGTGATGGTGACCGGGTTGAGGAAGGCGATAACCTCTGGGTCGCTATCCAGCATCCCTTCTTCAGCGATACCTGCCTGAAAACTGGAGTACACGCCGACGATCTTGCCATCGATCTCGCGTTGAACATAAATCCTCATGATTTTCCTCGATTGTCGATCCAGCCCTTGCTGATGAGAACGTTGAGACCCAAAGACCCGCCGAAGTTGACGACAGCGAATTGGATTTGGGAGGCAAGGTTGGTCTTTATGCCCCCATTGACCTGGTAGGGTTTGATGTCGCTGGCGACAGACGTGATGGTATAGGACGTCGGAGTCTTGCCGGCGGTTGCAAGCTGTGTCTGGATGTTTCCGTTTGATGCCCCCATCTGCTGGGTGATCGCAAGCTTTGGTTCGGTAACGATGCCCAATGGTGCCCTGATGGTGAGCAAGGTTGACGCCTGTGCTGCTGTGCTATTGCGCTCTGTGTTGTCATCAACGAACTCGAAGTCATTTTCCCGCTGAACCATCGAGATCAAGTTATTGCCGACGCGAAACCAGGATGCCACGCGTCGATAGTGATTGAAGGCTGCGGGATAATTCGGCTGGGTCGTAGGATCGAGCGATTTGGAGAAGCCGCGCGATACCGTTGTCCCATTGCTGATCACGAAGCAGTGCCAAGTTCCGTCCGAGATGGCGCTATCAAACCGTCCGCCGTTGCCCGTACCATATGCTACATCGAGTTGGGCCGTTCCGGCGGCGTGCGCCATCAGGATCGGGTTGGCTACTTCGCTCGCAACAATACCCGCTGGGAAATCGAGGTCGTTGGCCGCGTCAGCTACGTTATTCGACAGATTGAAGTTAGGCGAGATATAGCCAGGGATCGGAACGCCGCCGATGGCCGCCTTGAGTTCGGCTTGCGTTGCCTTTCTGCCTGTCTTGCCCGTTGTGTCAGCGAATGCGACGATGTCGCCAGAAGCAACACCACCAGCCGGGCCAGAGAAATCACCAGTACCGGTGCCATCCGTCCCTTTGCGGGCCAGCAGCCGCCAGTAAGCATTACTCTCTGCCGGCAGAACTGGCGGGGCGTTGCCCGTGGTCGACTGCAGCGCAATCCAAGTGGAGCCGTTATTGAGAACGATATCGTTGGTCGCGTAGGCCGTCGCTCCACTATAAGTGCCGCGGTCCACCACGCCCGGAGTGCCAGAGCGAGCGAACAGTAACCATTGCGTGTTTTCGGTTGTCGGGAGTGTCGGCGGCGCGTTGCCGGTCGTCGCGATCTTGGCGATCCATGTCGAGCCGCCGTACTGCACGATATCGCGGATCGCATAGGCCGTGCCTGCGCTGTAGTTGCCGCGCTGGTTGACGCCAGCAGGACCGATAGGACCCGTTACGTAAGACGGCGCACTCCAGTCTCCCGACGTAGCCGAGTTCTTGAAATAGAGCGCAGACCGGCCGTCTCCAATATCGATGACGAGAACTGAGAAGCCGGCAGCAGCGCCATTGTAAGCCGCCCTGCCCGCAAGGTTTGCCACCCACGCGTCATATTGGACGCCCTGCACCAGCGCCGCTTTGTTGATGGTGCCGAAGACACCCGGGCCGATACCGATCGGAATGTCATCGGTGCCAACCGAGATTTCAGACAGGCTGTCGAGGTTGCCATTCGACAGTGAAGCCAGCAGCCGGCGCATGGCCTCAACCGCTGCAATCGTTGGCGACGTAAGCTCGACCTTGTAAGGCGCATCAGTCTGCGCAGGACCGGGCCAATCATCAGCAAGCAACAGTTCGGTATCGCTGATGATCTGCTCGATGACGATCGGGCGGCCAACGTGAATACCGAACTTGTCGCCGACCTTGATCGGCGTCAGCCCGGCAACTTCCGTCAGCCAGCCCGTATCCGTGCCGGTCACAGTGCGAGAGCCTACAGCGACGGTTGCCGTACCGTCGCCGTACCATGTGGTGTTAGCCATTATTCGGATGCTCCGTTACCAGTGTCGACGGTATCGCCCTCGCCTTTCGCAAGGCGCAGATCGGCTTCAAGGCCGTTGATCTTGTCGAGGAGGATCTGGTTTTCCTGCTTCTGCATGGCGAGGTGTTGCCCGAGCAGCAAAGTCCGCTGCTTAAGGAAGCCTTCGCGCACTTCCGCTTCCTGCAGGGCGACGAGCGCGTCGACCTGCATCTGATTTCCGGCTGTCATGGATTACCTCTTGAATGCTTGAGCAACGATTGTGGAATTGACTGGGGTCGCTCCCTGCGGCGTTGCGGTCAGCCTGAACGTGGTTTGAGTGCGACCGCTTGGCGGGTTGAACAGATACGTGGTTGCGCCAAGGAGGCGCGCAGCGCCGGCGGCCGGTGTCGTTTTCGAGAACACCAGGAAGGTTTCGATGTCGGCGTTGTCTGTGACGTTTCGCAGAGTGAAGCTCACGTACTGCTGATCGGTCGACGTTCCAGAAAACACCTTGCCGACCACATCCACCTGCACTCGCGGAGAACCAAGGCCGTGGGTAAGGGTGATGTCAACAGACCCGTTTCCTGGAAGAACATCAGAAGCCGCCGCGGTGATTGCGCCGGGATCAATGTTCGACGTGCCAACTTTAAGATCGCCGATGTAAGCGCTCGAAATATCGACATTCCCCAATACTGACGAGAAAGCCGAAAGGCTGTTCACCCTTATATCGTTGGCGTAAAGCACACCGCCGGTCACAGTGAATGGTTGCTTGATGGTTGCCCCGTCGTCGCTCGCGACAACAAACTGGCCAGCCTGAACAATGACGCGCGTTGGCAGGGCCGGGTTAGCGGGAACATCCAACAGCAACGACGCAGCGCGATATGCGCCATCATTGACTGCGGCCGTAACGCCGTACCGAGCTGCATATCCTGATGGAGCAGCGATGGCAGCCCATGCGACATTGACGAACGCCGAGCTTCCGCCCAACGCCGCCGTCAGTGTTTCCACCTTGCCAGCGACGGCCATAGTTTCATTCACGGCAAGCTGGATATCCTCTCGATATTCGGCACGGGCCGCGCCCAACTCGACAGACAGTTCTCTGGCGAGATTTCTGGTGTCCTTGTATGCAACCGTCGCCAGTTCCATCTGCGCGGCGATGAGGCCGTCGATGGCATCCTGCGCTGTTCGCGTGCTATTTCGCAGCCAGCCGAGCGCCTCTTCAACGCCGGTTAGGTCGACATCAACGAACACATCCTTGTCCGAGAGCAACACATTAGGTGTCGTGACGGGAATGGATCCAGACCACAGCACTGGCCTGTCGCCGCCTGGAATGTATCGCCCACGGACAACGTAATCCTCATTCGGCAAGAGGCTTTGCGAAATGAGCATCGAGCCAACTTCAGGCTGGTCGGTGCGCCCGGTAACAACCTGCTCAAGCGTGCTAGCGAGACGAATATCGTACTCAATGCCGATAACGTCATCGAGGCGCCCGTCCGTGTTGTCCCATGTCAACCTGATTGCTGGCCGCCTGTCGTCGCCAGCCGCATCCTTAACCGTGGCCGGTTCTGCGAACCAGTCGATGATCGGCTGTGGCGTCGGACGAATGACACCAAGCTGGCCGTCAACCGGCGGTTTGAACTCGGTATCGCTGCTCCAGTCATAGTCGGCAGGATCAACCTCAGTGATGTCGATCATCACGTCGAGGTTGGCGCGATCGGCAACGCCGTCGATCCGCATCAGCTTGGCGATGTAGCCATTGCGCTCCGACGTCCACGAAAACACCGTTCCCGGCGTGGCGTAGGCCCAGAACTTTGGCGGCAGGACAATCGTGTGCCTGCGGAAGCGTCGAGCCTCCTCAAGCGCCGACTTCATCAGGCGCTGCACCTGTTCCGGATAAGGAACGAAGTTAAGGTCGACATCAGCCATCAGCCGGCGGTTGCCGTCGATCGCCTCAAGGTCCGTTCGGTACAGGGGCGGTGCGGTCTTGGCGACCCAGCCATCGGCAGGCGACGGATAGTTAGCAGAAACGCCATTGATGGTGTCGGCCAGCCCGAGGAACGGCGTAAACTCCTGCTCGTCCGTCGACAGGATATCATCGTCGGTGAAGGCGATAACGGGGGCATCCGGCGCGCCAGAATGAAGATAGTAGACGCCACCGACTTCCGAAATCCTGCCCTGGCAAGCCGTCAGCAACGCTTCGACGGCGGAGGTCAGCGGTGCATCAACCTGAATTTCGCCGCCGCTTCGGTAGGTGTTCACCCAGCCGGTTGATTCCAGCGTGCCTGCGCGATGTTTCTCGATCTGCGCAATCCACGCTGCGGCAGGCAGGCGTGAAGAGGAAAGGTTTTGGAGGCCATAGAACCACTGGCCGTTATAGGTGATGCCGCGCAGTAGATTGTAGATCTGCACTGCTGGCAGGAAGTCACCGTCGCCGCCCCATGTCGCCGGATCGGCGAAGCGCTGCGGACCAACGCCGCCTTGCGTGCTGTCACGCGAAATGTCGTAGAGGCGCAGGCCTTCGAGCACGAACTTGAAGGACGGCACGCCAGAAAACATGTTCTTCGAGACGCGAGCCGTGACAATGGCATAAGCAACACCGCGCCCGATACGATCCGGGTTCCACCACCTGTTGCCGTTGGAAACCGACGTGAACAGGAAACTGTCAGCCGTCGTCTGCGTGCCATCGTAGAACTTGACCCAGAGGCTATCCGGATACTCGTTCACAGCGTAGCCCCGATCCGTCAGCCCTCCGAGCGTCACGAGCTCTCCATTGACCCAGACCTCGGCCAGTCCACGCACGGGCAGATCCGACAGAGCGATAACCTGCGTCAGATAGGCGTTCGGCGTGTCGCCGTCCTGCCCCCAGGTATTGACGAACACGAGAGAGCCAGCGGTAGCCGTGCGGCCCATGATGAAGGAGCGAGGAACATCCCCGCCGCCCTGCAGTGTGCCGTTGATTGAAAACGTCGGGTCTTTTGGCTTACCAGCAAGCGACTGTGCGAGAAGGCTGACGCCGACACCAACAGCGGTCTTCAGCAGGAACGCGCCGACTGCGCCAAGGCCGCCGATAAATCCAGAGACAGCCGAAATCGCGCCGCTGATCGCAGCCGCGATGCCAGAAAAGATAGCCATCGATTTTCCTTGGGGATGCGCTGCGCGCGGGGCGCGGATGGCGCCGAAGGAATGCCGCTAGAGCGACTTCATGAAATGTGTTTCGACAGCGCTGTAGCCGCGCCGCTCGTAGAGGCTGGAGACGTCATTGGTTGCCAGTGAAGCCATGCCGGCAGAGACGCAGCCGACCGACCGCGCCCACGCCTCGTAAGCATCAAGCATCTTGATTGCGCCCCGGCCTCGAGCTTCTGGCGTCACAAACCAGACCGTCTCCTTGGCAATGCGACCGGCCCCGAATGGGTGTTCAAAAGCGCAGGCCATGAGAATGCCCTGCACGGGATCGCCTGCGACGAGAACGCAGGCCTTGTCCGACACCAGATGCTGTTGAAACAGCCGATCGGCATAAGCCGCTCGAAACGGAAAGGTGAACCCGGCGGCCTCATGGCTCTCACGCAGGAGCGCCACAACTCGGTCGCGGTCCTCGCTCGTTGCGAAGCGAACTTCCATCAGAATATCCCGAGAAACTTCTTGCGCTTCGGCTGGGTCGCAACCTTGCCCTTTTCGGAGCCCCAGAAGAACTCCCACTCGGACGAGGTGTCAGCGTCGGTGAAGAACGCATCGCCGGCCTGTCGAAGCACCTGCGTGGCGTGACTGCGCGTCGACGGGTTGGAACGTGTCATTTCCTGAGTGTGGCTCGCGCAAACCATCGTCACGCTGCCTTCCTCATTCTCGGAAGGCGTGTTGATCGTGATGGTGTCCACGAACCCAACGAAACGGCATTCCGCCGGCGCCACCATTTGGCGGCTGTCCGGATCGAACAGGCCTCTGTAAATCTCGACACGAGCCTGACGGCAATCATACTGCCTCACCAGCGTCTGCACGTGCTCACTCACCTGAGATAGGCGGATATTGACGTTCTGGACCGAAAGGTTGGCGACGAGCGGAATGTCATCGATCTGCACCAGTGTGCCGGAGCCGTACCAGTCACGCGTGACCGGCAGGCCTGTGTCCGGGTGCACAATGGCCGCAGACACGTTTCCGACGTCCGACCACATGCCATCGGTGACCGGCGCACCAGTCGCCCGATCGCGCGCAACGAACCAAAGGAAGTCACGCGCCACCAGTTGCCGCGCCTCAAGCGCAGCAAGGTTTTCTGCTGATATGTATCTCATTGATTTCCCTTAGCGGGCTTCAATCGCCTGAAACGTGACCGTGCCACGACCAGTGGCCATGTCGGCAGTTGTCGAAATCGAGCCAGGCACGATCGCCATGATGCAGGAAGGCTTGACCAGCGCAGCGGCGACAGGCGCCGTAACGCCCGGCCACAGATGCGGGCGAACCTCAAACTGCGTGGTCACGCCGCCGCCACTGGCCGTCACGGCCTCCATGACCATGTGGAGGTCTTTGTCGCCGATCTGGATGTAATCGCCGACCGAAACCTTGTAGCCAGCGGGCACGCCCGACAGCGAGATTGCCTTGCGGTTACTCGCAATCGTGGCCACCTGCCCCACCCCGGCGAATGCGCTACCGGTTGGCCATCTGCCGTTCGGGTAGGCGACGGGAAAGCAACGAGACTTCGGGAATGCGCGGAACGTCTTGAGCCCGTTTTCCAAGCTCGTAAGCCGCGCACGCCAGTAGTCTAGCTCGTTCGGCTTCATTGATCGCGATTGCGCCGCCATCTGCCAGAGTGGTGACCCCATGTCCTTGACGACCGTCTGGCCACCAGCCGTGCGCGACTGTTCTTGCCGCCAAAGCAGATTGAACTCCGTCGACCAGCCTGGGAACTCATCGAAAAACGAAGTTGGGAGCGGGTATGTGATTGTCATGCCTTACCCCAACTTCACGTTTCGTTTCTGGGCCGACCGAACGGCGGCCTCAACGCGGCTTTGCAGTTCGCCCTGCATCTTGGCTAGCGCCTTTTCCTGTCTTGCGACGGCTTCAACAGACGCGCCGCGGTTGTCGACGACTGGATTGAAGTTGACGACGACACCGGCAGATTGCGCCGACATCGATCGCAAGCTCGGCACGCTAGGGACCGAAATCCCGACTGGGCCGCCGTTGGCGTAGCCTTTGAGATTGCGCCGCATGGCCTCCATGGCTGCAGGACCGCCAGCAGCTTTGACTGCCGCCTGGTCAAAGACGTATTCGCCCTTATGCACCACACCGGCGGGCTGATACTTGCCGCCGTCGCCGGTGTAGCCGCCGTCTGAGAAGCCAGAAAACAGTTTGGTGAGCCATCCTCCGCTACTTGTGGCCTTCGACCCGCCCATGAGGGCGTCGAAAGCGCTGTTAAGCACCAGATCAGCTAACTTGTTGAGCAAGCCAGAGAGCGCCTCGCTCAAGCTTTGAGCTCCGGTAATAACGTCCGCAAAGCCTGTTCGTGCGGCGTCATAAAACTCCTGCGCCGAACTCTCCGCGCGCTGCTGAGCCTCTTCTACCTCCCTGAGAGCATCGGCCTGTTTCGCATACGCAGAGGAAACTTCATCAATCGTTTTCTTCTGCTGAGATGAAAGCTGGATACTCTCGAGGTCTTTCTGCCCCTTCTTTCTGGCCTCCTCTCGAAGGTCAGCCAATGCACGCTGCTCAAGATCAAGCGCCATCCGGCGTCTCTCTTGTTCTTGATATGAAAGGCTCACCGTCGACTGCTCTTGAATGAGGGCTGCCGTCCTGTCTTTGATGGCCTGAATATCTTCGCGGAAGCGATCGTCGGCGGTCTTCTTTGGTACTTTGGACTTCTCGGCAGGTGCTGCACCTATGCCTTTACCAAAGCCGGTAGGCTGCTTGGCGAGCTCAGCATCGATCTGTTCAAGCTGCGCTCTGAGATTGAGGGCAGCTTTACCGATCGCGGTCGCTTTGTCGTCCGCAGTTCGCGCCGCATAATCGAATGGGTCAAAACTCAGTTCGTAGCCAGTAAGGGCCTTCGTCATCGTGCGAAAGTTTTCGGCACGAGCGCGGGCGGCATTGAGTTCTGCATAAGCAAGATCAAATGAGGCTTTTGCGGCCTCATATTGCATCTTTATCTGGTCTCGTAGGGCTGTAGTGTAGCCTTGAGATGATGATTTCGCCTCATCAAGGGCTGCCGCATGGCTTGAAATAGCGGCGTTCGCATTTGTTATTGCCGTGTCTGTCGCGTTGGCGCTATCGACCATTAAATAGATGGCGGCTGCCGCAGCACCAGCGATCAAGCCGATGGGGCCGAGCGCGGCAGCAAGTCCGCCAGCTACAAGCGTACCGGTTCGTACCGCACTGATGAATGCTCCAAGTGCCGCTACAGCATTACCAAGACCGGCAACCACGCCCACGAGAGCGCGCCCAACCAGAGCGCCGGTGATGATAGTGATAAATTGCAGAACAACATCGCCCACTTCTTTGAAATTGTCTGCGAGATAGTTCAGTGCCTCGACAAGCTTCCCGGTAGCACCGGCAGATGCATCCGCATTCCCGATGTACGCCGTAAACTCGTTGTTAATACGCGTTACGGCATCCCTGATTGTTGAGTTTGTTGCCTTGAACTGTGCCTCGATAGGCTTTTGAGCGTTCAAAATTGCAGAAAAAACTCGATCCGACGTTAGCTTGCCTTCGGCTCCGAGCTGCTTAAGGCCGGCGATAGTCGTCTTAAATTCGTTCGCGATAGCCTGCGCAAGGATAGGCGCGTTTTCACGCAGAGAACGGAGCTCGTCCCCCTGCAGAACGCCGGAGCCAAGAGCTTGGCCGAGCTGCAAAATGCCGGCCGCCTGCTCCTGCGCCGATGCGCCGCCGGCCTTGAATGCCTTCGAGACGATCGAGGTTGCGGTGGCTATTTCCTGCTCAGACTTTGCCACCCCTGACGCGGATCTTATGAGTCGAGCGTATAAATCTACGTAGTCGCCAAAAGCGGTACGGGCCTCGTTGGCGCCGTCTTTCAGATCATTCAGCGATCTCGCCTGCACCCCAGCTGATGTGGCGGCGGCGTTAATTTTGTTCCCAGCCTCCGTCCATGCGTCGGCGTACTGTGAAATTTCCTGAACGCTTAGCGCTGTGCCGGCCAAAGCTACAGTCGACCTAAGCGCGACATCGAGGGAAGACGATATGCGACTCCCCATCCCTGCAAAGGATTTCTCCACCTTGGCATTCATCGAAAGAAATCGACGTTCGATCTCGTTCGCACGCTTCTGCGTTGTTCCCATCGCCTTAGCCATGGCATTTTCGTACTTCTTGATGTCAGCCGACAGCTGTACAACAAGACGCTCTAAGTCTTGCGCCATTTCTGAAATGCCTTACTGAGTGGGTGTCGCAACGGGAGGCTTTTTATGAAAACCTTGATTATGTCGGTTTGTCTTTCATTGCTCGCAACGGTTGGTGCGGCTCAGTCAGAGAGGAACGCGAAATGCTTGGCGATCAAGGATGCGGCAGAGATGCAGAAATGCCTTGAAGCAAAAGATGATCGCAAATCCGAGAAGTGTGCGGTTGCGGAGCCAGGCAAGTCGCGGGCAGACTGCATGTACGAGGAGCTTCACAAGACTGGCCGTTAAAGCCAGTCCCAGAGTTCATCTATTTCCTTCGTCGTAAGAGATCCGTCGTCCGCGGTGTTAGCTTCGACGTACCCGTCGACTGCCGCCAAAAATTGCCACATTGACATTCGATTGACTTGCTGAGGGGTAAACCCCATCACAGCCCCCGTGCCGTAGATCGCAGCAAATCTCAGCTTTCCGTTAGGGAGGTCGTCAAGCTGTGTTCGATTTGACTTGCTGCGTCGCCCTCCCCCACAGGCTCTTCCGGCGCACCATACACAGCGGCAACAAGCACCGCCTGCGCGGCCAACGCGTATTCGCCGACCGGTCTTGTTCTGACGTGATCCTTGATCAGTTTCGTAGCCTCTTCGGGCTTGCGGCCAGCGCCAATAAGCCCGAGGCGGAGAGTGGCTTCAATATCTTCCGATCGCCACAACTTGTGTTCAAGACGATGCAATACGACGAGCGGACCCGCATCGCATTTTTCCTGAAGCTGTGCGATCTCTCCCCACCCGAGACGGAATTCGTAGTCTCCGTCCCAGATGGTCAATTCGATACGAGCATCCCGCATTAGGGCGTGACCGGCGTTGTAACGCGGACCATTTCGCCGTCGCTCTGGAGCGAAACGTTGTTGGTTGCGCGCTGGCCATTGTTGGCGCCGACTTCCATGCTTTCGATATGCATGCGGCCGGTCCAGGTGATCGTCTTTGCGGGGAACTCCCATTCGACCTTGACCGGAATGCTCTCGATGCTCTCAAACCCTTCGAGCCATGTATCGACACTCTCGGACGCGAGCACGCCTTCGCCGGAAATTCCCATGGAAAGAGACGTCGCGTCTCGGCCGACCCAGTCGACCTTGTCGGGGTCTTCACAGTCCGGGATATTGACCTCTTCGAGGCCCTTGTTCAGCGTGATGGAGCGCTGAGTGAAGCCGCACGGCGCAGTGTAAACAATCGGATCGGCATCGTTGCCCAAAAGCACGCGAATCTTGCCGCCCTTGATGGTGGTTGCTTGAGCCATAAAGGCCTCCTGAAAATGTCGGGAAAAGGTGGAGCGTTACGGCTCTTCGATAATCGCTGTGTAGCGCATGGCAGCCTGCTTGATCGCGCCGTCCGTGATGAAGTCAGTGCGCCAAGGCTCGAATGAAACCAGAGCATTGGCAGCCAAAGGGGGGTCCCAATTTCGCAGTGCGCGCCGCACCGCATCGGCAACCTGCCTCACTTGGGAAAGCACAGTCGCATCTGACCAGCAGTCGATCTGCATCATGATCTCACCGCCGTCGATGCAGTCGACAAGCTCTGCAACGTAGTTTGAAGGCCCGATGCTGATGTAAGGCTTGGCCCAGGTGGACTGCGGGATATCGGCGATGCGATTTGCAACCAGCGCAGTGACAGCTGCATTAGCTTTGAGTCGGGCGATAATGGCGCCTTGAAGCTCGAGGGTGGGATCAACCATTCGCTGCCACCTCCTTCGCCGATTTATTGATGGCGCGTGTGATGCGTGATTTCGTGCGACGGCGCAGTGCGCGGTAAGAGACGAAGAAGAACGGTTGTGCTTTGGTGCCCGGATGCTGAGTACCGGGGAACTGGCCAGCATTTTCGTGCGCCTTGGTCGCGAACTCGACGAGGTGGGCATAGCGCACCTTGCTGTTACCGGCATAAATCGTGATCACGAGTTTGCCGTCACCGGACTTCACGGTGGCAATCTTTTGGCTGTATTTTGGAGCATCGCCCCATGTCCAGCCAATAGAATCGCGAAGTTCGCCGCTATCGATGGCGACAAGCGATTTCATGAGGGCGACAATCTCGTCGGCACCCTGCCCCATCGCCTCCTTGATACGCTTTTCGGCAGCAGCCGGCAGTTTCGCAAGCTTACGGTTCAGTTTAGCGAGTCCTAGAATAGTCACCCCGCCTCCCCTTGCACCACAAGCAGCTCGATCCACTGGTTGCGTTCGTCGATATTGACCGCAGCCTTGATCGCGTAGACCACGCCGGTGCGCTTGTTCCGCGCCTGCCAAGCCGGCGTAATAGTGCGCGTGCGTTCGTTGCTGCGGACAGTCATGGTGAACGGCTGCATTCCTTGGAGACGGCTGGCGATGACAGTTTCGTTGCCGACGCGCGGCTCAAGGCGGGCTGGCTCCACAAATTGCTCAGCAAAGCCGACCACTACGCCACCATATCCATCATCGCCCTCAACCTCGGCCTCAAAGCCGATGCGCTCACTCAGCGAGCCCGCGCCCGCCCTCTTGCGTTTTGGCATTCGGTCGATCCTTGGTGGGTTCGGCAGCCTCGGCCGCTATTGCAGTCGCGGCGCACTTGCGCGTGACGTTGTAGAGGCCGACTGGATAGGCGATCGTGAAACCTGGCTGGCGCCAGTCGAACGGTTCATGGAAGCGGAGCCACATAGTCATCTGCCACTGTTCGCCAGACACGCCACGGTGCCAAAAGCATCCGCACTGCACGCGGAAGGACCGCGTCGCCTGTTGCCTTGGGGTCCGGCTCGCGCATTTCGTAGAGATCGCCGGTCACGAGAAGGATCGCCGACACGATTGCGGGCGTTGCTGTAATGCCCTCGGCGGCCGTGGGTGGTTCACCGGCAGCTACGACTTCGCGATCAAGATGCTGCGTAACGATGCTTTCAGCGGCGTCCCGATAGAGGCCGATCTCCGTATCTTCATCATCATGAAAGACACGGAGATGCTTCTTTACGGTTTCGAGATCGACGATTGGCATATCAGTCTCCTCCGATCACGCCGAGCGAGAACCCTCTATCGAGGATCAGCACGTTGGCACTGTCACCGAAGAAACCGCGAGCAGCCTCAGCGATAGCGCGTCTCGTTTCTGGAGAGATATTCTGGTCGCATTTGATGACAAATCGGTCCCCCGGCTTGATCACCAATCGCTCCATATCGCCAATGAATTTGATACTCTGCTCTGCCATATCAGGCCGCCACTACTGCGGCAGTAGGCGCGCTTGTGACGTGCACGCTGCCCTTGTCATTGGTGGCCGTGACGCGAACCGTGATGGCCTTACCAACGTCGCCGGCGACCGGCACATAGGTAGCCGCAGTGGCGCCAGAAATCGCGACGCCAGCAGCGAACCACTGCCGCGCGTAAGTCGGCGAGCCGGACCATGTGCCGGTTGTCGACGTCAGCGTCTGGCCAACCTGTGCCGTGCCCGTGATGGCAGGTGCAACAGAATTCACCGGTGAGCCAATACCGTTGACGATACCGGCGCCGATATAGGACGCGACCCTGCGCTTACGAACCTTCGTTGACAGCATCGGGTTTGTCCTTCTTCTTCGTCGAACGAGCAGAGGAAATCACGGGCTTGTCAGCGGCTTCATCCGCGGCGTCGTCTTCTGTAGAGGTTTCAGCCTTTGCCTCGCTGATGATATCGACAAGACCCTGCGCCTCGAGCTGCTTCGCCTCGCCTGCCTCGACCTTGAACGGATCGCTCTTTTTGGTCTTCAGTTCTTTGCCAACAGCGAACGTGCGCTTGGCCTTCACTTCCAGAAAATCAGTCATGTTCACTCCCTAAGAAAAAGGCCCCTTAAGGGGCCTAGATCAGGTAAATTTGTTTCGCTTGCTTTCGGACATTGTCCGACGCCCAAAGTGGCCGCAGATTGGTCAGCGCCCAAGCCGCCTTAAAGCCTTTGCAATCGGCTGTTCTGAATTCGAAACTCGACTTCGGCACGATGTGATCGATGTGCCAGTCACTGCGATTTTCCCAAGACATGCCGGGGAGAAACTGGCGCTCAAGATGCCGTATAAGATCCTCGAGCGAGTAGTCGACAAGGTCGCGCCAGCTTTTGCCAGATTTTCCTGCTGCCAAACCTCGCGAAATCATCGTGCTCATATGCCGAGATACAGCGATTTCTGGCCGCCTGCGCTGGTCTCTGTACCAAGCGTTGAACCTTTCCTTGCGGTGCGGATCGCTGCTTCGGGATTTCGATCTTTCCCGAGATCGGGCTCTGCCTGCATCTGGCCTGCATGGCTCGCAATAAAGCGCTCGGCTTTTCGATGTAGCTACGAAATACGAGCCGCAAAGCTGGCAACAAAAGGTCTCCCCTTTTACCTTGGGGACGCCATTTTTGCGCCGTCTGCGTTCCGATGCTTCTACGTCTTTTGCACGCTTTCGAGAGACTTTGCAGGCCTCGCAGTATTGTACGTGCAGCGTTTTACCAAAAACAGCAGAACCGCAATCTGGGCAGGACTTAGTGCGCAAACTTTGAGCGGCGCCATTACCGGAAGTACCGATAGTCGCAAGCATCTTTGAACCCTTATGTTCTCAGCTGTTTGCGTAACGGTGAGACTGCAATCCCGCCGTTACGCCCCTCTAAGTAGATAAGAGTTTCAGCTGTTTTTATCCAGCTTACGCGCCTTCAACATCGCCGGTAACGAACGCCTCAGGACGATAGACGGCGAACGCCAGACGCTCTTCAGCGCGGATAGACACAAGGTTGTTCTCGAAGTCTTTGTCGTTCTCGGTCGACAGCAGGACTTCGATATCCATGCGGTCGAAGATCTGAGCTGCGAAGCTGAACGCGCCGGT
The DNA here is from genome assembly GCF_026191755.1 of Agrobacterium sp. InxBP2. Lineage (NCBI taxonomy): Bacteria > Pseudomonadati > Pseudomonadota > Alphaproteobacteria > Hyphomicrobiales > Rhizobiaceae > Agrobacterium > Agrobacterium sp. InxBP2. The sequence continues at coordinate 57,641 of NZ_JAINDY010000020.1, forward strand.
AAGGAACTCACCTGCGGCCATGGCCTGCGTCGAAACGACCGGCAGATTCCAGAGCGTCGGAGTGAGCGAGCCCTGCGGATTGCCGATGATGTAGTTGCCGCCGGCATCCTTGGTCAGCTCGATCTTCGCCCAGTCGATCGGGTTCAGAACGAACGCGGTTGCCGGATACTCGGCGAGAACGACCTGCAGAACAGCCAGACGGAGACGGTCAATGCCCGTTTCGTCAGCGGCAGAAAACGCCGGATTGAATGCAGTCGCCTGCGGGACGAGACCGTGAATGTTCTGGCCGGTGCCAGAGCCGTTCAGCAGCTGGTTTTCCTCGACAAAACGGAGACCGTAGCGCGCACGACCGTCGATCATAGAGCGAAGACCCGGTGCGTCGTCCATGATCTGGCGAGAAGCCTTGAAGAGGTGAGCGATCGTGCGGACAGGTGCCGACGCGAGATCGTAAGTCAGGTCAGAATAAGGCTTCGCGGCACCTTCTGCGACAGGCGCTGCGTTATTGGTGAAGCCGGTTTCCTTGACATACTCCACGTTGCCGGAAGAGGTCTGACCAGGAAGCACGAGATCACGGATCGTCAGCTGACGATCGGCAAGCGCAATGATGCCGGGCCTGCGGTCACCGGGAACAAGCGAAGTGCCAGGCGAGCGGCCTGCGCCGACGGTAGTATTCGCCGTGGTAATCGCGGCTCGGTCGGCCTTCACGCGGATAGAACCGCGGGCGCCGCCCTGCAGGTCACCATTGGTGAATCCAGCCGATTCAACGACCAGTTCGCCGAGCGACTTCTGCTCGTTTTCGCCGTTTTCCTTCTCGCGAGCGGCGCGCTTTTCCAGGTCGCCGAGGCGGGTCGTAACGTCGCCGAGTTCGGAAAGTGCCTTGTCGGTCTTTTCCTTCAGTTCAGCGGAAACTTCGCCGTTCGCAGCAAGCTTCGAAGTGAAGTCGGTTGCAAGATTGCCGACCTGCTCCTTGATGGACGCAAGCGAAGTACCGAGCTCGCCGATCTTATCGGCAAGTTGATTATCAGCCATGAGTGGCTCCTTTATCGAATGAGTGGTGATTTTGCTTCGGCGATGAGCCGGTCAATGGCTGCCAAAGCAGCAGCATCCGCATCGACGTCAGGAGCCCCCTGACCATCTTTGAGGTAGAGCCGAGCGGCCCGCTCTGCCTCAGAGCCCGACAACCCCATCAGTCCCCTGATGCCGTTTTCGAACTCGCGTTTTGTGATTTGTTCGCCGGCGGACATCTTCTCGACCAGCGTCTGCGCTGCATCAGCCTTTGCGGCATTCGCGGCCTTGATGCGCCTCACCGGAGCAGGCTCGACGTCGGCACCGTAGCGGGCCAAAGTCTCGTCAAGTGTCGCAATGCGGTCGACCATACCTCGGTCCATCAGCGCTTCTGCGTAGAACACGCGGCCTTGGCCATAATTGTCTTCGACTTTGCTGACGGTCACGCCTCGCCCCTCGGCGACGGCTGCGACGAAGCGATTGTAGGATCGGTTCACACCGTCCTGCACATGGGCCAGTGTGTCCTTGCCGAGCGGCTCGGTCTCGTTTCCCTCAACCTTGTGCTTGCCGGCTGAAATGTACGTGCGTTTGATGCCTCGCTGCTCAAGGGCAGCCGACAGATCATCGTGCGCAGTGTAGACGCCGATCGAACCCGCTCGACCGGAAGGCGTTACGACGATTTCGTCTGTCGACGCCGCAATCCAGTAAGCCGCACTTGCGGCCAAGCTGTTAACCTGCGCAATGATCGGTTTTTCGCCGCCACGTAGCTTGCGAATTTCGGTTGCGAGCTCGTCTGTGCCTGGGACCGTCCCGCCGGGGCTGTCGATGTCGAGCACGACAGCCTTGATATCCTCGTTCGAAAGCGCCTTGTGCAGCGCTTTCTTGATACCGGCATAGGAAGTCCCGCCGCTCATAGCGGAAAACAGGTCCATTTTATCGGCCAGAACCCCATAAACCGGGATTACGGCGACGCTGCCACTGGTTTCAGCAATTTCCTTGGCTCGAGCATCGTCGATTGATGCCGCAAACTCGGACGAAAACAGTTTCTCACCTTCGGCCCGCGCCACCAAAACATCAGCCAAAACGCCCAGTTTTTCGCGCTGAATAGCCCAAGGTTCGGCCAGAAAGGCCGAAATCAGGTGTTCAAACTTCATGATTTTCCCTTATGCAGCGCGCGCTGCTGGCGTTGGTGCCGGAGTTTCGGTCTTGCCGAGCGTATCGAGGCGCGTCATCGTGCCATTCACGATGGCTTTGTTGCCGCCATCCACTGGCGCCTTGTCTTCGTAAGATCGAGCCTCATCGACGAGGTAGATGCCGTTCGTGACCATCTTCGACAGGAATTCTGCTCGCGCCGTGCTGTCGCCGCGCAAGAGTTCTTCCATGTTGAATTTCACCTTCGTGGTCTTCCTGGTCTTTGCATCCAGCAGGTCACGATAGATTGCCGCCTCAATGCGCTTGAGCATCGGACGCATGCAGGTCTTGGTGAATTGTAGGATCAGCTGCTCGATGCCGCTGCCCCATGTCGTGGTACCGTTGGCGGCGTGCCCGATCATAACGGGCGGCACACCGAAGATGCGGCAAATTTGCTCTACACTGTACTGCCTCGCCTCAAGGAACTGAGCGTCCTTTGGGTTGATCGACATCGGATACGGCTTGAAACCGGCCTCCAATACCGTCACCCCGCCAGCCTTCTCGGCGCCGGCGAACTGCGTGAGTGTTTCGGATATCTGCTTGCGCTGCTCAGGCTTCAGGATTTGATCCGAGCTGACAATGAGCGACGAAAGCAGGCCGTTCTTGAACATCCGGCCAGCGACCTTCTCGCCCGCCAATGCACTGCCGACTGTATTGCGCACAACGGCAATCGGCGACATGCCGCGATCACAGCCCGGCAGTCGGACGCCGCGGACATGAAACATCTTGCCTTCGGGCACTCGGCGCTTTTTGCCGTCTTCCGTCACCTCGTAGTAGCGCGTGTTCCGGCCGTCTTTCGACCGGCACACATCGACGCTCAAGGGGTGAAGAGGGTTGAGCGCCACCAGGCGCTCGCCGTTCATCTTCTTTTCGGCGAAAAAGTTGCCGTCCAACAGCAAGCACATCGCCGCCATCGACCAGAACTCTGGCGCCGTGTCGTCCATGTTCGGCATGTCGTGCAGAAGCTCGTAAAGCGGAGCGTTCTTATCGACCGTCACGCCGTCCTCGCCGTAAACGATGCAAGGAAGCGTGCCGGCCGCGTTCTGCACGAGGTTGACGCATGCCCAAACCGCATCAAGCGACAGGGCACTCTCAATCGTGACCGTCTCCCCGGACGTGGTGCCGAGGCCAAAGAAGCCTCGCCAGAACTCGCCGTCGGTGAGCTTGATAGGCCTTCCGACCCATCTCTCAAAAAAGCCCATCAGGCCTCACCACTAGGTTGCCCGTCACCAGGTGACAGAGATGATGTTGTTGACGAAGTCGTCCAGGTTGCCGCTATCGCCGCCCTCGTAGGTTCCGGCCATCGCCGTTGCCATTGCCAAGGCGACTGCGCCGTCGATGCGGCGTTCGCGATTGTGTTTGACGAGCTTTCGATTTCCAGCAGGATCCGCCTTGACGGTGGCATTCATCATGCACATCGTAAGCACCGGGTGGTCGGCGTGGGCCAGATTGCCGTTGAGGATGATGCTCTCAAGCTCGCGAAGTGCCGGGGACATCGACTGGAAGCCCTGCCCGAAAGGCTGGAAAACAGCGCCGTCGCCTTCTAGCTGATCGTCCGTGAAGCCGGCCTTCTGCAGCCATGGCTTCAGGTGCCTGAAATTCCATCGGTCGAAAGCGATCTTGCGGATATCCATCTCTTCGAACCGGTCGCGCAGGTAATGCGCAACAAACTCGTAGTCGACGGTTCTGCCTGGAGCGGCTTCGAGATGTCCATCCTTGTGCCAAACATCGTACGGCACACGGTCGGCCTTAGCTTTCGCGCGTATGCCGTCGCCGGGCAGCCAGAACGTCGGCTTCACGTGCCAGATGGTTTTGCCTTCCTGCTCCTTCGGCGCCATGAGCACCAGAGCAGTCAGGTCGCTCACCTCAGAAAGGTCGAGCCCACCAAATACAGGGAGACCATCAAAGTCCACAACTCGAGCGTTGCACGCTCGCCAAATAGCCGGCGACACAAACGGAGCATTGGCATCGATCCTTTGGTTGAGATGGAGCCAGCGGAAGCTGGCCTCCTCAGTCGGCATTCGTGCCGCGCGCTCCGCGTCGTCTCGCACCGATGAAACGGACTTGAACTTACCAAGCGCAGGGTTCGCGGCCTTCCACGCTTCCTCGTCGAGGACGTCGCAATCAGCCGGAGCCGTGTAGAGGTGCGAAACCGTTCGCGGTGCTTTTGATGTCTCTGCATCGTCCAGCCATCGCGAAAAGAGGTCGCCGTCAGTCGCTGCCTGTGTTGAGATAGCGAAGATCATCGCCTTATCGCCGTAGGCGCCTTGCGACGTCACGATCGCCTCAACGAAGTCGTCGTGCGGGCCTTTGATCTGGCCAACCTCATCCAGGATGGCTACTAGTGGCGAACCGCCATGCGCGCTCTTCGCTTCCGCCGAGCTGGCGCGGTAGACGACGTTCTTGCGAAGGCCGACAATCATCTTGCCGGACGGGACGATGCGATACAGCCCTTTCAGGCGCGGCGACATCATCAACATCTTGCTGGCGTAGTTGAAAACCTCCGCAGCCTGGTCGCGAGAACGCGCGCCCGACATGATGCGGCTGTTTGGAAACGCCTCAGGGCCAATAACGTGGCCGAGCAACAGGCAGGCGATGGTGGCGGTCTTGGAGTTCTTACGTGCGATCGACAAATACGCTCGCGACGTGCCGTTTGGGTTGTCATAGACGGACAGGATGAAGGCTACCTGGAAGTCCAGCAGCCTTATCGGCTGCCCGACCAGCGCGCCCTCTGGCACGACCAGGTATTCTTCGATGAAGCGGCACATCTTCTCGCCGCGAGTCAGCTCCGACGTCGGCAGTCCGCGCCAGTCGCGCAGAACCGGGATCGGGCCGCACTTGATGGCGCCGACCACGGCCTCAGAAAGCATTCACAACCTCAATCAGGCTAGGAGTTCGTCATCCACGCTCGCGCCCGTCTCAATCTCCTTGGCCTGGTCGCGTCGCTTCGCAGCGTCCCTCGCCTCGCCCTGTACGGCGCGCGCATGCAGCGCCAGCGATCGGCGGAACGAAAGAATGGAAGAAGCGTGCATCTGGACCACGGACTTGCGCGGGTTCGCCACGGGCGTGCCTTTCTCGGTGACTGCGACTGAACCTTCGGTGCGGAGCATGTCCTGCTCCCTCACAAGGTCGGCCATCGTGCGAGCAAGCATCGCGGCAATCTCAAGCTGGTGAGCCGACCAATCGGCGCGGGCGTATTCGGCAATGACGTTCTTGAAAAATGGGACGTCACCGTCGTCGAGCGGCACGTTTTCGGGAAACTGGATCTCCTCGGATGCCGCAGAGGCAATCCTTATGGCCTCATCAACGCTGTCGACGCGGCTTTTCTTCTCAGACATGCGGAATCCCCTCGCGCACGCGCGCTTGCGCACGCGCTAGGCAAAAATCTGTGTTTGCATTTGAATTGCGTTACCACGGCGGTCCTGCGGCGGGCTGGCGGCGACTTTCGTGGCACCCCTACCCACCGACCTCAACCGGATATCCGTCAACGCCGATGACCACAGCCTGCTGGCCTCGCTCGATGCGAGCCTTCAGCTTGTCGTGGCATGGAGCGCACAACGATTGCAGATTGCTTGGGTCGTAGAACAGGTCCAGCTGGCCACGATGCGGCTCGATATGGTCACACACCGTTGCCTCGGTGACATCCTCAATGGCTAGGCAGAACCGGCACAATGGCTCGGCAGCGAGCTGCGCCTCACGTAAGCGCTGCCACCGAGCTGTATGATAAAGGCGCCGGTAGAGCGCGGCCTCGGCTGAGCGGCCGTAGGGTTTGGGCATTGGCGTTGCCTAGCGGTTGGTCTGCGTGGCTGGATTCGAACCAGCGGCTCCCGCAGTCCAAGTGCGGTACTCTGACCAGACTGAGCTACACACAGATAAATGGTGCCGGCAGCAGGAATTGAACCCACGACATCCTCGTTACAAAGGAGGCGCTCTACCTACTGAGCTATGCCGGCTTAGAATGTTTGCCTTGCCCAAGGGCTGCCCAATCCACCCATGGCGCTTGCTCCCATCGGGAAACACAAGCGGTCATTCAGTGGCATCTGCGCAGGACAGACGCGGGGCTGTGAAACTCAAAGCGGCTGGGAGCGTGCACGACCTGTCAAGCTGTCGCTAACAGGGTCACACTACAACCAGCCGCACGATCACCATGCAAGCGGAGGAGAACGCGCATGGGATTGGGAAGCAGGCGGCGCCCATACGGTGTGCCGTTTGGATATCAGGGCTTACGCGTCCACGGCCTGTCCTGCTGATTGGTTGCGGAGGTGAGGTTCGAACTCACGACCTCCAGCTTATGAGGCTGGCGAGCTACCGAACTGCTCTACTCCACGTGATAGTTAACCCCGGCTCATCGCTGGCCGAGGCTCTGTCGCAACGTCAGTGCGTCCAGAAAGGTGCAGGGCTTTTCAACCCCTTCACCTATACAGGTGGCGAGAACACGTTTTATGGACCCTATCCGGCATATTTTTTAATTGCATCCATCAGATTGTCATTTGCTGCAATCATCGCTCGGCGGCCACCTTTGCGGCGCGCGTACTCTTGCGACTGACCAATCGCCTCACCGACATCCGCAAATGTCTTGGCAGTCTTGGCCGTTTCAATCACCGCCCTGTCCTTGGGCTTGAGACTATCGACCCACTTGAACCATTCTTCGCGGTCCTCTCGCAGTGTGGCTACGTCGTTCCATGCTTGTGATCCGCTACTGCCAGTACAAACCTTTACCAAGCCAGGGAACAACTGAGCCAGATTGGAAGGGAAAGCAGGAAAACCATCCGATATCTTTTTCACCTCCGGCATGACTGCGGTTCCAGCGATCGCATCGGCCAACCACTGGCGTTCTTCGGCTTTCGTCTTCGGGCCCGTCCTGTCTTTTCGCTTCGTGCGCTTGACTGGCTTTGATCGGAGCGCATTGAACAAGCCGGCTGGACGGAATTCAGTTTTTTTTCCAGAGAAGTAGTTTCTCGTGCTGGTGGCGTCCTCTGGGTTTTCGTCTCCTCCGCGCTGCACGCGCTCCTTGTCTGTCGTGCCCAGCATGCCACCTGGAGGCACGATGAATTGGTGAGCAACCACTTCTCCATTCGCAGTTACCTTGAAACCTTGCTCAGTCTGCGTACCGTCGCTAAACCTAAGAGAACCCCAACGAACTGTCTGCCCCTTGTCGTTTTTGACCTTCTCGAAGTTTTCAACCTGGCGCATGATTTCCCCGGTTGATGGGGATATGTCCCAAAGCTTGTCCTGCTTCAGGCCTTCCACATCTTCGGGGTTGTTGTCGTTTGCGACGGTTGTAGACCAGTTCGTTTGCAATGGCTCTGGAACATGATCTGGCTCTGTTACGGCGCGACGAATGGCGGCTAGTTGCTCTGCGAGAGATGCGCGTCGGGTCATGCTTGGATCCCCTTCGTTGATGGCGTTATGGCGACGTAGTCGATGTTCATTTCGTCAAGGGCCTTGGCGATTAGTGCATGTGCTTGAACTACATTGCAGGCAAACCATTCCCCCATGAGCCTGCCGTGTGAGCCTGCTAATTCGTGCGATCGACGCTCCAGCTCTTCCGCATCTCTGCCACGGTCTACCCAGAACACTCTGTGAAGGAACAACTCGTAGGGGTTGCCTGTCTGGATTCTGGAGAGCCTGCTGGACGGACAATACGCTCGACCAATCTTCGTTACTTTCCCCTCGATATCCGAAACGACGTAGACGGCATGAGCGCTCTTCTCGATGTTATCGTTTACAGCCAGCATCTTTCTTGATCTGCGGGCTAAGGCTCGGACGTCGTGAAGTGGATCCTCATATTTTCTATCCAGTGGACTGCGTTGAGCAGGCGCCTGCCATTTAATGTTTCCATCTCCGATCACTAGTATATTCGGTGCGCCTATCCCGCGAACGGCCAATTTAGGCATCCTCTCGGTTGTCGTTATCGGCCAGCCATCCTTTGACCAGCATTACCGCCTTGCTGGCCGCCTCTGCTGCGGACGTGAACCGCACCACCTCAACTAGATGTCCCAGTCTTGCGAGTGATGCATGTCGATCAACCTGCGCCGGCGATAGCCGGCCCTTGCCAACCTTGTTCTCAATCATCCGCAGTTTACCGCCTTTGAGGTATATCCGCAGATCAGCTTCGCCTGGCGTCATACCGGTTGCGATAGCGTCAGCCTGGGCACGTGGTCCGCGCTTCGCGCTGTTCATGTCGCCAGCGAGCAGGAACTGACGTCCGTACTCTGGGAGCGACCTCAGGGCGCGCACTTGGGCAGCCTGCCCTTCGCTTTCCTTGATCGGCGCATCGACTACGGAGACCTTGCCCTTGGCCGATGTGCGGATCACTACGCGCCTGCCGTTGATGCGGGTGGTCTGGCTGGTGGCCTTTGTCGGCTGGTTGGTTCGCATGCCGGTCTCCTCCTGGTGGTGCGTGTCGGTGGCCCGACAGTGGTGATGGCGACAGACATACTTTCAGCAAGAGGGTCGAAAACGTCAGCAGGTGGAGTGAAATATTTTTTGGGGTACGTCAGCTAAGGCAGGTTGCACCCGGACCGACCTTCTGCCCGGTGCACGTTGCCCGAATAAATCATCTTGAGAACCGTGCGCGCGGCACACCGCCCTGCACGGTTGCACGTGTAGGGGTATATATAAATATATACCCTACTAAACGTGCACTAACCGGGCAGCGCTGTGCAGGTGTCTCCGCCCGGATGTGCACAGTTACTGCACGGATAAAAAATGCGCTATCCGGGCGGTATTAGAAGTTGAATTGTGCGTGGTGATTTGGTTGTATCAGGAGGGCAAAAAATAAGGGGTGCATTTATGGCTAAGCGTCTTACCGGGGCGGCGCTCACAGACGAAGAAAAGCGTCTGGTTAAAGCCATGCTTAACGACGGGGAAAGAAATCAAGACATCCATATCTTGGTCAACCACGGACGCAACCCGACGGTAAACTTCGGACGCATTAGCCCTGTCAGGAATGAGGATATACAGCCGGCATCAGCCGACGAGGTCGCGAAGTATAAGCAGATGAAGCGCAGCTTCGATCCTGTGACTGGGCTCAATCCCTATACCGACGAGAAATTGATCAGGTCGCGCGAGGCGATGATACTTGCAGTATCTATATTCAACAACGCATCGTATCGCTTCAAGACCGAGGTTTTCTCCGTGCTGGCGAACATCGCATGGTGTTACCTTATGCACGATTACTACGAGAAGAAGGGCATTAACCCGATCAATTCGGACGGAAGTACATGGGCGTTGAGCCACATGCTCGAAAAGGGCGACTGTCCCCTATCAAGTGGGATCAAGGCCAACCTTAAGGCGGTGAAAGCGATACGAGACGAGGTTGAGCATCGGTTATTTGGTCGCAGTGACGGGAACTGGCTTGCGATCTTCCAGGCATGCTGTCTGAATTTCGATAAGACGATTGTTGACTGGCATGGAGAGAGGGTTAGCCTCCAGAACGATTTATCCGTAGCACTCCAGTTTGGAAAGATGTCGATTGATCAGGCGTCTCAGATCCATAGCTACGACATCCCGCCGAACATTGCTGCTCTGGACGCTAGTTTGACTGAAGGCAAAACAGAAGCCGAATTGAACGATATCGAATATCAGTTCAAAGTCGTATACACCCTCGACAGCGCATCAAAAAGCAAGGCGCACATCCAGTTTGTCAGCCCTGATTCTCAAGAGGGCAAAGACATTCATAACGTACTTCAAAAGTATCGCGTTGCTGACGAAATGTATCCTCTGAAGCCGGGTGACGTTGTTAAGAGAGTTAAGGCTGCGGGAAAAAAATTCAGCATGCAGGCGCATACAGACGCCTGGAAAAAACATAAGGCGCGGCCGGCAAATGGTGCGAAAAAGCCTGATCGAACCGACAAGCAGTTTTGCATTTATCACGCGGCCCACAAAGACTACACGTACAATCAGGCTTGGGTAGATAAGCTAATCTCGGAGGCGCCCGACAAACAAAAGTTGCCCCTCTATCCATATTTCGCTGCCGCGCTGGTAAGTGCCGATGAGGACGACATAGGTTTGGGTGCGCCTGTCCAAATGGCGCCCGACTGAACAAAAAAAGGCCGGTGCATCACTGCCCCAGCCTTCCTGTAGCTATCGCCTCTGCCAGTACATCCGTGGTCAGTGCGTAAGCTGTCTGGTCACATAACTCTCGACGTCGAATTTGGTTCCCGTCAAGTTAGGAAAGATAACGCGAGAATGCAGCCAAAAACAAACTCATCAGAATCTGGCGAGACACGAAGGCGCCCAATTGACCGAGGCACACACCACGCAACCGCAGAGCACTGTTCTAACGCCATTAAGCCTTCTTTGTATCTACCCAGCTCACCAGCGAACTTCTCTTTCAGTTGTTCGCTCGAAGCGTATCGCGACGCCTCCACTCTCAGCGCATAGAACGCACAAGCTGCACGGCGAAACGACTTCTGCATAGGAAGCTTTTTCGCGTCGTCGATTGCTTCGTCGAGTTTCGTGCGCAAGTGTAGAGCCAATGACGCGGCGTTCACCGGTAGTCGCCGTTTAACAGACTTCGCCTCGATCTCGATATTTTCCCCGGCCAAGAACACATACAGATCACAGCGCCCGTTTGAATCTCGCTCTTCCACGAATTTTGGCGCTGAGTATTCCTCTAACGCGATGCCACCCTTCAACCAACAAGCGGCGGCTAGCATAGATATGTTGGCGCGCTCGTTGAAGAAGAACGGTGCTTCGCGTCCTTCCATTGCGTCGCAATACTTCGTAGTCGCCTCGATCCACCCATCAAGCAGCTGTCTAGTTGCCGCCTCAAATCCGTGAGACGTACGCCTCACCCATTTGCTGCTCTCGATCTTTAACACGCGGATGGCTTCGATAGAGATTTTGATGCTGCATCAACAGCATGATCAAAAACTTCTTTTGATCGCAATGGGCTCTTGAAAAGAACCGCCAACACACGGTCGGGAAACTCTTGATTTAGTACCTCGACGATGGCCGAGTAGGCCTCTTCGCAAATCTTGGAAATACTGAGCGCTTCAATTTCGTGAGCAAACTGTTCAATGGTGACGTCTAATTTACTCGTGCCAATCAGCTTGAAAACTGCAGCTGCCACAATACGATTGCCATGCACGAGGACCCCCCAAGGATAGCCACTCTTCTTACTCATCGATTTCTTTTTAGCATCAATCCATTTGTCGATCTGACGCTGAACGACAACTGAGTTGTAGGCTTTCGCACCGCTTGTAAGCGGATTAAATACGGACTTATAAGGACCGCGGGTGAGGTCATTAAAAAAGCGCCCAATACCAGTCTTAATGTTCACAGCGAGAGCAGGGTCACCGGCAGCACACGCGAGCGCGGTGGTAACTTCAATAAGCTCGCACGAGCTACTACCCTTGATAAGACTTGCATCTTCGCTTCTCAGGAACTGATAATCTATCCCCTCCATCGACATTTCTTGCTGAATTCTACTCTGCTGAGGATCTTGCGCGACAAAATCGCGGCCTTCAATTCTGTTCTGGAGGTTGTTGGTTCGGGTAACTTCACCGCCAAAATTAGCCGGCGCACCAGACAGAACTACAACGCGAATAGAAACGCGAACTTTTCCCAAATTATCTTCATTCGCAACGCGCGCTAGTGTGCTTATCGTCTGGGCACCATTTACAATCGAGACACCTTTGAACTCAAAGTTACCAGATGAACGCGACGCGGCGGCAGCTGGGGCGATCTTCCGTTCTTCCGCAATAAGAGTGATGCCGTTGTTAAAATACCAAAAATCAGTTGGTGCGGTCTCTGCCGTTTCGCGTATTGCTTCGTTGACGTCCGTTGCCCCTAAGTTGTGCCTTATATTTTTCGCGATAATCCGCTTGCCGTAGGTATCCCACCAAGCCTTTAGTTGCAGACCATCAATCAAACCAAAATATGCTAGGTAAGGCTGCGCGACATATGACCAGTCCAAAAGATTGGCTGTTACAGATATTGCAGATCCAATTGATGAACTCGCTAACGAATCGTACACTGCGTTCAAACCAATGACGTGTTTGGTGGCCATCGGTTCTGCTTGTGGCTCGTTGAGCTCATTCAAAACACGGTCTATATTCGCATGCCCATGATGAGCTATGTCGTCTGCGCCGGTTGAGATCAGCACTATCTCTATTGTCGTGCCAGGCTCCATGATCGCGGCAACTATGTCATTAAGCTTTCCATGTAGCCGCGCATGGAAGTTTTCTTCGTTTTGCTCTATCAAGTCGCGAACGCCGTTAGCGAACACAGCGATGTCTGATGCCGACGGCTCCCCTCCTCCCGCGCTGATCCATTTCGATTGGGCAATCACCACTCGCTTTTCCGATGCGTCATAAAATACCGCGTCCAGACCATTGTCGTCACTACCATCCCAGACACTATGAGCAGCGTCCTCTGGGGAGCAGCCAGTCCGCATAACGATCCCGTATGCCGCAAGACACCGCGACAAAATTTTTTGCTGTCGCTGCGAGTCAGATTGACCGATATCGGTTAAATCCAAGTGCGGTTCGAAAAGAGTAAGTAGTTTGTTGGTGATCTGTTTGACGCGAAGTGATTTCATGGATTTTGCCTGCCATTACAACTTATACTACGCGTACAGAATTCAATACAACAGTCAAGTACACGCCACGGCCTATCAAGCTAAAGTTGCATTATTTTTCACAGAACCTGTTAGCGTTCCCCATCGAGACGGAAATAAAGCCAATTCTCGCCCCCTAAGCCGCCCTCACAAACACCGCCAGCTCCCGCCTAACTGGGTCCCGCTCCTCCCGCTCGACAAGCGCGCCTTCACGCATCAGAGCAGTCACAAGGCTGGCCGCACGCTTGCGCTGCGTGTTATCGTCCAAATCCAGCCCCACGGCGTACGCTACAGCGCCTCCGACCCAATTCTTGGCCTTCGGTGACTTCTTGTAGTCGGACGCGCTCACGGCCGCCAGAATGGACGCACGCTGGTCTTCTGTCAGGTCTCCAGCGACATCCTCGGCGCTCGGCCACTGCCACTCCGTCACCACCGGCGCAAAGTCCTGCGGCTGAGCAAGGCCTGTCCCATTGCCAAGTGGTGTCGAGACCAGATGACGCCACTCCGCCTTATGCGACAGCGGCGTCAGGTTGGACTTGCCATAGGTCGTGTAAAAGTAGCCGAAGCGGTCAGCCTTATCGATGCCGGCCTCTCCCGCCTGTTCTTCCGACATGCGGTTGAGAACGCGCACCGATCGCGCCGCGCCGATTAGTGACACTGCGCCGCGCGCGTCTTCGACAGTCGCTTCGCGGTCCGCCACCTTGCGAAGGTGGTGCACGATGTCGATTGAGCAGTTGGTGTAGTCAGCAATCTGGGCCCACAGCTTCGCCACCTTGTCGATCGCGCCGTTGTCGTTCTCGTTGACGCCGTGCGTGGACACAAACGGGTCGACAATCATCACATCAATACCGTTGCGTTCGATCTGCTCAACCACTGCCTCGACGATCGGCTGCTGGATGCGAACGCCGGCCTTCTTGTCTTCGATGGCGACGCACAGCTCCTGCTCGCGGCCGCTGTCCAGGAAGAGATGCCCCTCAAGGTCTGCAGGCTTCAGCTTGTAGTGGATGCACGCAGCCATGATGCGCCGCTCCATTTCGTCGCGCGGATCCTCGGCGTTGAATATCCACGTGCGGAGACGCTTCGGCGGCTTCGTGCCAAGCAGCGCCCTTCCCGATACCATGGCCAGCGCTTCGGCAATGCTGCTGGACGTCTTGCCCAGACCGCCCGGCGACACCGTGACAGACACGTACTTGCGGATGAAGTGCGAGCCATATGCGAACTCACGGCGCGGCAGTGTTTTGGGGTCGATCCACTTGAAGGCAGTGGCGGTGATTGGTGATGACGGAGGCGCGTTGTCGTTGGCGGGATCAATGTCCCCGACCGGCGACTCTTCTGCCTGCGGCACTGCTTCCGCCACGACATCCGCTTCTACCGCAGCCGCTTGCTCGCGCAGCCTACCCTTCTCAAGCCCGCGTTGGATCATGCGCGTGATGTCAACCAGACGCGTGTTGTCGTGTGCCGGGAAGTCTGGCTCCGGAATGTGGCGCGGGTTCTGGATGCCGGCCTTCAAGCCATTCTCAATCGTCTTGCAGCATCGTGACCAGTCCCTGCCCCAGCCGCGAGCGACGTCTTGCAGCAGAGCGCGCGCCTCATTCTCGCCGAGCGCACCCGCGCCGACGATTGTACCGATCGAGAACGCCGCGTCGTTGAGTGCATTGTTACGCGTGCCCATCGGGGCGCCGGCAAGCTCAGCGAGCTCGCGATCGACGGCCGCATCCACGTAAGCGTTGTTCGTGGCCGCCGACAGGCTGTATTGCGTGTGGGCTGGCGCCGACTTCGGCAGCAGCAGGTCAAGCAGCCAAGCCGGCGCGTCCGCGATTTCGCGCGTGTCTGTTTTCCACTTGTAGGAGCGCCCATTCGCCATCGTGCTGCCAGCGGCCAGCACGTAGCCGCCCTCGGACCGGATATCGACGCCAGCACCAAGTGCACCGCGGTTTCGGGTGCCCACGACGTACTTGAAGTAGATGTGCAGTCCGCCGTTCGGGCTCGTCACGCGCGCCGTGTCGGGCAACGGGCCGTACTCGGCTTCCATCTCCGCCAGCCAGTCTAAGCCATTCGCGCCGCCCGGCTTATTGTCGATGTCCAACGCGAAGAAGCCCGTCTTTTCGCCAGTTGGCAAGCCAACGGCAGCATCCGGCCAATCCGACCACCATCTCTCGATGATGCGCGGAAAGCGCGTTGCGCCCTTGAAGCCGTTGGGCGTCAAAGGCGTTTTTTCGCCGAGCGTAATGATTTCGCCGGTGGCCTGGTCGACATGCTCTTCTGCGTGCGATCGGCATGGAAAGACCGGCCAGCCCAAGGCGACGTAATGTTGCGCTAGTTCAAGCGGCGTTTGCAATGGGGGTCTCCTGATTGCTGTTGGCTGGCATCAGTTTCTGTATGCGCTGCCCGAGCCACACGAACTTTGGAACTGCCCAGCTGTTGCCTAGCGCTTTGTAGCGTGGGCCGTCAGGAGAGTTAGATTTGCCGCGCCATGGTATGTCGGTGTAGTTGTCTGGGAAGCCTTGAAGGCGCTCGCATTCGACGGGGGTTAAGCGTCTGACGGCTGAGCCTACGAGTGCGGCCGCGTATCCTTGCCCCGGCTTACCACCGCCACGAGTAAGTGAATCTGTTTGGTCGGACGTTCGCAATTCGCCTCGCACGTTTTCCATGAAAGCAACAATCGGCGTGCCTCTCCCCGTGCCATCTTCACTGGCATCAGCACCTTCGGCTTTGAGTGTGTGAGCAACGTCGCCGGTAACACCCACGGCCACCATAGTCGTTGTTTCGTAGTCCTGTGACGAACCTTCGCGCGTTGCGTCGCAACGCGCGATTTCAGGGGCAAATACCAGCGCCTCCGAGCCTCCGGCGCAATCTCCGCCTTTTGCTCGTAGCGTGGGTGTGCCTGGGCCATAATCGGAGTGGCCACGCAGCACCGCAACAACCGGATCCTGTCCACGCGTGTCTCCTGTTCGCTCTATTCCTCTGCCGCTGCTAACAAGGCTTGGTGCAACTGGGTGGGTAATACTTTTCCCCGTTTCTCGGCTCGGCGGAGTATCCCTGAACATGCTTTCGGGCTCAAAAAGAACCGCTGCGGGATCTGCCCCGTTTCCAAAATCTGCGACAACGAGCACACGGCGGCGTCGTTGGGCCACTCCGAAAAATTGCCCATCTTTGACAGCCCACGCGGTCCGTCCTTTAGGTCCAGAGACCATACCGTGACGCGCCCACTTGCCTCTTCTCGGTGGTTCGATGGCGGAATCTGCGCCCACAAGTCCGGCGAGGAAACAGCCGAAAGCGTTGTCTTTGGTGCTGAGAACGCCGACGACGTTTTCCCAGACGACATTCCGAAGTCCATTGTTAGCTGCAAGCTCATGCGCAAGCCTCACGAAATCGAGTGACAAGTTGCCTCGCGCATCGGCGAGAGATTGGCGTAACCCAGCGACGGAGAACGCTTGGCAAGGTGTGCCACCGGCCAGAATATCAACGCGACCGAGCGTCCTGGTATCGATCTTGGTGAAGTCTCCAAGGTTCGGAACGTCAGGGTAATGGTGCTTGAGTACGGCCGACGGGAATTTCTCGATCTCCGAGAAAGCCACAGCCTTCCATCCGAGTGGATGCCAAGCAACCGAGGCTGCTTCAATGCCGGAGCAAACCGACAGAAAACGCAGGCCAGTGTGGTTGTCATTTGCATGCTGCATCTTGCCCTCCATCAAAATGGCGCCTCGCTCAACGCCGCCCGCAGCCCTCGCGCACACCCTTCCCAAGCAGCCTTGACCATCATCCGCTGCATGAGTTCGTCGAAGTGCGCCAGGTCCGTCACGCCATGCTCGGCGATATATTCACCGACGGCATCAACGCCGGCGTCAAGGGCACGCAGCTCGTAATCGTCGAGGCGATCGATCTTCTTGTAATTGTCGATGCCCACGGCGCACCTCCGGCAGATATAGTGGGGGTCATGTTTTGGATTAGGATTCACACCGATACCGAAAGCGTGCATGCCGCATACAAAGCAGGTGGTTGGATTGTGGTCGGCGTCGACCGTCGGCGTATGCTGGCGTGGGGTGGTTGGGAGTTTGGTCATGCTGCCACTCCAAACAAGTCCGCTTGCGCCGGCACGTTATCGTTAGAAGCCTTCGGAGCCGCGACAGTTTCGTCATCTATGCAAGCCAATGGATCGCCTTGGCCAATCGCATTGAAATCCACGCAGACGATCTCGCACATTGGCGAAACACCCTTCCAGTCGTTGATGTAGAAAGCTGTATCGATCCCGCAGCCAGCCTCGAAGTGAAGGCCAGTCAGCTCTTGAAATTTTACCGCCTTGCCGTCCTTCTGGCGCTCGTAAGAAGGCCGGCCGCTGTAGTTGAAGCCAGCCGACATCTGCGGCACGATGAACGCGCCAGAGTCAGCCAGATGAGCGGCGATATCGATGACGTGGAATTCGAACTCCGCGCCGGTGTATCGAGGAGCGCTGCCGTTCCGTTTGATTTTACCGAAAGGCGGGTTGCTAATTGCGACATCAAAACGACCCAGGCCCATGTCCAGCACGTTCAGCACATCGGCAAGAATCCACTCTGCCTCCGGCAGGATCTTCTGACCGACCGCGAGATAATCCGGATTGCGCTCCACGCAGGTGATGAGAGCCTTTTGGTGGCTGCGGTGCCAGCACGCATAGGACAGCATGCCGATGCCCGCGCAGAGATCGATGATCCGCCCGCCGTATCCTCCCTGCCCGATGGCATCAATCGTGAAATCGAACGCCATGTCATACGGCGTAAAGAATGCGCCTGCAGCGCCGTTCACATGGTTCGCGCCCTCATTCCAGTTCTTGAGGACGAAGTCCTTGTCGTCTTCAGTCAGCACTGGTTTGGTCAGCAGATCGCAGGCTTGCGCGTGGGCCTTAGCTTGAGCTTTGGTGAGCTTGGCCATTACGCTGCCTCCGCCACATCAAACTTCCCGACCTGATTCCCCCAAGCCGACCAACCCGGCCACGCCTGTCTCGCGAACAACTCGAGGTATGGACCGGCGACCAAGGATTGAATGCGCCCGTACTGCTCATCAGGCTTGCGCGAATGCTCACGACGAGGCGCGCGAATAACAGAGCGAACGCCGCGGCTCAGCCGCTTCGGCTTGCCACGCTTGAACAGGTGGCAAACCTCGACCTCCTGCCTGGTCCAGTAGCCCATGCCCATGCGGCCCTTATCCCAGATGAAGGCGAGCGATACCGGCTTGAAGCCCCAGTCTGCAGCGACATCAAAGGCATCACGCTGCAGATGGCTGACCGTCCACATGAACAGCAGGCAGTCCTTTGCAGCGACGTCGGAAACTGGCAGCGCCGCGATATCGGCAAGCGACATCACGGCATAAGGCTGCGCACCGCGTGCGGGAGCTACATTGTCGTTGGCGTAGGTTCCGAATGACCACGGCGGGTCGGCAAGAATCGCGCCGAAGCGCCCCTCTGGTAGCGGGTTCATATTGTCTCCTCAGACTGTGGTGTTCACGCCGAAGCGGGAGCCGCGTTGGTGGCGCGGCGGGTGTCGTTATGTTATAACTTCTGCACCGATTCAGAAGGAACCGATTATGAAAGAAAAGAAGACCGCGGAAGAACTGCGAAACGAGATTGTCTCGTACGCGGACCCCAATGGCGAATTTATCAGGGCTACGCTCACAGCTGGCATTAGAGGCTCGTGGGACGTATTTCTGACGGGTTCTTGCATTCCACCTCAGGTCGCTGAAAGAGCACGGGCAAAGCATCTGGATCTCCTACAAAGATATCAGATGACTTATCTCGCTCCCTCGCCACTGCCGCGATGATGCGCGCGGCCTGAACTGCTGCGCTACCGTGGGCAATCATGATGGTTTTGGTCATGGAGCCGGAGCCACATTATCGCGGAGCAAGTCTTGCGCCAACTTAGCCTGCTTAGTCCACCGCTTGGCACCTTCTGGCACAATCATCTCGCCCCAGCCTGACCAGTTTGCTTCATTGACGTGACACCAATCTTCAAGATCTTGAATGGCTTTGATGGCATGCGAAACCAGCGGACCCCGATCTTCATTACGCCGATACTCGCCGTCCGATAAGTTTTCATCGTCACGTCTCTGAAGGCCGTGCGTTTCTGCTAAGATACGAACGATGGCACATGCCTCCGTCGCGTTTCGTATCGGCGTGTTTAACGCCTCAAGGACCGCGTTGATGGTTCTATGATCCAATGTTTTCGTTTCCATCAAGCCACCCTCACTGACAACTGCTCACCCGCATCGCCCATCTTCGCGCCGCGAACCTTCTTGCCAGCCTGCAACGCTTCCTTGATGGCGGCCTTGTCCGGCGACGTCGAAATGCGAAGGTATGCCTTAGGCAGCAACGCCTCATCGACGATCTCAACTGCAGCGGCCTTCTTGCCGATAGAGATCGTAGCTTCGGCCAGCGGTACGCGCGGCACGCCTGCGGCTTTCAGCAACTTGAACATCAGGCTGCGCATGGCTTCCTTGCGGCGCTCGGCGCGAGATTTGCGCGCTTGCAGGTCGGAGATGCGTCCGGCCACGGCCTTCGCCAGGCTGTCGGCGTCGCGTTCGCCGTTGACGAGGCGCGTCAGGACGGCGTGGAAGTTGGTCTCGCCTTCAAGCATGTCTGCGCGAAGTTCTTCATCCGTTTCGAGCTCGGGATAAGCGGCGAGCATGTCGGCAAAGAGCGCTTCGAGGTTGGCGACGTCGGAGGCTAGGAAGTTGTCGTTGGCGGATCTTCTCTCGCTCATTCGTATCTCCTCAATGTGGTGACGCCATTGGTGTGGCGTAGAGTTTGAAGTTATACTGTTTTTACAAATTTGTCAAGAATTCAAACTCTGTCCGCGTTTTTTCTAATCACCTTCCAAACCTTTGGGGGTACGTAATGGGGGAAATCGATCATGCTGTGTTGGCCAACCCCCCGTCTCACTAACCCTCTATGTATCAAGGTTGCTGTGACTGGGCTGGTTAGGCTAGTCGTGTAGTGAGACTCGTTATTCGCCAGAAGACTGCGAAGGAATTGCCTCTCGTTGTCCGAAAGGGAATCCAGTTGATCGACGACGTTTCGAGAAAATGTGATTTCGTATCGTAACCAGAGAATAACATCACGTATCCATCTCACGATCCAAACTAGAGTCAGGGCGCCGAAGAAAAAGATACCAATGTTGGCGATGACCACGAATGCCACCGGCATGAATGACAAGAGAAGTATTTCGTTCTCGTAGCCATAGGTCACGCCAGCGCACGTGGCGAAACACGCCAAAACAGTGGGCCCGGAAAGATCAAATACCTTTAGCCAACCCGAATCCATTCTCCACCCCCACAAACTCTAAACCTAGAATGGAATATCATCTTCAACTAACACCCGCCAATCCTCTTCTTCCAGCGCATTGTCATTGGCTGGTGACACGCGATTATCGTTGGCCGCGCCAACCATGTGGCCGACAACATCCCAATACTTCTGGCGCGGCTTCACCGTGATCTCGACCGTTTCGGCCAGCTCCGACTGCCGCTCGATCCACTCCAGAACTGTCTTGGGAAATGGCATCTTGCCGCCATGCGCGCGCCAGTACCGGTCGGCCTTTGACTTCGGGAATCCGCTATGTTGCGGACAAACCCACTCGTTGATCGCCGTCATTCCGACCATGTAGCTGACCTTCACCGACGGCGGCTTATCGCCCTTGCCTTCGTGGTAGTAGAAGCAGCGCGAGGTGACGGTGCGGGGTTCTGGTTCTGCCGTCGACATGATCGGCGTATCAGCAGCCGTCGCCGTAATCTTCGGGCTGTCATCGATGTCGAACTCATAGCCGCAGCAAGAGCAAGTACGTGCGGAGGCGTGCACTTTCTCGCCACAGCCCAAGCGACCGTTCTTGTCCTCTACGTCGAACGGGCACACCTTCACTGGCGCTTCGCCGTCGCCCTTGTTCGGCGTCTTTGGCTGCACCATGTCGACCGGTCCGTGCTTGTCGACGAGACCAGCGAAGTCCAGTACGAGGCATGACGGTTTCGGACCAGCCTTGATTGCCGCAATGCGCTCCTGAGGCGTGCCGAGAGGCATGCCAGGCGCGTATATCACGCGAGTGCCGCGGCCCATCATCTGCACGTACAGCGAAACTGACAACGTCGGGCGCAATGCCGCGATAAGGTCGACTCCCTTGTGGTTAAACCCTGTGGTCAGCACCGAGTTGTTGGTCAGCGCGCGGATCTTGTAGGACTTGAAGTCCTCGATGATGCGCCGGCGTTCATCCTTCGGGGTTTCGCCGCTAATCATCTCGCAGGAGATGCCGCGTGAACGAATCTCGTCACGCACGTGCTCGGCGTGTTCGACGCCGGAGCAGAAGCAAAGCCAAGATTTCCGGTCGGCGCCTTTCGCAACGATCTCGTCTACGGCGGAGCGCGTGACGTCCATCTTGTCCACGGCAGCCTGCAATGCGGACTGCTTGTAATCGCCGCCCTGCCTTCCGACGCCCTTCATGTCGAAGGTGGTCGCTGTGGCCTTGGACGAAAGCGGCGCCAGATAGCCATCAGCAACACCGTCGGCGATGCCATAGGTGTAGACGATCTGGTCGAAGAGCCGATCATCGCCTTCATCAAGTCGGCCTGTATCCAGCCGGTAAGGCGTCGCAGTGAGCCCCAGAATTTTCATATCCGGATTGATGGCGCGCAGCGCCGCTATGAAGCGACCGTACATCGTGTTGCTGTTGGCGGGGATAAGATGGCACTCGTCCACCATCAGCACGTCTATATGCCCGATGAGCGCAGCTTTGCTGTGCACGGTCTGAATGCCGGCGAAAATGATCTGGCTGCGCGCGTCACGGCGTCCAAGGCCGGCGGAGAAAATACCTGCCGGCGCGAAAGGCCAGATGCCAAGCAGCTCGAGGTAATTCTGCTCGATCAGTTCGGCGACATGGGTAGCGACAAGGATGCGCATGTCTGGCCAGCCTTCGACCAGCCGCTTGATGAGCGAAGCCATGAGCAGCGACTTACCGCAGCCGGTCGCAAGGTCGACGAGCGGATTGCCAGCCGTCGTTGACCAATAGTCGAAAACGGCGTTTTCTGCTTCTTCTTGGTAGTGGCGAAGTTGGAGCATACGAGATTCCAGACCTTGACATAAACGATTGGATTGCAGGGTTATCTGCGCTCGCCGCAATTCTAGCGGCTGCTTTTGCTTTTTCGTCGGCGCGCCAAGCCAAAAGACAAGCGGACGCGGTTCTCGGAGAAGTAGAGCCTGTATTCAGCGCCTATCAGCTACCAGACGATGGGAAAAACTACCGCCACAGGGTCGCCATCGAGATAGTCAACCACAATCGGCTACCGCTCTATGTCCAAAGCATCAGGTTGGAGTACCCTGACTGGGTGCTTATCCACCGTGGGGCGGAAGAAGTTCGCGATCTTGTTGCCGCACTTTACGACGTAGTCATCGAGAAAAAGCGTGAGCACGTATTTGACGTTCCTTTCCGTCTCGCTGGGCGCTTCTCGAGTGATATGCCTGCAGTATCCACAAGCGTTTTCAACGTCAGATTTCTCGACCAGAACCAGCAGGGCGGATTTGTACTAGGCTTCATCGTCCATTATCGCATGCATGGATCGAAGCGGGTTCGAGTTGCGTTTGCCTCGACAGGATTCGACGTTTTGGACTAACCAGCCTCCCGCAGCAGCCCAAGCACCCTCGCCCGCTCCTTGATGACGATCTGGCGAACGCGCTCTTTGGTGAGGCCGTGGTCATTGCCGATGGCCTCAAGCGTCTCGCCCATCGCCCTGCGCATCAGCATCGTGCCATTCCGGCCTTCCAGCAGGGAGACAACGCGCGATAAGTCGGTGCCCTCCTCCTGGTGCGGATCAGCAGAACCCGGCAGCTCTTCGAACGCGGAGAGACTGCAGACCTCAGCGGACCGCGACTTGGTGGAATTTGTGCGAACGAATTCCTGCGCCGTACCCCGAACACAGAGGACGGCCCACGTCCAAAAGGTTTCAAGGCGGCATTCGCGATGACGGCGCAACATGACGACCATTGCCGACTGAAACAGCTCGTCGGCCGCGTCTTCGTTCTTGGTGATTCTTCGCGCCAATCTCCGCAATGCAGGCTCATAGGCCAACAGCTTGCGGTCGAACTCGGGACTGCGCGGATTATTATCATTGGCGGCGACAAGCGGGGTGCGCGCTACAATCGGCATGGTGGTCTCCTCAGGTGGTGTGGTCAATCCGCAGTGATGGTGGCACCGATCGTAGGTGTATTGTCGTTAGCTGCACGAAGCATCAGGCTTGGTTGAAACGGCTGATCAAGTCGGTCACTTTTTATTCTGTTCTCTTCAGCCCACATCGGGCGAAGGTTGTCCAAGGCCCAACAATGTGCAAAGTCTACATCGTCAGGAGTTTCATAATTAAATACGCTCTTCGGAATCTTGTGGTCTATTTGCCAACATCCGTAATTTTCAAAAGACATTCCGGGTAGAAAAAGCCTTTCAAGGTGAGCCATCAATTCGTTCACAGAGTAACCGACTAATGACTCCCACTTGCGACCGGCCTTTGACCCCACTATTATTGATTTACTGATGCCTCTGGAAATAGCACTGTCTACGCGGTACTTGGGATCGTTGGAGCGGTGTTCATGGTAATATTGACGATAGTACTCCCTCCCCTTTTCCTCCCTCCACTTTTTATTTCTGGCCCTCTCTCTGTCTACGTTCTGAGATCGTATAATTTTTTTCTTGCTGTTGATTAATTCTGAGTTTTTGGCGTGCCAAATTCTGCTTGTTTCACGAGCGCACTCTAGGCATTTACATCCTAAAACTCTTCGTGGTGAGACGTGACCATTTGCGCAAGGAATCCCAGTGAAATAATGGGTTTCTCCTGCCTCTACAGCTTCGCTCCGAGACTTTGGTAAATTCAAATAAGCACTACTCATTGGCTGATTGCCCCATCAATCCATGTCGTGCCGTCTCGCAGCACATAAGTGATTGTCTCGGCTTCCTCGTCGCAATCTGTCTGTTCACCAGGCACGAGAGCCGGGATCGTCAGATGCGTAGGGCAGCCTTGCTTCTGCTCGTCGAACGAAATCGGCTTTGCCCACCGTGCGCATGACCAATGGCCATCGCCGCCCATCTCCGGCGACGAGTGGATGCAGGACCGACATGTGACGCGCGGCCATGCGCTCTCCTTGCACACAGGCTTGTGTTTGCAGAAGGCGCACTCAAACCAGTCTGCGGCGTCATTGATGCGCGACGGCGTCTCTGGCGAATTGATGATGCGTTCAAGCCGCGCCAGTAGACGCAGGCAGAACTCCGGATCGTATTCGATGCGCTCGGCATAGAGCGTGTCGTCATCTTTACAGCTGACGAGATACAGGCATCGCGACAGGCCGAAGGCATGTAAACCGAGCTGACACTGGCCGTAGTGGAGCGGTTTGGCTTCCTTGCATCCCTTCTTGATGATCTCCTTCATGCCTTTGGCGTTGCTCGATTTGAACTCCAGCAGGTGCTCAGTCTTCGGCGCCTCAACAACGCCCATCGCCTTGCCGTCGCACTTGCCGCGGACGTGGCCCTGCACCAGCCTGATCTTGTCCTGCTGGCCATAGACATCGACGCCGATGCGTTCCAGGTCGGCAACGAGTCTGTCCTCTTCTATGTTGCCAGTTTCGAACAGACGCTGCTGACGGCCGTGATGCTTTTCAAGCGGCGATGCCCAGCGAAAGGCATACCAAAGAGCGCGATCACATGGGTTGTTGGCCTCACCGACGGATATGCCGAGGCTGTCCCATGACGAGGCCGCGGCTTCGTAGGCTTTGTATATTGCTCTGACTGTGCTGGATTCTGCGCGAGGTAATGGGGCCATTAAACGCCCCACCCCATAAACTTCTTGAGCACGTCACCCATTCGCGCCGCTACGCCGCAATGCTCGACCGTCCTGCCGTAGGTGGTCATGTGCTCGCCGTGCGGCTCTGGGCTGTCGTGGCAGCGACGGGCATAGATGACGACTTGGTCGTAGCCATAATCGTCGGCGATGCGCTTTGCTGCACTGATTGGGATATCAAGCATCGAGCAGCTTCCTTTCGATAGCGTAGCAATCATCGCCGCCGGTATATCCAGAGCTGTCCTTGATGAAGTGCTTTGTGCCGTCCTGAATAGTGATGACAAGTTGGGTGCTGCCGTATCCGCGATCCCAGTGGACGCTGGCGACGTGGTCGGTGTTGACCGAAAGTTCTCGTGTCAATCTGGTCAGCGCCATCGGCTACACCCGCATCGGCATGCAAACGAGCGTCAACCCCTCAAAGCCGTCGGACGTGATCAGCCCCGGCGTGCCACCATCCTGCAAAGCCAGCTTGACCGGTCCAGACGGAAGTACGTTCAGGACATCGCGGACGTATGCCGCGTTGAAACCGATATCCATCGGCTCTCCGCTGTATTCCGCCTCGACTTCGTCATTTGCCGACGCCTCGCCAGCCGCAACAGCAAGCGCGATGCTGCCTGGTGCGATGCTGAACTTCACGGCACGGCCGCGCTCAGACGACACGGTCGAAACGCGGTCGGAAGCCTTCATCAGCGCGTCACGATCGACGGTGATGACGCACTCGTTGCTCTTCGGAATGACGCGCTCGTAGTCAGGAAATGTGCCGTCGATCAGCTTCGACGTGACGCGCACGTCGTTCGACACGATGCGGATTTTCTGCTGACTGACGGCGACCTGCACCTTGCCCTTTGGAAGCAGGCCGACGGTCTTGCGGGGCACGATGATGCCATCGAAGGTCGGCAGCTCCGGGCCGATATGACGCCCGAGACGATGGCCGTCGGTGGCAACGGCTTCCGACTTGCTGCCGCCCTTGAAGAACACGCCATTCAGATAATAGCGCGTCTCCTCGGTCGAGATCGCGAACGACACCGGCGCAAACAGTGCGGCCAGATCGATCTCGAATTCGGCATCGAACTTGTCTTCGCCGAGCGTCGGAAAGTCTTCTGCAGGCAGCGTTGAAAGCGAAAAGCGCGAGCGGCCGTGCTTCACCGAAAGCTTATCACCTTCCAGAGACATAGTGATGTCGCCGGTCGCCTTGCGGGCGATGTCGTTGAGCAGCTTGGCGCTGACGCAAATGTTGCCGGGCTTAGCGACTTCAGCAGGAACGCCTGCGGTGGCGCTGATATCGAGGTCGGTTGCAGTGATCGCGAGGCCATCGCCTGCGGCTGCAAGCTGGACACTCGACAGGATAGGGATGGTGGATCTTGCTTCGACGACCTTAGTCGTGGCGGCAAGCGCGCGCGTGAGGTCTTCCTTGTGGATGACAAGGTGCATTGGTGTCTCCTCTGGTCGCGGGTTGTTCCGCGCGATGTGTGGTGGTGCCTGCCGTGGTGAGCGGCAGGCAGGCTGTTAGGCCGCGAAAGAGAACGGCGACGGCTTCTTCGGCGGCTCGTAGCCGATAGGATAGCCCAGACCATCCTCGCCTTCGTCGTATCGAGCCGCGTCGAACTGCTCCCCTTTCAGCTCAGCGATCTTCCTGAACAAACCGATCGCGCTGGCTGGCTGCTCTTCGTTGTCGTTTGCCACCCACGATTCCTTGCCCTCATCATCAACTGTAAGGGCGGAGATGGCCGCATCGAGTGAGAAAGGCGTGCCTTCCGTACCGAGAACAACCTTCTCGCCATAAGCGCCGCCAATCTGGTCTTTCAGCTCCTCCCACGTGTCGATCTTCACCTTACGTCCTGCCAACACGATCTTGAGGATATCGCCCTTGCCGATCGTGTAGCCGCGATCCTGATACTTGAGGACGCGCGTCGCCGACGCCAGCGGGTATAGGGTGCCGGGATGGAATCGCAGGAATCGCTGTGAATTGTGCTTCAGGAAGTCGTCGTGAAATGAGAATTCGTCACTGTCGAAATCCAGCGCGCCCATCACGACCGTGAAGTCGAACGCGTCGAAGATTTCTTTCGCCGTCGGGAAGAAATCGAAGTGCATGAACTGGATAGGAGTGCCGCCGCTTTCTGCAAACGTCACGGCGCGCTTTGTAGTTGAGACGCACCAGAAACCGTTTTCGTAAGCGTCCGCGACAGCGTATTCGAACGCCTCTCGGCTCTTGAAGTAGATATCGACGTCGTTGATGTCTCGATTGGTGAAGACGCTCGTCACCGCTCCGCCGGCTGCGAAAGCACCGGGGATCGGGTAGCATTTCTCAGTGATCTTTCTGGCTTCCGCCTTGTAATTCGTCATGCAAATCTCCTCAAACTTGGTGAAATAGCGGGCCGCTGGTGAGGCAGCCCGCGTTGATGTTTACTTGCTCCCCCAAGGCCGACGCGTCGTGCCGGCGGCCGCAGTGGCAGGCTTGTTGTCGTTGCTGGCGGTGGTGCGGCGGTTGTCGTTGGCGGCCGCTGGCTGTGGCGCAGGCTGGTTGGCGTCGATAGCCGGGGCTGGGACGTTTCCTTCGTCGGGAAAGTAATAACGCTTCACTTCCATGCGCGCAGGGTACTTGCCGTCCTTACTCGGCTTGCCCAGGCCAAGCTTGACCGTGTATGCGATGTAGTGGAGCTCCTCGCTGTCGCTGACATTGTCGAGGCCGAGCGCGCGGCGAAGCGCGCCGAATTCCCGTTGGCCAATCTCTTGCGCCGTCGGGTTCTTGTTTTCCAAGTTGATGAAGCCGAAGAACTTTCGGCCCTTCACCGCTTCTGGCGCCAGAACTGCAGCGGTGTACTTCAAGCCGACGCCGGTGCGCGCGTCTTCTGGTCCAGTCTCGACGATCTCGGAAGCTTCAATCTCGAACTGCATGATGCCTGCAGGCAGGTCTTCATAGTCTCTTTGCGTTGTATCGACGTCGCCAGAAACATACGTCTTTCCAAGTGATGCCATGCGTAGTCTCCTTGTGGTGGTGGTGTGGTGGTTAGCGGAGGTAGTAGCGGAAAGGCCCGCTACCGAATTGCGTCGATGTCTGGTCGCGCCAGACATGAGTTAGCCAGACCCAAATGAGCTGGCCTGAGCGTGTACGTGCTTTCACTGGGTGCCACGCAAACCACGATTCGCCGCGGAACATGGTCACGCTGCCACTCCCGTAGGTGCCGGGAAGTGCTTTGCCAGCTCGGCATAGCCCTGCCCTTTTCGATAAGGCACGGCGTCCGGCATCGAGTAGCGATTCTTGGCGTTGAAGCCTGCGCCCTCGACCAGATGTATCTGTCGTTCCTTGCCGCCCTCAGCGTGAGCCACCTTCGTCTGCCGCGCGACTTCCTTCTCTTTGATGGAGATGCGGTAGTTCATGAACGCGACGATATCCGACTTCTCGCGGACCAGAGCGTTGGCGCGCTTGTGCAGCTTCGGCTGGTAGCGGCTGTAAGGATCGGTGACAGGGCTGTCGAAGCGCACGATTTCAGGGTGCGCCAGCATCACAACGCAAATGCCGCGCCGAGCCAGAGCAGCAACGGCTGCCATGAGTTCGTTCCACTCTGTGTCTGTTTCGATGTAGCCGCGACCGTAGCCAGGCTCCTCGATCGATGCCACGCCGATGCGGCGGCACGTAGCTGCCCAGACCAAAGGCTCTAGGCCGTCGAGGCTGTCGATAATAACCGTCTTACGGTCGTGCTCCTCGGTGAGCAGTTCGCCGAAGACGTCGAGCAGTTCGTCGAAGCTCTCGATGGTGCCGGGCGTGACGAGCTCAACGTCAGACGGAGTGCGCTCGCCTTCGGTCGGCAGGTAGAGCGCGTCAGGGAATTCGGCAGCTAGGCTGGTCTTGCCTATGCCGTCGACGCCGTAAAGCAGAATGACAGGCGGGTCTGCTCTCTTCGTCGACTTCAGGGACGAAAGTGAAATAGCCATAAGGCCTCCTCAGTGTGGTGGTGCGGTGAAAATGATGGCGGCGATGTAGGCGGCGGCTGCAATGACGATCAGCCATCGCCAATTAGACATCAGCGCGCGAACAGACGGCAAAACAGCCACCAGAATGCGCCGAGCACGGCGATCGCAACGAGAGCGAAAGGAAACAGCATGATGAGGCCTACGGCCGCTGCTGCGGTGAGTGCGGCGATGCCGCCGCGTTTCAGTCCACGCTTTACGTACTTGCGCGGTGTCGGCGGGACCGGCACGTGGTCGAGCGGTGGTGCCGTGATGGATTCGGTGTACCAGGGGGACGTCATCAAAACGCCCCCAGCCAAACGCCGACGCCGTGGATGATGCCGACTGGTGCCACGACGCAGCCAAAGGCCAGCAGGATCCACGCGCTTGCCTGAATACAGACGTAGACGTGCGTCACCCAAGCTGCGACTGCAGCTACGATGGCGCTGAGCGGCACAAGCGCGATGAGCGTCGCCCCAAGGATTGCGAAAGCATCCTTCATGATAGTCTCCTCGTTGTGGTGAAGTGCGGCTGGTTGGTGGCCAGCCGCTAGCGTTGGTTAGGCGGCGTTTTCGTATTCGATCCACGCCTCGACGGCGTCTTTGGCGCCCTTCAATGTGAGCCCGGCAACAGCCCGCAGCTCCTTGATCGCGTCGATCTTGAGGCCCAGCGCCGCCATGTTCTGCCACTTGTGGTCATAGACCGGCGCGGCTTCTTCATGCGTGGCGGTCTGCGTAAACACCCCGAACTTCTTGCCCTTGAACTTCGCCGCGAGGCGCTTGGCTTCCGTTTCGGCTGCGCCGGTGGAGGAATGTACATGCGGCGTTGAGGATGGCTTGGGCTGGCCGTTTTCGATGAGGGCGACGATGGTGGTGGTGGTGGTGGTGGTGATTAGTTCGATGCTATCTATGGGGTCGGTCGCACCCCAACCCTCTTTCGTCCAGTGCGTGCGAACTGTGCGCTGGTCGACAACCTCTTTCACGACGCCCTCAAACTTGAGGGTCTTGTGGCGAATAAGGTCACCAACCTTGAACTTCGGCTGCGCGTTGTCGTTGCTGGGCTTCGCCACGGGCTCGTCGATCCATTCGGCGATGAGTGGTGGGACATCATATTCGCTGGTGCCGTCGTCGCGCCAGATGTCGCCGCCTTTAGTGAATACGCTGCTGCCGCCTTGCTGCTCCCATGGATGCTCAGCTGAATACGACCACCGCGCCATAGGCCCGACCTTCCGGCCGTCGCGCGTCTTGTAGAACCTGCCCGCCTCGATTTTGAGGGTGGCGGGCTTATCTGGTGCGGCTGCGGTGAGGATTGGTTCGATGTTCTCGATGTACTTCGCGCCGCCGGTCCGAATGCCATCGACAATCGCTTTGTCCCATTTAACGTTGACAAGATTGTCGTTCAATTCGGAGACTTCGCCTTCCAGTCCAACCAGCTCCTTCTCGCTATAGACTGCGCTCTTCCCGGTGTAGCGCACTCGCTCGCCAACGCGCGGCTGCCAGGGTTCGAATGAAGTTGCATCGGCATCACCTGCGCCAGCAGTAACAGCAATGCCGTAACTGCCGACCTTCAGCACCTTGTAGATGCAGCCAACCGCGCCGTATTGTTCCGGCCAGTCGCTTGGCTGTACACGGCGAACCCAGTCACCAACCTTGAATCTCTGCTCACCCATCACGCTGCTCCTTCCGTTGTTGTCTCGGCGGTCATCGCGCGCCGTTGTGTGAAGTCGACCTTGACGACGTTGGTGTCGTCATCCTCTTTTGCTGGCGGCTCGCCCTCCGGATCGTGCTCGATCTCAAAGCCGTGCCACCAGATCGTCGAGGCGCCGTCAGCAAGGCGCACCTGGTACTCGCTGCCCCAGTTGCGATCGCCAATGACGACGCCAGTGAGATGAGGGTTTTGTCTGTTGCGGACCGGATCGCCGAAATTGAAGAATTCGCAATCGCAGGTCATGCCGCCACCCGCTCACTACGCAGCGCGTAATCGTTGACCGCCTGCCCGGCCGCCAGATCTTCATCATTGTCATTTGCGGCTGTAAGAACGCGCGGGAGCGAAACCGGCATGAGGCCGGAAAGCGTGGAGCAGCCTCCGTTGTGCGGCGCCAGGTGCGTGGCTCGTTCGGAATTGTTGTCGTTGGCAGGAATGAAGTCCCGCTGCTTGTGCAAGCCGTATGTGCGCCGAAGCCGCTGGTATGCTGCCATTGGCTTGACGTTGTATCTGGCGGCGATATCTGCGACGCTCTCACCGTTTTCACGGCGCGCGTGCATATCCGCCAGCATAGTGCTGGTGATAAGCGTCATGTCGTCTCCTCTGGGTGGTGGCCGCCTTGTGGTTGACAAAGCGACAGGGTTATGAAACTAAACTATTTTTACAAATTTGTCAAGATTTCACCAAGGTGGATGCATGCCTGAAGTTAAGTCGCGCCTCCTGCAGTCGATACTGAAAGAACAGAAGCGGAGAGCCGTAAAGGATCGCGCTGTCTACGAAGAGTTAGGCGTGCCTCAGCAGACCTTCAGCACCTGGAAAGCTGGCGTCATACCGAGACCAAGACAATTCCCGGCGATTGCCGCCTTCCTCGGTGTCTCCGAAGAAGATGTGGCGGAGATGGCTCGCGAGGCGGCCGAAACAGCCCCGTCCATCACGCCGATTACGGTTGCCCGTACCTACGGCAAGATTTCCGACCGCAAAGCTGGCAAATTCAAATTCGAACCAATCAACGATGGCCGCAAACGTATTCCTGAAGGCAGGTACGCGATCATCATTGACACGAAAGTGATGGAGCCCGTCTTCCACGTCGGCGTAAAGGCGTGGCTCGACCCCTCCCGCTGGCCCGCCGTTGGTGACGACGTTCTGGCCCATTCTGGCGGATTCGCTTGGATCGGGCGCTTCGAAGGAATGAGCAACGGCGCCGTTCAGCTTGGCCGCTACGATGGATCGCAGCTTGAAGTGAAGAACGTGGAAGCTGTTCATGTCATCGTCCTTTCGGAGCGGGTGGTTACAGCATAGCGAGGTGGTGGCTCGGAATGCCGCTTGACAATTCCTACAAATTTGTGTAGGAGATTGATTGTCCGCTGTGGTGGCGGATATGGAATACGCGCTTTGATCCCGCCTTACGGCGAAGGTCTCCTCGGCGTGTTAGTACGGAGAAGGGGCGGAGTTACGGGTGGTGCCGGCTCATTACGCCCCTTTTCGTTTTTCGCTGCATGCACGACAACGCCGGCAGAGCTTCATGCTCCACCGGCGCTAAGTTTTCGAAGTCATTGTTTGCGGTCTTTCTCATAGTCGTCTCCCCTTCTGGCATTATTGGTTTTGTTATCGCCAGTTGGTTGCTGGCGTTTACGGCGGCCCGGTCACTGGCCGCCATCTTCTTCTGCGGTCGGGAGCTTCATGCTCCCATCTTCTTCTCGCCGTCATGGCGCTCATGCCGATCAGCGCTTGGGTCGTCGATCGTCTTCTTTCGCAATCCTTAAACATGCGCATTCCCTTTCATGCTGCAGGTTCGTCTTGGGGTCTGTTGCCCTGTCGGCTTCTTGTTTGGCCGCTGTTGATTTTGGTTCTACCGCTTTACCGGTTTAGTGTCAACTCTAAACCGGTTTTATTTTTTGATATTTTTCCGTTATACCGGTGCGCATGGCAAAGTTGAGCGACATCATAAGGTCTAAGCGCAAGGAAATGGGCTTAACGCAGAAGGCGTTCGGCAACCTTTTTGGTGCGCAACAGACAACCGTCTCCGATTGGGAGAAGGGTAAGATATCTATGATGCGTAACTGGCAGAAGCTTGCCGGGTCTCTTGGGCTGCGCGAATCGGAGTTTCTCGACCTTATGGCTGAGGCAACGACCGAGTCGGAAAAGACCGAGCGCATGATTCCCGCGTTGCGTCAGGCAACTGCCCCTGTCATTAATACCGGTAGTATCATTGCCGCTCCTAAACCGCCGTCCGGGGAGCGTGACGTGCCTGTTCTAGGCAGGTCGAAGGGAGGGTCGGACGGTGAGTTTGAGTTCAACGGGCAGATCATGGGCTGGGAATGGAGGCCGCCTCACCTGGCGGGCGTCGCCGAGGCATATGCATCTTATGTAGACGGCGAGAGCATGTATCCGCGTTACAAGCCAGGCGAGACGGTATGGACCAATCCGCCAAAGCCAATCGCGCGCGGCGATGACGTTATCGTGCAGCTGGCGCCGAACGAAGAGGATGGCGTTCCTCGCGGTTTTATCAAAGAGTTTGTGCGGTGGGAGCCAAGCTTTCTGGTCGTGTGCCAGTTCAATCCCCCGATGGAAATCAAATACCCGCGCGACGACGTCGTCTCGATCCACAAAATTGACTACGCACAGAAATAACGGTTTACCGTTTTAACGGTTGACGACGCACCGGTATCGTTCTATATCTCCTCTTGTACCCAGCAAACCAAGCTGGCCACCACAAGAGGAGATACACCATGTACAGACCGCGTCCCGAAGAATTCGACGATATCGCTGTTGCACCACACGGTGCTGTTGCCCAGTCCGACGAGCCTATGAAGCGCCCGGACCACACGGCCAAGAAGCACGGCAAGCCCAAGACGAAATACGAATACATGCGCCGCTTCCCCAAGAAGCCGCGCAACGGCGAGGAAGTCGGCGGTGGCCACTTCGTATTCCGCCGCGGCGACAGCACTGGACGAATTCGTCCGTGCATGTGGCCCTTTGAGCATCCCTCCTACGATTCAGCGATGGTTGAAGCCGCACGCCTCCACAAAGAGCATGGCGGCACCTTTGAAGTGTTCGTTCGCGTCGGCCGCGTCGAGGCGCTGGAGGTCGGCGAATGAGCGCGGCTGTCATCGAGCAGCCGACCGTCCAGCAGATCATCACAGAAGAGCACGCCGACCTGTTGAAGGACATAGCCAGTTTTCTGGCTTTGTCGCTCTTCATCACCGCAGTGCTGATCTGGGCTTACTGACACCACCAACCACCACACCACTTGAGGAGATCAAACATGTCGAGAAGACGCGACACCACCTACACCCCTGCCCCGTACGACGGCGACGGTCTTGAAGTCGTAGCCAACCTTTCATCCGCAACCGCACCAACGACCGTTCTCGTCGCAGTCGCCAAATGGCACGAGCGCAGGAAGGATGGCCGCAATCGCGTTATCGCCTCCAAGCTGCGTGAGCTCGTCGCGGCTAATGATAACGGGAGGAGAAGATGATGTTTTGGAAGAAGCGCGAAAATTCCGCCGTCACCCTCAAGTCAGAGTATGAGCTCATGCGCGAAGAACGCGAAGAGATGCAAAAAAAGAAGATGAAGGAAGATGCAGATGCCGTGCAGCGCTCTCTATCCTACGAGCCGCCGGTCCGAGTTGTTAAGGGGAAATACAATGACTTTCTCGAGGTGGCCTCTCCGTTCGGAAGGAAGGTTTGCGTCCCCATTCACCTGATTTCCGCCACGTCTATTCGATACGTCCCTGCGTCGCTGCGCTTTTACTCTCCTATGAATAGTCCGAGCGATATAGCTTCGATCATCATCGAGATGAGTTCCGGCACCAAGCACGACGTCAGCGTGGAGGTTTCTTGTGCAGAGCTTCTCTTGGAATCCGTGAACAGGGTTTGGCAACAGCCTGCGGCCGCCCTCGCCAGCACAGGAGGCGAACACCATGCAGAGTGAAAAGTGGAACCTCAACCGTCTCGATCTCTGGGCCGAGGTTGCGCTCAATCTGCTGAATGAAGCAGGCGCAGTGTTTAAAGGAGACGATTCTTACCTTGCGCCACGGCCTGAAGCTGCCCCTCCCGCGCCATCCGTGGCCGTGAAGGCAGGACCACTCGCCCACGCCCTAGCGGCAGAAATGGAGCGCATGGGTCTTGAGCGACCGAACGGCGACATTCTTCACGACGCGTTGTCTCGCGTGCTTCCCGCCCTCTCCGCACAGGTGCAGGACGTGGCGGAGGAAAACTGGCGCGACGACCCAGCGCAAGACGAGCGATGGAATGCTGGCATTGATTTTGCGATGACACAGCTTTGCGAGGTTCTAAAAGTTGATCCGCAGTCGATTAATTGGGATTGCGCTACGGAAACCTTGGAAGGAGATGTTCAGTCGCAAATCCACAAGGTTCTCGCCGCAGCCCACGAAAAGCAGGAGGGCTGAGACGTGGACGATATGATCGAGCAAAAGATTTCAGATCCAGAACCTTGGACAAACAAAATACTGTGCCGCTACAGAGACGCGCCACCTGTAAAACAATTCTTACGCGACGGAGAGGATAGGGTACTTGTGGCCGAGATCACCCGCCTCCGCCAACTCCTATCCGAAGCACAGAAGCGCGAGATGGAGGCAAGGGCGAAGGCGATCGGAGATGCCGCCGAAGCAATTTTCGTGATTGGCGCTTGGTATCATGGCTTCGCAGATAAAGGCTTGCCCAACACCTTCGATGAGGGAACAAGTGCCGCCTACGAGATTGTTCGCGAGCTTCAAGGCAAGGCGGAGAGCGCCCTGCAATCGGAGGGCGACCATGTCACCAGCAAATGACAACGCCCCTCGCCTCATGGGCAGAAGAGAAGCCGCGGCTTATCTCGGCATAGGGCAGTCAACGTTCTCGCTGTGGGTGTCGACCCACAAGATGCCGGCAGCTATTGCCGGCACTCGCAAGTGGGACAAGCGCGCGATTGACGCTAAGCTCGATGAGATAAGCGGCCTGCAGCCCGCAAACGACAATACCGAGGATGAATTCGAACGATGGGAGCGCGAGCAGAATGCGCGAAAAGCTCAAAGGTCTAGCTAGGGTCAAGAAGCGGCTCGCAAGCGGCAAGACAATCACATACTGCTACGCTTGGCGCGGCGGTCCGCTCTTGAAGGACAAGGCCGGCCGTCCCCTGCAACCGGGCGACCCGTTGCTCATGCGGGCGTTCGTAGAGGCTACGAAGGATCGTTTCGTCGACCAGACCGACAACATGAACCGGCTGATCACGGAGTACAAATCATCAACGGACTTTACCGGCCTCTCCCCGAAGTCGCAGAAGGAATACAGCCGCTACATCGACAAGGTGCGCGACGCTTTCGGCACGATGAGCCTTGTCGCTATCCAGGACAAGCGCGCTCGCGGCAAGTTCAAGGAGTGGCGTGACAGTATGGCTGATAAGCCTCGCAGCGCCGACTTCGCATGGATGGTGCTTGCACGCATTCTGTCGGTGGCAAAGGACCGTGGCCGGATCTCGATTAACCAGGCAGAACGCGGCGGGCGCATTTACAGCGTCGATCGCAATGAAAACATCTGGACCGAAGAAACGCTGGCGCGCCTTTTCGCTGTGGCGTCCGACGAGATCAAAGCTGCAGTTATCATGGCGCTTTGGACTGGCCAGCGTAAGGGAGACATCCTCAAGGCTCCGTGGAGCGACTACGACGGCTCGCACATCAAGGTGAAGCAGGGAAAGACCGGCGCACGCGTCAAGATACCGGCTGGCGCCGAGCTTCGAGAGCTGCTGGATAGCATGCCGAGGATTTCGCCCACCATCCTCACCAACAAACGCGACAAGCGGCCGTGGACCTCCGACGGGTTCAACACAAGCTGGACGAAGGCGAAAGCCAAGGCGAGTATCACGGATCTTACCTTCCACGACCTCCGCGGTACGGCAGTCACACGGCTGGCGATCGCAGGCTGTTCAGTGGCGCAGATCGCAGCGATCACCGGCCATAGCCTCAAAGACGTCGAGGGCATCCTCGATGCCCACTACCTTGGCGGCAAGGCCGCCCTCGCCGAGGAGGCCATAAAGAAGCTAGAAGATTACCGCGCAACGCCAAATAAGAAGCCCGCTTGATGCGGGCTTTTTTCATTCCGCGCTTGCCACGACAGGTTGAGGCGCGCTATCTTAAAAATACAGTCAGGCAAACGCAGAGCAGTTTGCAAACGAATTGTAACGTATTGATTTTCGGCAGCAGATATTAGAAGCAGTTTGTTCTCAGCTTTTCACAATCATTACATAAAAACCTAGCTTCTAAGCAGTAGGTCGCAGGTTCGAGTCCTGCAGGGGTCGCCACCGCTTTCTTGAATTCCCCACAAATGACTGGTTTGGGTTCGATCGCAGATACGGTTTCAGTCCTTATTTGCGCTCCGGCGATCCTTCGCTCTTCTCCATTTTATGAGATAACCGAAACCCGGTCCGATCAGCGCGCCGCCGATAACCCATTCCACCAAAGTCAGAGGTCGCTCGTCCGGATCGTGGCCAGTCAGGTAAAGAAAGAGAAAAAACGCGATAACGCCGCCGATCAAGACGGTGATCGGAAACAACACACTGTCGCGAAAGCCTTTCATGCGATCCACTCCCTTGGCCGTGTTGATAGGTATTGGATATGATGCCGTTGGCAAACGCCTTTTGCAGCCGCCACGGCAAGTTATCGATCGGGCGGGATTGCGCCGGGGTCGGTCCATTGTAAGCGACGGAAGACGACCTACCTAGAGGCCGAGTTTAACGAGGCCGCCCCGGAGTTCCCGGAGGGACAAAAATCAATCAGGTACTTGATGCAACTTCAAAAATTAGGTGCACCGCTTTCGACCGACCGCCTTGTCCTGCGCGAATTCACAAGAGGCGATTTCCCCGGCTATTCAGCCTACCATTCTCTGCAGGAGGTTTACCGGTATCTTTACGCTGCACCTCCAACTGGAGATGCTTTGCGAGAGCAGTTCTCGGCGATTTTGGCGGCACCATTTGAGAAGGATGGCGACACCTATCGACTGGCCGTCGAGCGAAAGGCTGACAACGCACTGGTCGGTGAAGTCCTGTTGAAGCTGGCTAGTGTTGATGCACTTCAGGGAGAGGTTGGATATATTTTCAATCCAGAATTCGCGGGGAACGGGTATGCAACGGAGGCTGTTGGCGCGATGGTCAGCATAGGCTTCTCGTCAATCGGATTTCATCGAATCTTCGCGCGGCTGGACGCTGCGAACAAGGGTTCGGTCGGCGTTGTTGAGCGCCTTGGACTGCGTCGAGAAGCGCATTTGATCCAGAACGACCGCTTCCGAGACGTCTGGGGAGACGAGTATATTTACGCGGTTCTTGCTTCGGAATGGAAATCGCGCGCCGGCGTAATTTTGCCGTCCGCTTAGGGCTGACGGCCATAATCGCGCAGAAGCGCCAATTGCGGTCATTGATTAATTGTTTGCTGTCCCCTAAAAGCCGACCAATAGCAGAGGAGATTTATGCGCAGAGGCTTGTGATTTCGACCGCAATTTGCGGCTTCACCTGGCACCAGTATCGGTAGCCGGACCTTTTTGCATATCTTTTCTGCGGAGTTCTCATGAAATTCGAGGACGTTATCATCCGGCCTTTCGAGGCCTCGGACACAGTAAAACTTTCCAACATCTGGCTCGAAGCCTCGTTGCTTGCTCATCCGTTTATCGGCGAGCGTCGTTTGATGGAGCAAAAGGCACTTATTGAGGAACAATATTTGCCTGGCGCCCAAACGTGGGTCGCAACATTAAACGGCCAAGCTGCGGGCTTTATCAGCCTGCTCGACACTTTCATAGGCGGCTTATTTGTTTCCCCGTGCCATCAAGGCCTCGGTATCGGGCGTAAACTCGTTTCGCACGCGCTGAATTTGAAGGGCGAGCTTTCGCTTGAAGCCTATACTGAAAACGTGCAGGCGATGGGCTTCTATAGATCGCTCGGCTTTCAGGAGCTTTCCCGTCGCGCGATTGATGATGAAGGTTATCCGTTCGAAAATGCCCGTTTGCGGCTAGTCGGCTAAGGGCAACTTGTCGGGCGCCACGGTAGTCGCCCGACAACCGCCTTGGCCAATCCCCGTGATCGGAATGAGCGGCGGAGGCCCATCGCTTTAGCCGATTTGCATACTTCCATCCTGCTCCCAAGCAGAACGCCTATGCCAGCACTTTGCTCTACCCCTGCCCCATCAGCGTGAAATAGCCCCATGCGGCGGCGAAAAACAATATGACAGCCGCAATCGTCAATGCCCTCTTCGCTTTTGGCCCGAGCGGTTCGCGCGGCTTCTTCGGCGGCACCGGTTTGCGGAACTTCACCACATTGTCGTTCATTTCATCATCGTCCTGAATGTCGCTGCTGAAACCTCTGCCGCATCTGTGGCATCGGCTTTTCGAATACCTATCTCTAGCAGACCAGAACTATCATAAATATTACCAAGTTTTCACTTCACCCTTGGGGCAAGCTATGTCACTTCCCACAATCAGAGGAATATAACGGCGACAGACGGACGAACAAACCGGAGAGCGGCGGCAACTCTCTGTAGTATTTTGAACTTTGCGGGTGACGAGAATGAATGACGCCAATACCAGTGGCAGCGATACCAAAAACAGCCAGCCCGATCTGCGCGAGATTTTGGGTACGACCAGAAACGGCCGCAAGAAAAAGTCGCGTCGGTTCCTCTATGTGGCAGCAGCCATTGTGCTGATTGGCGGCGGTCTTGGTTATTATTACCAGTCACGCGCAGGCGGTGTGGCTTATAGCTACACCACGGAAGCAGCGCGTCAGGGCGATCTCTCGGTCATCGTCACCTCCACCGGCTCGGTTCAGCCGACGGATCAGGTTGATATATCGAGCGAACTGTCCGGCACGGTGCGCAAGGTCAACGTCACCTACAACACCCCGGTCAAGGCCGGAGACGTTCTGGCGGAGCTGGATACCAACAAGCTGGAAGCCGACGTGCAGAGCGCCCGCGCCAAGCTCGCTTCCGCCAAGGCCAATGTGCTGAAGGCCCGCGCGGACCTTGGCTCGGCAAAGACATCCATGGAGCGCCTGCGATCCCTGGTTCAGAACCGCGTCTCCAGCCAGCAGGATCTGGACGCCGCGCAGTTCACCCATGATGCGGCGGCCGCAACGCTTGAGGTCAATGAGGCGACCGTGCTGTCGGCGGAAGCCGATCTGCGGCTCGCCGAGGTCAATCTGGGCAAGGCCAAGATCGTTTCGCCCATCGATGGCGTTATCCTCACCCGCAGCGTCGATCCCGGCGCCACGGTCGCCTCCTCGCTCAATGCCCCTGTTCTCTTCACCATCGCCGGCGATCTGCGCCACATGGAGCTGCAGGTCTCGGTGGATGAGGCCGATGTCGGCAAGGTGGAAACCGGGCAGAAGGCCACATTCAACGTCGATGCCTATCCCGACCGCAGCTTCCCGGCCGAGATCGAGACCGTGCGCTTCGCCTCGGAAACCGTATCCAACGTGGTGACCTACAAGGGCATATTGACGGTCGACAATGCAGAACTGCTGCTTCGCCCCGGGATGACGGCAACCGCCAATATCATCGTTGAAGAGATCAAGGACGCCCTGCTGGTACCCAATTCCGCGCTTCGTTATACACCGCCGCGCGAATCCGCTTCGCGTGCGGGTGGGTTGATGAGCCTGTTCCGCCCGCCCCGCATGGGCCGCTCGCAAAACCGCGATGCCGGCCAGGCCGCCCAGGGTAAAAGGACGGTCTGGGTGCTGCGCAACAACAATCCGGTTTCCGTCGCAATCGAAACTGGCTCCACCGACGGCCAGCATACCGTGGTGAAATCTGGCGAACTGAAAGCCGATGACCAGGTAATTACCGACGCAACGGCCCGTAACGCCGGCTGACGGAGGACAAGCGCATGCAACAGCCGCCGCTCATCGAGTTCCGTGATGTCGTGAAGCAATATGGTCGCGGCGAAGCGACGATCCGCGCGCTCGACGGCGTCAGCCTGTCGATCCGCGAGAAGGAATTCGTCGCCATCATGGGACCGTCGGGATCGGGTAAATCCACCTCGATGAACATCATCGGCTGTCTGGACGTCCCATCGGCTGGCGAATATCTCTTCCAGGGCGTGCCGACCAGCGGCTTCGATAACGAACATCTGACGCTGCTGCGCCGGCACATGCTCGGTTTCGTGTTTCAGGGCTTCAACCTTCTCTCCCGCACCTCTGCGGTGGAAAATGTCGAACTACCGCTTATCTATCGGGGCATGAAAGCTTCAGAGCGTCGGGAGCGCGCCATGGAGGCGCTGGCGCAGGTGGGCCTCAAAGGCCGCGAAGATCACACCACGCAGGAGCTTTCCGGCGGCCAGCAGCAGCGTGTGGCCATTGCCCGCGCCATCGTCACCCGCCCCGCGCTGCTTCTGGCCGACGAGCCGACCGGCAATCTCGATACGAAGACCAGCGTCGAAATCATGGAACTGATAACCTCGCTCAATCGCGACAAGGGCATCACCGTCGTCATGGTAACCCATGAGGAGGATATCGCCGCTTATGCCGGGCGCCTGCTGCGTTTTGTCGACGGCCACCTCGCCTCCGATAGCGCCGCGGATAATAAGGAGACATTGGATGTTCTTTGAAACATCGCGTCTTGCGTTGCGCGCCATCAGCCGCAACCTGTTGCGCTCCTTTCTCACGGTGCTCGGCGTCGTCATTGGTGTGGCCGCCGTCATTGCCATGGTCACCATCGGCAACGGTACGACCGAGCAGGTAAAATCGGAACTGTCACGGCTCGGCACCAACATGCTGTTCGTGCGCCCCGGCCAGTTCGGCCCCGGCCGCGCCAGCACTGAAGCCAAGCGCTTCGATGACCGCGATGTCGAGGCGATCCGCAACCAGATATCAGGCATACGCGCCGTCGCACCGCAGAACCGCAGTTCCGCAGCAACCGTCATTTTCGGCGGCAAGAACCACCAGACAAGCGTCATCGGCACCACCAATGATTACCTGATCGCCCAGGACTGGACGATCGCGCTGGGTCGTGACTTCCAGCCCGCCGAAGATCGCGGCGGTCAGATCGGCTGCATCATCGGCGAAACCGTGCGTCAGGAACTGTTCGGTGCGGAAAACCCTGTGGGACAGACGATCCGCGTCAGCAACATCTCCTGCCCCGTCATTGGCGTTCTCGCCCGCAAAGGCCAGTCCGGCCTCGGCGACGATCAGGACGACACGATCATCATGCCGCTCAAAATCCACCAGCGGCGCATTGGCGGCACCACCACCATTTCCTCGATCATGGTTTCGGCGCAGGATGGCGTTTCCACCGCCAAGGTGCAGAGCGACCTGCAAAACCTGCTGCGCGAGCGCCGCCGCATCAACATCGGCCGCGAGGACGATTTCACCGTCAACGACATGACACAGATCGCCTCGGCCATGACCGGCACGACGACGCTTCTCACCGGGCTTCTCGGCGCGGTCGCCGCCGTCAGCCTTCTCGTGGGCGGCATCGGCATCATGAACATCATGCTCGTCTCGGTAACGGAGCGCACGCGTGAGATCGGCATTCGGCTTGCCATCGGCGCATTGGAAAAACAGGTGCTGACACAGTTTCTGGTGGAAGCGGTGATGCTCTCGGCCTTCGGCGGCATCGTCGGCATCCTTACCGGCCTCGGCCTCGCCTACGCGGTCGTCAGCTTCCTCAACGTGCCTTTCGTCACCAGCCCATCGATCATCTTCCTCGCCTTCGCCTTTTCAGCCGCCATCGGCGTGATTTTCGGCTATTTTCCCGCGCGGCGGGCGGCGAGTCTCAGCCCGATCGAAGCCCTGAGACACGAGTGATCAATCCGGCCTAACGATCTGCGGCTTGCCGCCATTCCTCAAGCGCCTGTTCTACATCGGTCTGGTAAGACGGCGGGTAGTTTCGCTGCAGGAGGGCGTGCAAATATAATTCAACGGCCCGCCTTTGAGCGTCGTTCAACAGCGCAAATTTCTCCGGGCGGCCGCGCAGGTGGGGCACGAACTCGTGCCGGTAACAACCGTCGAGATCGGCGATCATGTAGGCGGGTAGATGAAACCGCATTGCTTCGGCATCAAAAAACGCAGGACTGGCGGAGTGTAGGTTCACGTCTTCCACCGTGATCGCAGACCAGTCGTCCTTTTCATCCTCGGCGCGGCGGGCGGCAAGCACATCATGGCTCGCGTAATCATCAATCGCGGCGGCCTCACGAAGACCCACACCGCCGCCTAGGGTGACGTGCGCGAAAGCAGCTTTTACCGCCCCCCTTGCCGTGGCCGTGATCTCCCCTGCCGGTCTCATCACGTGAACCGCCCGTTCAATGATGGCCCCCGTCTCCACGCACCGTTGGCCACTCGCCGCCTTCGGTTCGTTCGAACTGAACGCCTTCCGTGGTGGCTGATGACACGCGCCTGCGTGCTTTAGCCTCCCAAGAAAAGGAGAGGAAAAGAATACCGACAACCAACGTCAGGCCGACCAGAATGCCGGCAGCAACGAGGCCAAGTGTCCAGACATCAATCGAGCTACTGCTATTCCCCACGCCGGCTACCCCCTCACTGAAACCATCCGCATTCAATCTTGCTCCATGACGTCAATCGGATAGGCTCTCCGGAAATCTACCGCATGGAGTCTCGATGTTCAAATCCGTATCCGATAGCGCTGCGGCTGCAGACGGCGGATCGCTTGCCCTTTTTGTGGAGCGACAGGTCGGGCAGACGGAAGTGTTTGTGATCCATCGCTCGCTCGCATCGCGCGGGACGCCTGACTATAACAGGATCACGTCAAGCCTGCGGCCACTCTCTGCAGAAGATTGCCGGGAGGTCGCCGCGGCTCTCGAACCGCTATTGATGACCACGCCATCAATCCATCCGCTGGCCGATTTCATCGAAGCCTTCAAACAGCAGTCATGATCCTTGGGAAGTTGACTTTGCGTGAGACGCAGTCTGCGGAAAAAACCCTGA
Organism: Agrobacterium sp. InxBP2; assembly: GCF_026191755.1. Lineage (NCBI taxonomy): Bacteria > Pseudomonadati > Pseudomonadota > Alphaproteobacteria > Hyphomicrobiales > Rhizobiaceae > Agrobacterium > Agrobacterium sp. InxBP2. The sequence goes on from NZ_JAINDY010000020.1 coordinate 100,800, forward strand.
AACTTTTCGTCCGTCATCCTCGGGCTTGACCCGAGAATCTACAAACGTCCCAAGCGATTTGGCGGGGATGGATCCTCGGGTCAAGCCCAAGGATGACGTCGCGTTTGTAGGAGCGCTGGGTGCAAAAGAATATCTAACTATCCATCGCAGAGATAGTGCAGCCAATCAGACGCTGGCTTCTGCCTCACGCTGCTTTGCAAGCGCGGCGAGATCCGCAGGCTTCAGCTCAACCGATTCACCGCAGCCGCAGGCAGAGGTCTGGTTCGGATTGTTGAAGGTGAAACCGGAGCGCATCTTGGTCACTTCGAAATCCATCTGCGTGCCGAGCAGATAAAGCACCGCGGAAGGCTGAACCCAGACTTTCGCGCCTTCGAATTCCACCAGATCGTCCTTCGCATCCGGCTCGGTCACGAGGTCGATGGTATATTCCATGCCCGCGCAACCGCCCTTCTTGATGCCGACGCGCACGCCCTTGGCGTCCGGTCCGGAATTTTCGACGATCGCTTTAACGCGCGAGGCAGCAGCCCCGGTCATGGTCATGATTGCAAAGCCCATGGGCCCATTCTCCTTCGACAATCGAGTTCAAGGCTCGATGCTTATGGAATTCAATTTAAGTGCGCCTGACAATGTCATCAAGGGATGACACCAGTCAAAATCAAATCAGTACCAGCCGACGGCGACCTGCGCCTCTTCCGACATGCGGTCCGGCGTCCACGGCGGATCGAAGGTCATTTCGACGGTGACACCGGAAACGCCTTCGACGGCGCCAACGGCGTTCTCCACCCAGCCCGGCATTTCGCCAGCGACGGGGCAACCGGGGGCCGTCAGCGTCATGACGATCTTGACCATCCGGTCGTCTTCGATATCGATCTTGTAGACCAGCCCGAGTTCGAAGATGTCGGCCGGAATTTCCGGGTCATAAACGGTCTTCAGCGCCGCGATCACATCGTCGCTGAGGCGTGCAAGCTCGTCCGGCGGAATGGTGGATACCTTTTCCTGAGCTTCGGTCGCATCCTGGGTCTTTGCAGTGGCATCGGCAGTCATGGTCTTAAACCTCAATCCTGATTTCAAGCTGCGATATCAGGCGAAAAATTTGCGCGCATATTCCAGCGCCTCGACAAGAGAGTCTACTTCGGCGCGGGTATTGTAAAGGCCGAACGATGCCCGGCATGTGGAGGTGACGCCGAAGCGTTTCAAGAGCGGCATGGCGCAATGGGTGCCGGCCCGCACGGCAACGCCGCGCCGGTCGATCACCATCGAGACGTCGTGGGCGTGAATGCCCTCAAGCTCGAAGGAGAAAATGCCGCCCTTCTCAGGCGCGTTGCCGATGATGCGAAGCGAATTGATCTCGCGCAGCCGCTCGGCGGCATAAGCGGCAAGATCGGCCTCGTGTGCAGCAATCGCGGCACGGCCGAGATTGTCCATGTAATCGAGCGCATAACCGAGGCCGATCGCCTGCACGATGGGCGGCGTACCCGCTTCGAAACGATGCGGCGGCTCGTTATAGGTGACATTGTCTTCGGAGACGTCAAGGATCATCTCGCCGCCGCCCTGGAACGGCCGCATCTCGCGCAGCCGGTCGGCCTTGCCATAGAGCACGCCGATGCCCGAGGGGCCGTAAAGCTTGTGACCCGTCATCACATACCAGTCGCAATCGATATCGCGCACATCCACCGGCATATGAACAGCGCCCTGTGATCCATCGATCAGCACCGGAATGCCACGCTCATGCGCGATACGGCAGATTTCCTTGACCGGCACGATGGTGCCGAGCGCATTCGACATATGGGTGATGGCAACGAGCTTGGTGCGCTCCGTCAGGCTCTTTTCGAAAGCCTCGATATGAAATGCGCCGTCATCATCAACCGGCACCCAGACGAGCTTGGCGCCCTGCCGTTCGCGGATGAAATGCCATGGCACGATATTGGAGTGATGCTCCATGATCGAGATGACGATCTCGTCGCCCTCGCCGATCTTGGGCATGCCATAACCGTAAGCGACCGTATTGATCGCCTCGGTGGAGGATTTGGTGAAGACGATCTCGTCCACCGAACCGGCATTGAGGAACCGGCGCACTTTTTCGCGCGCCGCCTCATAGGCATCGGTTGCGGCATTGGAGAGGAAATGCAGGCCGCGATGCACGTTTGCGTACTCATTTGCATAAGCATGCGAAACGGCGTCGATCACCACCTGCGGCTTTTGAGCGGACGCGCCGTTGTCGAGATAGACCAGCGGCTTGCCATAGACTTCGCGCGACAGGATCGGGAAATCCTTGCGCACGGCTTCGATGTCATAAGGGGCCGCCATTGCGGTCTGGTCCATTTCTCGGGCCCTTTCATGGTGCTCTTCTAGAGAGCTCCGGGTTTTGCAGCCGTTACCGCTGCTTCACGTCATCCTCGGGACAAGCCCGAGGATGACGACGGAGAGGTTACTAAGCGTGATGCTCCAGCCAGGAGGAAATGATCGTCTCCAGCGCCTCTACCAGATTTTCTTCTTCCAGTTCCTCGACGATCTCGGCGACGAAGGCGTTGACGAGCATCGCCCGTGCCTTTGCCCGCGGAACGCCGCGCGCCATCAGGTAGTAGAGATGGTTGTCGCTGATATCGGCAACCGTCGCGCCATGGCCGCACTGGACGTCGTCGGCGAAGATTTCCAGTTCCGGCTTTGCCGAGAACTCGCCATCGTCAGACATCAGCAGCGTGTTGCACGCCATCTTCGCGTCGGTCTTCTGGGCATCCGGTGCGACCCGGATCATGCCCTGGAAAATGCCCTTTGCACGGTCGAACACCACGTTGCGGAAAACTTCCGTCGAGGTCGTGTTCGGCACGTTGTGGCCAAGAACCATCGTCACGTCCGTATGGGTTTCGCCACCCAAAAGGTTGACGCCGCGAACGATGAGATCAGTGCCCTCGCCTTCCACATCGATGCGCAATTCCTGACGCACCAGCTTGCCGCCGGCATTGATCAGGAAGAGACGGAACTTGGCTTCCGCGCCGAGCTTGATGCGCAACTGGCCAAGGTGAATATCGGCGGCACCCTGCTGTTGCAACAGAATCCAGGTTGCTTCCGCACCATCCTCAACGACGATATCGCTGACCGAGGAGACCAGCGCCGCATCAGACGTCACCGAAAGGTGACGTTCAATGACGGTCGCTTTCGAACCCTTGCCGAAGCGCACCGGGAAGCGGCTGTGAACCTGGCCTGCGCCATGGATCGCCTGCAGTTCGATCGGCTTGTCGAGCTCCGCATCGGCGGGAATTTCGACCACGAGGCCGTCACGCACGAAGCTGCCATTGATGCGGCCAATCGTGTCATCCTTGCTCGCTTCCGCCAGACCAGCCGCGGCAGAGCCGTCGAGCAGGCTGTCGGCAAAGCGCGATACGCTGACACCATCGACTTTGCCGATATCGGCCGTGCCATGCAGCATGTAAGCCACAGGCGAACCGGCAATAATCGACGCAGCCTTCTCGATGACAGGCGCGGGCCGGTCTTCCGGAACCGTGCGCAGCAGGCTCTTCAGATCGGTATAGTGCCAGGCCTCGATGCGGCGTGTCGGAAGACCACCGGTCTTCAGATCGTCGAACAGCACGTCACGCGCGGCAACCACGGCGCCATCGCCGGGCAGCTCGCTGAACTTGGCGGTATAGGCATCGACCAGCGCGGTTTCCGCTGGCGTCAGCCGGTTGGTAGCTTGAATGTTCATGGACATCACCTCCTGGCCTTCGATCAGGCCGCTTCACCGATGATGTCGGCGTAACCGTTGTTTTCCAGTTCCAGCGCGAGAGCCTTGTCACCCGAGCGGATGATCTTGCCCTTGTAGAGAACGTGAACGCTGTCAGGCACGATGTAGTCGAGCAGGCGCTGATAGTGGGTGATGACAACGGTGGCGCGATCCGGCGACTTCAGCGCGTTGACGCCGTCAGCCACGATCTTCAGCGCGTCGATGTCGAGACCGCTATCGGTTTCGTCGAGAACGCAGAGCTTCGGCTCCAGAAGCGCCATCTGCAGGATTTCGGCACGCTTCTTCTCACCACCGGAGAAACCGACGTTGAGCGGACGCTTCAGCATCTCCATGTCGATCTTCAGATCGCCGGCCGCTTCCTTGACGCGGCGGATGAAATCAGGCGTCGTCAGCTCGGACTCGCCGCGCGCCTTGCGCTGCTCGTTCATCGCAACCTTCAGGAACTGCATGGTGGCGACGCCCGGAATTTCGACCGGATACTGGAAGGCAAGGAAAATGCCCTTGGCCGCACGCTCGGCAGCGTCCAGCTCCAGAATGCTTTCGCCGTTATAGAGAATGTCACCGGAGGTGACTTCATAGTCCTCACGGCCCGACAGGATGTAGGACAGCGTCGACTTGCCGGAACCGTTAGGGCCCATGATGGCCGCAACTTCACCAGCGGCAACCTTCAGGTTGAGACCCTTGATGATCTCGGTTTCGGTATCGGCGATCTTCGCGTGCAGGTCGATGATTTCAAGCATGATATTGTTCCTGTTCATGGTGCGGTTTCAAGGACCGCCTCGTGCGCCCCGTCAGGGCTTGTCTCAAATCTCTCATCCGTCATCCTCGGGCTTGTCCCGAGGATCCGGGAAGTGGGTTGTCTCTGCTCAGGCCATTTGCCGTAGATCCTCGGGACAAGCCCGAGGATGTCGAGCAAGAGTTAACCGACAGACCCTTCCAGCGAAATGCCGATCAGCTTCTGCGCTTCCACGGCAAATTCCATCGGCAGTTCCTGAATGACTTCCTTCACGAAGCCATTGACGATCAGCGCGATCGCCGCTTCCTCGGGAATGCCGCGCTGCAGGCAATAGAACAGCTGGTCTTCGGAAATCTTCGACGTCGTCGCCTCGTGCTCGAAGTGAGCGGACGAGTTCTTCGCCTCGATATAGGGCACGGTATGCGCGCCGCACTTGTCGCCGATCAGCAGCGAGTCGCACTGCGTGAAGTTGCGCGTGTTGGTCGCCTTGCGGTGGGCCGAGACCTGGCCGCGATAGACGTTTTCCGAAAAACCGGCGGCGATGCCCTTGGCGATGATGCGGCTCGACGTGTTCTTGCCGAGATGGATCATCTTGGTGCCACTGTCGATCTGCTGGTGACCATTGGAGACCGCGATCGAATAGAACTCGCCACGGCTGTCATCGCCGCGCAGGATGCAGGACGGGTATTTCCAGGTGATGGCCGAACCGGTCTCCACCTGCGTCCACGAGATCTTCGAGCGGTTGCCACGGCAATCGCCGCGCTTGGTCACGAAGTTGTAGATGCCGCCCTTCCCTTCCTTGTCGCCCGGATACCAGTTCTGGACGGTGGAATATTTGATTTCGGCATCATCGAGCGCCACGAGTTCAACAACGGCGGCGTGAAGCTGGTTCTCGTCGCGCTGGGGAGCGGTGCAGCCTTCCAGATAGGAGACGTAGGCACCCTCTTCGGCGATGATCAGCGTGCGCTCGAACTGGCCGGTGTTCTTCTCGTTGATGCGGAAATAGGTGGAAAGCTCCATCGGGCAACGAACGCCCTTCGGCACGAACACGAAGGAACCGTCGGTGAAGACGGCGGAGTTCAGCGTCGCATAAAAATTGTCCGTCGTCGGAACGACCGAGCCGAGATATTTCTTCACCAGCTCCGGATGCTCGCGCACGGCTTCCGAGATCGACATGAAGATCACGCCGGCCTTCGCCAGTTCCGCCTTGAAGGTGGTGACGACGGAGACGCTGTCGAACACGGCATCAACAGCGACCTGACGCTTTTCGACGCCGGCGAGGATTTCCTGTTCTTTCAGCGGAATGCCGAGCTTTTCATAGACCTTCAGCAGCTCCGGGTCGACTTCATCGAGCGACTTCGGGCCGGGGGTGCTTTTCGGCGCGGCATAATAATAGAGATCGTTGAAGTCGATCTTGGGGTAGCTGACGCGCGCCCAGGTCGGCTCTTCCATCGTCAGCCAGCGCTTGTAAGCCTCAAGACGCCATTCCAGCATCCATTCCGGCTCCTGCTTCTTGGCCGAGATGAAACGGATCACCTCTTCCGAAAGACCCTTCGGGGCCTTGTCGACTTCGATATTGGTTTCGAAGCCGTATTTATACTGGTCCACATCGATCTGGCGGACCTGATCGATCGTTTCCTGAACCGCTGCCATGTCGTTCTCCAATCTCGCCGGAGCCAAGGTCCGGTGGCTTGTCAACGTATCAAGGCGGAAAGCCGCCTTATTCATCTTCGGGCAAATCGCTCCGAGCCGTCGGCCGGGGCAGAGCTTATACCCATGTAGGTGCGGGATGGCGCTTTTCACACATCCCGGCAAGCGGAAAATTGCTAATCCGCAATTCTTTGCCGCATTTTACGCGGCCTGACCGGAAAGCTTGCGCCGTCCGGCAATTTTCGCAAACGCCGCAAGCGTCCTGTCGATATCGGCCTCGTCAGTTGCGTGACCGAGGGAAATCCTGAGCGCGCCGAGCTTGGGATCGTGCCCCATCGCGCTCAGCACATGGCTTTCGCCCACCTTGCCCGATGAGCAGGCCGACCCTGCCGACAGTGCGATACCTTCTATATCGAAGGCGATCTGCCCGGTCTCGGCCTTCAGGCCCGGAAGCGTGAAAAACGTTGTGTTGGCGACGCGCATGCCATCCTCACCGTGGATGATCACATCAGGCGCGTTCACGCGCATACCGTTTTCCAGCCGCGCCCGCAGCGCGGAAAGACGCGCCGCCTCAGCCTCGACATTCCGGGAGGCAAAAGCCGCAGCGGCACCGAAACCGATGACGGACAGGGTATTTTCCGTACCCGAACGATGGCCCTTTTCCTGGCCGCCACCATGGATCAGCGGCTTCGGCATCATCACCTCGCCGCGCGAGACAAGAGCGCCGGCACCCTTCGGGCCACCGAGCTTGTGAGACGAAATCACAAGGAAATCCGCATCGAGCGCGTTGATATCGAGCGGCACGCGGCCGGCAGCCTGAACAGCGTCGACAACCATCAGACCGCCCGCCGCATGAACCAGCCGCGCCGCTTCCGCCACAGGCTGAAGGATGCCGGTCTCGTTATTAACCAGCATGCAAGCGACCAGCGGCAGCCCGGACGACCTGTCATGCGAAGACAGCAACGCTTCAAGAGCGGCAAGATCAAGGACACCCGCTGACGTAACGGGAACTTCCGTTACGTCACCCTTTTCGAAACGGCCACCTTCGCGGAATGCCGGATGCTCGATGGCGGAAACATAGAGCCGGCTTACCCGAACCGGGCTGCGTCCCATCCTGAATTCCGGCACAAGCACCAGATTGGCCGCTTCCGTTGCACCGCTGGTGAAAGTCACATGCGCCGGCTCAGCGCCGCCAAGCGCCGCAACCTCCCGGCGAGCCGTCTCGACGGCCGCGCGGGCGGCACGCCCTTCCCGGTGGACGGAAGACGGATTGCCGGCAAGATCAAGCGCAGACACAAGCACCTCCCGCACGGCCGGCAGAAGCGGCGCCGTGGCGTTCCAGTCCATATATGTGCGCGTCAAAACCGTCATCGCCGAAAGGCTTCATCCAATCTTCAATGCGCGAAAACGCATTTTTCTTGAAATTACAGTTGCGCTTGCCTTATGACACCACCCGAGTGCTTTAGCACACGCAAAGTTTCGAATTATTCTAAACTGCGTTCTAGAAAAGATGACAGAGTTCGTCAAGTCTTCTCATCGGAAGAATGCGGTTGGAGAATGAAAAAACACGACCGGAGTACCAATGCCCGAAGTCATCTTTAACGGCCCTGCGGGTCGCCTCGAAGGCCGTTATCAACCCTCCAAGGAAAAGAGCGCGCCGATCGCGATCATCCTTCATCCGCACCCGCAGTTTGGCGGCACGATGAACAACCAGATCGTCTATCAGCTCTTCTATCTTTTCCAGAAGCGCGGTTTCACGACGCTCCGGTTCAACTTCCGCTCCATCGGCCGCAGCCAGGGCGAGTTCGACCACGGTGCGGGCGAGCTGTCCGATGCCGCCTCGGCGCTCGACTGGGTGCAGAGCCTGCATCCGGATTCCAAGAGCTGTTGGGTGGCGGGTTACTCCTTCGGCGCCTGGATCGGCATGCAGCTTCTGATGCGCCGCCCGGAAATCGAAGGTTTCATGTCGATTGCCCCGCAGCCGAACACCTACGACTTCTCCTTCCTTGCGCCATGCCCGTCTTCTGGCCTCATCATCAACGGCGATTCCGACAAGGTCGCGCCCGAAAAGGATGTCAACGGCCTGGTCGAAAAGCTGAAGACGCAGAAGGGCATTCTCATCACCCACCGCACCGTCCCCGGCGCCAACCACTTCTTCAACGGCAAGGTGGATGAGCTGATGGGCGAATGCGAGGACTATCTCGACCGTCGCCTGAACGGCGAGCTTGTGCCGGAACCGGCTGCCAAGCGTATTCGGTGATTTGGGGCGTATTTAAAGCAGGCCTTGATCGACCTATTATGATCCCGGCAGGGCAGAGGGGGGTAAGCCCCACCCGCCAACGTCATCAGCATCGCACCAAAACCCCACCCGTCACCGGCTCCTTCACCCCCGTCGTACCGGGATAGGTCAGCGGCAGCCCCTTCAGCGACCGAACGGCCAGATAGGCCCAGGCCTCCGCCTCCATCGCCCCGCCATCGAACCCCGCCTCTTCCGCCGCGATCACCCGTGCGCCGACCTTTGCGGCAAGGTCTGCAAACTCCGCCATGATCACCGGATTGAGCCGCCCGCCGCCACAGACCACATAGGTCTTCGCCGCCTCCGGCAGATAGCTTGCCGACTTCAGAATGGCGGCCCCCGTTAGATGCGCCAAAGTCCGTGCACCATCGGCCAGCGAGACCTCACCCTTTTCCGGGGGCGCAAAATCGCTGCGATCCAGCGAACGGCGAATATTACCGGAAAAGAACGGGCTTTCCATATAACGCGCCACCAGCGAGGCAACGACGCTGCCACCCGCCGCCGTCCTGCCGCCTTTGTCGAAAGCCTTGCCGGTATGCGCCTCGATCCACTGGTCGATCAGCATATTGCCGGGGCCGCTATCGAAAGCGGCAAGCTGGCCAGATTCACCGATGAAGGTGAGGTTGGAGATACCGCCGATATTGACGAAGACCGCAGGCGTCTCAAACCCGTCAGGTAGGTTGGCAGACAGCGCCATGTGGTAGGCGGGAATGAGCGGCGCGCCCTGCCCGCCATGCACCATGTCATTGGCGCGCATATCGTAGACCACGTCGATACCGGTTTCTTCAGCCAGGAAGGGTCCGTCACCGATCTGGACCGTCAGCGCATCATCAGGCCGGTGCAGCACCGTCTGGCCATGAAAACCGATGACATCGATTTCACCGGGCAGAAGCCGGTGACGATGGAGAAAGGATTTCACCGCCGCCGCATGGGCAAGCGTCAGCTTGCGCTCGGCTTCCTCCAGATCGCCGGGACGTTCGCGCCGTTCACGGATGGATTTGGCCGTGACCAGCGCCTTCTGCCAGACGGCCCGCAGGCCGGGATCATAGGGAAAATAACGGCTCGGCCCATGCCGAACCACGCTTTCGCCATCGGTGCGCAGAAGCGCGATATCGATGCCGTCCATCGATGTGCCGCTCATCAGTCCGATTGCCGTTTTCACCTCGCCCACCTGCCGCTCTCCCGCAATCTCGAATCATGCTGACCTTGAATCCCGACATTCATGGCCGAAACGGGTGCACATTTCAAAAAACAATGATAAAGCCGCGACGGTCACCGGTTTTCGATGGCCGTAAAGATCAAACCAGAAAGTAAAAGGTTATGTCCAGGTTCAAGTCCGATTTCCTCCGCACGCTCGATGAGCGCGGCTTCATTCACCAGATCTCCGATGAGGCAGGTCTCGACGAATTGTTCGCAAAGGAAACCGTGACCGCCTATATCGGCTATGACCCGACGGCCTCGAGTTTGCATGTCGGCCACCTCACCCAGATCATGATGCTGCACTGGCTGCAGCAGACCGGCCACCAGCCGATCTCGCTGATGGGTGGCGGCACCGGCATGGTAGGCGACCCCTCCTTCAAGGAAGAAGCCCGCAAGCTGATGACGATCGACATGATTGAGGACAACATCACCTCGCTCAAGCACGTCTTCGCCAACTACCTCGATTACGACCGCCCCGGCAACCCGGCGCTGATGATCAACAATGCCGACTGGCTGCGCGGATTGAACTATCTCGAATTCCTGCGTGACGTCGGCCGCCACTTCTCGGTCAACCGCATGCTGTCCTTCGACAGCGTGAAGACACGCCTCGACCGCGAGCAGTCGCTGTCCTTCCTCGAATTCAACTACATGATCCTGCAGGCCTACGATTTCGTGGAACTGAACCAGCGCACGGGCTGCCGCCTGCAGATGGGCGGCTCTGACCAGTGGGGCAACATCATCAACGGCATCGACCTCGGTCACCGCATGGGGACGCCCCAGCTTTACGCGCTGACCTCGCCGCTTCTGACCACCTCCTCGGGTGCGAAGATGGGCAAGTCGGCCTCGGGCGCCGTGTGGCTGAACAAGGACCTGCTGCCGGTCTATGATTTCTGGCAATACTGGCGCAACACCGAAGATGCCGACGTCGTTCGCTTCGCCAAGCTCTTCACGACCCTGCCTATGGAAGAGATCGCGCGTCTGGCTACGCTCGGTGGATCGGAAATCAACGAGGCGAAGAAAATCCTGGCGACCGAGGTAACCGCAATCCTGCACGGCCGTGCCGCTGCGGAAGAAGCCGCGGAAACGGCGCGCAAGACCTTCGAAGAGGGCGCGCTGGCCGAAAACCTGCCTTCCATCGAGGTTCCGGCCTCCGAACTTGAAGCTGGCGTCGGCGTCCTCTCGCTCATCGTCCGCGCAGGTCTCGCCGGTTCGAATGGCGAGGCCCGCCGCCACGTTCAGGGCGGTGCGGTGAAGATCAATGATCAGGGCGTTTCCGACGAGCGCCAGATGATCGGCACCGGCGAAGTGACCGGTGACGGCGTCATCAAGCTGTCGGTAGGCAAGAAGAAGCACGTGCTGGTTCGCCCGGCCTGACGCCCACACCGAACCTGTCATTGAGGGCCGCGAAAGCGGCCCTTTTTACTGGAACTCGAAAATCTGCCTGAAAACACCGGGCGCAATCAGCGACAGCGGGTTGATCGTCAGCTTCGGCTGGTCCGTCTGGCCGGAAAGCTTGAAGGTAATGCCGAGCAGGCCGCGGTCGCGCCCGTTGCCGAGGAAGATGCCGATAAAGGGCAACTCGCCGAACAGCCGGTTCAGCCCGTAGGCGGGCATGAAGGTGCCGGTCATGTCCATGCGGCCATTCTGATCCTTCAGCAGCCCCTGAAACGTTGCGCCGATCTGTTCACCGCGCACAACCCCGTTTTCCACCGCGATCGAACCGTTGACATACACAACCCGAGCAAAGCCGCGCTGGAACTTCTCCGAACTGACATCGATATTGCGGCGGACCGCATTGTTGAGGCTCCTGCCATCCTCGCCCGTGGGCGTTGCGACGATGTCCTGCAACTTGGCCTCATTGACCACGGAGAAATTGCGCAGATCCAGCGAGCCGCTCCAGTCGCTGCCATTGGCGGTCGTCAGTGCGAGGTTGAGAAGGCCGCCACGAATGCGGCTGTAGATATTGGCAAACCGCGCGAGCGAACCCGCATCGCTGCTGGTCAATGTCACAGTCCCCGTCGCGCCGCGATTGGTGGTCTGCGCGACCACCGCCTGTCCGTTGCCGGTCACGCCGCGAAAATCGATCGAGCGCACCTTGCCGTCACGCACGCTGACATCGGAATTGACATTGGCAAGGATCTCATCGTTGAACCCGTAGACCTTGTCGAACTGCGCCTTGATGGAAAGAGATGGCTGCGAACGAGACGTACCATCGCCACCGCCGGCGGGACTGCGCAGCTTCGACAGGAAAGGCCTTAGATCCGCGGATTTTCCGGAAGCATTGATAATATAGCCGTTTTTCGAAGCAGCTAACGAAACGGCATAATTATCGGAGGGCGAAAGCTGCACGCGGCTGAGATCGGCCGAGATCAGACCGCTCTTGTTGAAGGCAATGTCGCCGGCGGCGCCGAAACCATCGCCATCGAGGGAAAAATCCGTGATTGCGGTGCGACCGTCCGCCACTTCCATGCTAAAGGCGGCTTTTGCCGGAATGCCGATGCCCTTGCTCCAGCCAAGCCCCGGAAGAATGATCGACGCCTTGGTCAGATCGAGCCGTACGTCCTGGCGTTTGGCATCGGCACCGTCGATCTCCAAAACGGTTGTGCCGCCGAGAACCGAGGACAGCTCCGGCGCGAGTTTGGCGACCTGTGTTTCGGTCAACGTGGCCTTCAGGGACAGGGTGGGAGCCACACCGCTGTTCTTGCGCACGGGCTCCGTCATCTCGATATCCATCGGCACGTCATCGACGCGGCCTTTGCCCTGAAGCAGGAGCTGACGGTCGTTCAACGTCATGAAGCCGTCCAGCGCCGTGACCTTGTGGCCGGCGAAGGGTTTCGTCAGCGACAGGTTTTTCAGATCGAGATCGGCCGTCCACACCGGCGGAGGCGGGTTCTGGCTGGAAAGCAGGCCGATGGTCAGTTTCGCATTGGCTTGCACATCGCCGGCGAAATCCTCCGGCTTGAACTGCGTGTCCTTGAGCGCGTTGATCGGCTTCAGTGTCGCAAGCTCCGCTACGGCGTCTGCGGAGCCCGATACGCTGAGTTCGAGATTTCCAAGCAGAGGCTTGTCATAAACCGAGGAAATCACGAACCGGCTGTTCTCAAGCGCCAGCGAACGGTTGGACGGGAAATAGGACGTCGCCCGCTTGATTTCGACGGCCATCTTGCCGCCTACGAGATCGAAATGCGCATCGACATCACGCAGGGGCGGAATGTCGCCGGTGGTGTTGAGACGCGTATCGTCAATGTCGAAACGAATCTGCATTTCGCTCTCGCCGAGCACCAGCGGGCAACCGGGACCGCACATCCGGCCCTGCGGGATGAAGATTGCGATCGAGCCATTGGTGACCGTGCCGCCATAAAGATTGGAAACCACCCAGTCGCGCGGCTTGTGCGCCATCCAGAAAGGCCAGAGCTGCTTGACCGCCGTGGCCTCCATCTTCGGTATCTGTCCGCCGAAGCTGATTTCGGGCGACCCTTCGCCGAACCGCATTTTCAGCGATCCCGCCATGTCTCCGAGTGGGCTTGTGACATAAAGCGATGAAACGTCGAGTTGCTTCGTCGCGGCCGTGAAGTGACCGTCCGCCTTCAGGCTGAAAGGAACCGGGGCCTCGCCCGAGGCTTCGGACGAAGCAACCGCATCGTCGATGCGGAGGGACAGACCAAAACCCTCCTCCGTATCGCTGATTACGCCGACGACCGGAATGATCGTGCGTCCAAGTTCCACCCGCGAGTTGTCGATGACAAGCGTGCTTTTTGCGAAATCGTAGCGCGCGTTCACAGTGCCGGCCGTGAAGGGCTGGGCCTCGCCGCCGATCCGAAGCGTGCCGTTACCGAGGCCGAGCGAGATGTCGAGACGCGGCTCCTGCCCCTCCTTGGCCCGGCGGGCAACGATGTTGATGCCCGTCTTGACATTCAGCCCCTCATGGAGGTTTCCGTCCGGATCGTATTTTTCCAGAAACGGGCCAATGTCGAAGCCATCGATACGGGCCTGGAAACCGTCGATCACGCCGCCCGCACCTGAGGTCTTGAGTGACACGCTGGCGATTTCGCCGTTGAACAGCGTTTCCCCGTCAAGCGAATAGCCGCCCTGCTGGTCTGGCGTCAGCGACAGTTCCCGCACCTCGATGGTGCGCGGCTTTCCCAGTTCGCCCGGTGGCAGATGAACGGAGACGCTGGAAATATCGATTTCCTCGGTTCCGCTGCTCAGGAAAGCCTGTGCCAGCTTGTCGAGCTGCCCGAAGGCTTCCTGCAATTGCAGCGGCACGGCGTCGAGCTTGACGCTGGCAAGATCGAACCCGTTGCCCTTGGGCAAAAGCGCCGTATCCAGCTCCATCCCGTCGGCTTCTAGGCTCTCCACCGACACGCGACCCGCCAGAAGCGCGAGGGGATCGAGCGCCATGCCGATCGCCCGCGCCCTGCTCAGATGCTGGCCGGATTCTTTCTCGACGATATCCACATCCTCCGCCACCAGCGCAAGGCGCAGTCCGGTGGAGAACCTGATCGCCGATGATCCGATTCGCGCGCTGTAATGCGGTCCGAGCGCCCGTTCCAGCGCCTGCTGCGCCTGGCTGGACAGCGCATTGTCAATCGAACCGGTCTCGACGGAAAGAATGATGCCGCCGATGGAGAGGAAGGCGAGCACGAAAAGAGCCGCGAAAACCTTGAGGAAAGCACGCGCCATGGAACGCGGCGGCGGGCAATGCACGATGATGGGATCCTCGGCCTGAGCCGAAGGCAGATCGTGCAGCGCAACGATATCGCGCCTGCCGAACTTGACCTTTTCACCCCTGACTTCAGCCATACGCCCGTATTTGCCCCTGAATAGCTTTTGTTTCGCCGCAACACCGGAGCGGGATGGCGAAAAGTGTAAGCGGTCCTCGTCTGGAATCCCGCTCAAATTCCTTAACCCGGATCACGGTTGGGATTTGAGGTCGAAACGATCTGAAATCCCAATCGTGATCTGGACGACGCGCGGTTTCGCTATATATCGAATGTGGCAACTTTCACTCAACATCCCGGCGAAAGAAAGGTAGATTATGACAGACTTGACGATTGGCGGCCCGGCTCCCGATTTCACTTTGCCCCGCAACGGTGAAGGGACGGTGACATTGTCCAAACTCCAAGGCAAGGCCGTCGTTCTTTATTTCTACCCCAAGGACGACACGTCCGGCTGCACCGCCGAAGCGATCGATTTCAGCGCGCTGGGCGGTGAATTCGAAGCGGCCAACACGGTTGTCATCGGCATTTCGCCCGACAGCGTCAAAAGCCACGACAAGTTTGCGGCAAAACATTCGCTTTCCGTCATGCTCGCGTCTGACGAGGAGAGGAAGGTTCTGGAAGCCTATGGCGTCTGGAAGGAAAAAAGCATGTATGGGAAAAAATACATGGGTGTCGAACGCACTACATTCCTCGTTGGACCGGACGGCAAGATCGCGGAGATCTGGAACAAGGTGAAGGTCGCCGGCCATGCCCAGGCCGTTCTCGACGCAGCGAAGAAACTCTGAGGGGCCAACCCGTTGTGATGCCCCCGTTCAAAATCATGTCGCTGCGCGGTGGTGCGACGGATGCTATCGCAAGCGCCGATCTCGACAGGAAGACCGCGCTCGCACAGGAGACGGCGACACGGTGGTTCGAGCGCCGCCTGTCGCTGCGCTCTCCGCTGGACCCGCCCCTGCCAGAGCGCCCGGGCAGGCCGGAAAAGCCGGAACTCGTTCCGCCGACCGCAGTGGAACGCCGCTCGCTTCACAGCGTCAAGGGCCGTATCGCGCTGCTGCACGCCATTGCCCATATCGAACTCAACGCCGTCGATCTCGCGCTCGACATTGTCGCCCGTTATGCCAGCGAGCCGGTGCCGCACTCCTTTTTCGATGGCTGGATGCAGGTCGCCTTCGAGGAGGCAAAACATTTCCGGCTGGTGCGCGACCGGCTGAGAAGCCTCGGTGCCGACTATGGCGATCTGCCCGCCCATGACGGGCTGTGGCAGGCGGCGCATTCCACCCGCAACGATCTCACCGCACGGCTTGCCGTCGTGCCGCTCATCCTCGAAGCGCGCGGACTGGACGTCACCCCTTCCCTGCAGGCGAAGATGCGCGAAACCGGCGATCTGGAAAGCGCTGCCGTTCTGGACGTCATCTATAATGACGAAAAGGGCCACGTCGCCATCGGTGCAAAATGGTTCCGGTTCCTCTGTGCCCGTGAGAAAAAGGATCCGGCCGCGACCTTCAGGCTACTGGTGCGCGCCAATTTCCGCGGCCCTTTGAAACCGCCCTTTAATGACCTTGCCCGCGCCGAGGCCGGCCTGACGCCATCCTTTTACCGCTCGCTCACATCCGTCAGCCAGTAGCCGACGCTGCCGAAACTCTACTCCGGCAAAACTTCGTTAACCTTAACGAATTATGATTTCCTTCAAGAAATCGGCCAGTCCGGAGAGAGATTGTGACTGATACGGCGGAAAACCGGGTATTTGGCAAAAAGCGTGAGCCGCACGTGCTCATTCTCGCGCGCGGCGACAAGGTGCGGCACATGACCATCCGGCCGTGGATGGCGGCGCTTGCCGGCTGCACGATCGGCCTTTTTTCGCTCGGTTATCTCGGCGCCACCGGCTACCTTATCCTGCGGGACGACCTGATCGGCGCGACAATGGCGCGCCAGACCCGCATTCAGAACGATTACGAAGACCGCATCGCAGCCCTGAGAGCCCAGGTGGACCGCGTCACCTCCAGGCAGTTGCTGGATCAGCAGGTCGTTGAAAAGAAAGTGGAAAAGCTTCTGCAACAGCAGGCGGCGCTGACCTCGCGGCACGGCCGCATGAGCGAACTGCTGGAACGCGCGGAAAACTCCGGCGTCGCGACGTCGCCGACAGCACCCTCGTCCCTTTCAAACGCGATGGCGCCGGAAAAACGCGCCGATCTGTCGGGCGGTCTCTCGGCGATCGAAAAGCTGATGACACCGCGCGCACCACAGCCGGAACAACCCACCGCGAACGACAGACGGGCTGCTTACCAGCCGGAAGGCGGCGAGACGCCCTCGGACCGCGCCGATCGCGTATTTTCAAAGGTAACTCTGTCGCTGAAGGACATCGAGCGCCAGCAGATATCGCGGATAGCACAACTGACGAGCGACGCCGAAGACAAGGCGAGCGCGATGCAGGACATTATCCGCCAGGCCGGGCTCAAGATCGATGAGAGCGGCACCGCCGACATTGGCGGACCCTATGCGGAGCCAGAGCGCGGCGAAACGGATCCCTTCAGCCTGTCGCTGACCAATCTCGACACCGCTCTCAACCGGCTGGACGTCGTCAGGGAAACGGCGACGACCCTGCCCTTCGGCAACCCGGCACCCGGCAGGGCGATCACCAGTCGATTCGGCAATCGGATGGATCCGTTTCTCGGCCGCCCGGCGCTACATACCGGCATCGATTTTCGTGCCGAGACCGGCGCCGACGTCAAATCCACCGGCGCTGGAAAGGTGACGGTAGCGGAAAATTCCGGCGGTTACGGCAATATGGTCGAGATCGATCACGGCCAGGGCGTGTCGACCCGATTCGGCCATCTCTCCGCCATTCTGGTCAAGGCCGGCGACCGGGTCGAAGCCGGCGACGTAATCGGCCGCGCCGGCAGCACCGGCCGTTCCACCGGTCCGCACGTGCATTATGAAGTGCGCCGCAACGATACACCCGTGGATCCGATGCGGTTTCTGATCGCCGGGGCAGAGCTTAAAACCTATTTGAAATAGCGTCCCGGTCTTAACGCTTTTTTTGCTCTTTTAACGATAAATCCCGAAAAACCACGCCTGAGGCTTAAAAGCCCAGTCGCAAGCGGCACGTTTAACGCGCTTTTCCCGTTGTTTCCTTGACTTTCCGGCAATTTGGGCATATCCCCGCGCCAAGTCTTTGCAAGTGCCGTCGCGGCACGCAGGTATTCTTACCGAACCAGAACGGAAAAAGTTCTTCCTTTGACAACATTCTCTGATCTTGGCCTGAGCCAAAAAGTTCTTTCCGCTATTGCAGATGCCGGCTACACGACGCCGACACCCATTCAGGCTGGCGCCATTCCGCCGGCGCTGGAAAAGCGTGATATCTGCGGTATCGCACAGACCGGCACGGGCAAAACCGCGTCATTCGTTCTGCCGATGCTGACCCTGCTTGAGAAGGGCCGCGCACGCGCCAGAATGCCGCGCACGCTGATCCTCGAGCCGACGCGCGAGCTTGCGGCACAGGTGGCGGAGAACTTCGAGAAATACGGCAAGAATCACAAGCTGAACGTCGCCCTCCTGATCGGCGGTGTTTCCTTCGAAGACCAGGACCGCAAGCTGGAACGTGGCGCCGATGTGCTGATCTGCACCCCTGGCCGCCTTCTTGACCATTGCGAACGCGGCAAGCTGCTGATGACCGGCGTGGAAATCCTTGTCATCGACGAAGCCGACCGCATGCTCGACATGGGCTTCATTCCTGACATCGAGCGCATCGCCAAGATGATCCCCTTCACCCGCCAGACGCTGTTCTTCTCGGCCACCATGCCGCCGGAAATCCAGAAGCTGGCTGATCGCTTCCTGCAGAACCCCGTCCGTGTCGAGGTCGCCAAGCCCTCCTCTACTGCAAAGACCGTTGCCCAGCGCATCGTCGCCGCCCATAACAAAGACTACGAAAAGCGCGCCGTCCTGCGCGATCTCGTCCGTGCCGAAGAGGCTGAACTCAAGAACGCCATCATCTTCTGCAACCGCAAGAAGGATGTGGCCGATCTTTTCCGTTCGCTCGACCGCCACGGCTTTTCCGTCGGCGCGCTGCATGGCGACATGGACCAGCGTTCGCGCACGACGATGCTGCAGAACTTCAAGGACGGCAATCTGAAGCTGCTCGTCGCCTCGGACGTCGCCGCACGCGGGCTTGATATCCCCGATGTCAGCCACGTCTTCAACTTCGATATTCCCATTCATTCGGAAGACTATGTTCACCGCATCGGCCGCACCGGCCGTGCCGGCCGCTCGGGCAAGGCTTTCACCATCGTCACCAAAAGCGACACCAAATATCTCGACGCCATCGAAAAGCTGATCGGCGAAAAGATAGAGTGGCTGAACGGTGATCTCTCCACCCTCCCCGCGCCGATGGAAAGCTTTGAAAGCAATTCCGGCCGTCGGGGCAAGGAACGGGGCGGCAGAGGCCGCGACCGTAACCGCCGGGACGCCGCACCGGTCGAAAACATCAATCAGGGCGCACAATCCGCTGCGGACGCAGATATCGCGGCTCATGGAGACGACAAGGTGAAAGCAGAACGCAAGCAGGAAAAGGCGCCACGCAATTCCGACCGCAACAGTCGCAATCCGCTGCACGCCAATGACGACAACCGCGACCGTCGCCGCCACTATCGCGACCATGACGATGGCCCGACACCGGTTGGCTTCGGCGATGACATTCCCGCCTTCATGCTGATCGTGGCCAACGCCAAGGCCTGACCACAGCAATGGACACGATGACGTCGACCATCAAGCCGGGCCTCGATTTTCCGGGCGTCGGCGTGGGCCTTGTCATATTGCGTGAAGGCCGCCTCCTTTTATGCCGGCGCATGAAAGCGCCGGAAGCCGGGTATTGGAGCATCCCTGGCGGCAAAGTCGATCATCTCGAAACGTCGCTAGCCGCGGCGCGGCGCGAAGCCGAGGAAGAGACCGGGCTGACGATCGGCCACGTCGAATTTCTCTGCCATAGCGAATTTATCGACGCAGTAGACCGCCATCACTGGGTCTCCCTGATCTTCGTCACCCGCGACACAACGGGTCAGCCCTCGCTTACGGAGCCGGATAAGCTCTCCGCCATCGACTGGTTCGATCTCGACAAACTTCCTGAGCCGATCTCCGCCTTTGCAAAGGACGCTCTGGCCGCTCTGAAATAATGCTGAGGCAGCCCCGGGCGTCGAATAATGACGTCGGATGCGGAATTTTCAAAATCGAAAACGGCGGATCAGATTGGGTCGAAGCCAGAATTTCGGACAACGGCACGCTTAATCCACGCCATTTCATTTCTGGAACGCTTATCGCGAGAGAACGGCTTTGCGTAAAGTTCTCCAAATTCAATTTTAAATTGCTTAAATTAGAGCTATGTAAAAAACCGCCCCAGTTTCCTGAAGCGGTTTATACGTAATAAAAAAAATAGAATATGGAAGCGAATATAGTCTGGCAGTGCTTATAATCGGAACACTTTCCGAGGCTTTTTACAGCCAATTTCAGTCGTCCCCTGAAACAATTCCATCTAAGCTAATCATTTACTTTCCGTCAAGCAAATCTTCTCGCAAATGCGAAAAAAACATGGCGAAAAAGAGGTGGGGAATTAGAAGGTTTCTATATTAAACTTAGATATCAATAAATTACAGATATGAAAATAAAATGTGCAGATTTATAACGTGCACTGCAAAAGGCATAATCAGCAACAAGGCCTTCGCTGGAGTGTGCTTATACGCGCCACTTGTAATAGTTTTATGAAGTAAAACGGCACGTGGCGGACTTATGAAATACTTCTTCAGTAAAGCGGTACAGAAAGAAGATAGCGGGGCGAAAAAGAGCAGCGCTGCGGTATGGCCGCGAGGCACCATTATCGGCCGACGGCAACAACCACAAGATGCCGCGTCCATCTCGGCATTCGGATCGCCCGACATCGAAGCCAAGCTGCCGCAGTCCAGGCGCCAGCGTGCGATTATGATGGACGACAGGCGATTTTTCCTTTGGAAAACCGATTGGTGCCGATAAACATCAGATCGGGACAACAGGATTTCGATCACGTCATGCTTTCACTTCGCCTGCTAACGATCATCGCCGGTTTTGCCTTTGCGGGTTCAGCAAGCGCGGCATCGATCGGGATCGTTGCCCCGCAGAGCGGCCCCTACGAGCTTCTCGGGCAACAGGTCCGGCAGGGCGCCAAGGCGGCAGCCGCAAAACTCGGCCTGGATGTCGTGGAGATTCACGAGAGCTGCGAAGACGGCAGTGGCGGCGCGATTGCCGATGGCCTCGTGGCGGCGAAAGTCAGCGCCGCGATCGGCTTCCTGTGCACGGAAACGCTTCAGGACGTTTTGCCGCCGCTCAAGGCCGCGGCCATTCCGGCCATCACGCTTTCCAGCCGCGCACCCATCCTGATGGAGGACGCGCTGAAATATGGCTGGCCGCTTTTTCGCCTCGCCCCATCGGATCGGGCCGAATCGGCAAGGGCTGCGGAAGTCATTCTTCGCGACTGGAAAGGCCACCCGATCGGGCTCGTGGATGACGGCACGATCTACAGCCGCGAATTGGTCGACCGTATCCGCTCTACGCTGGAGGAAAACGGGCTGAAGCCCACCTTTGCCGATACGATGCGACCCAATCAGGAACAGCAGGTGGCGCTTGTGCGCCGGCTGGCGCGCACCGGCATTACCCATGTCTTCATCGGCGCGGAACGAAACGATATCGCCGTCGTGGCACGGGACGCCGCTTCAGAGAATTTTCCGCTCACCATTCTGGGCGGCGATACGCTGAACGCCGCCAACACCCCCCTCGCACTGGCTGCGAACGTGATGGCCATCACGCGCCCGGCCTATGACACACTGCCTTCGGCGCAGGGGGCAGCCGGCGAACTGCGCGCCGCAGGCATCGAACCCGAAGGTTACGTCCTTCCAGCCTATGCCGCCACCGAACTGACGGCGGCGCTGGCGGAAGCGGCCCAGGCGCAGTCGAAACCGGCGCCGGAGATACTGGCGTCCGGCACGGCCTTCAAAACCGTGATTGGCGATCTCGCATTCAACCCGTCGCATGAGCTTTCGGACAATCCCTACCGCCTGCAGCGCTGGAACGGCCAGCGCTTCGAACCGGCGGACAAAGCCGAAAGGCAGTAGCTGAAGCCGGCACCGGGACAAATTCGCGGAGCGGCAGCGGAAAACCATCAGCAACCTCACCGCTGACCGTTTCAAACCCCGATGCATGGTGTTAAAGGCAAACTTACGCAACGCGTCGAGAGGAGTTTGCCCATGTCCCTGCCCATCCGGATAGCACCGTCGATCCTGGCTTCCAATTTCGCCAAGCTCGGACAGGAAGTCGCCGATGTCACCGAGGCCGGCGCGGACTGGATTCATCTCGATGTCATGGACGGGCATTTCGTGCCGAACATTTCCTTCGGGCCCGATGTCATCAAGGCGCTTCGGCCGCACAGCAATGCCTTCTTCGATTGCCATTTGATGATCGCCCCCGTCGATCCCTATCTCGAAGCCTTTGCCAAGGCCGGCTGTGACAGCATCACGGTGCATGCGGAGGCCGGCCCCCACCTGCACCGCTCTCTCCAGACCATTCGCGGACTGGGCCTGAAGGCTGGCGTCACGCTCAACCCGGCAACGCCGCTTTCCGTTATCGAAAACGTGCTCGATGATGTCGACCTCGTGCTGATCATGAGCGTCAATCCCGGCTTCGGCGGCCAGAAATTCATTCCCGCCATGCTCGACAAGATCCGCGCAGCCAAGGCGATGATCGGTCAGCGGCCGATCGAACTGGAAGTGGATGGCGGCGTGACGGCGCAGACCGCAGGAGATATCATCGCCGCCGGCGCCAATGCACTGGTAGCGGGCTCCGCAGTATTCAAAGGCGATGGCGTGGAGGATTATCGCAAGACGATCGCCCTCCTGCGCACGGCCGCGGAAGCCGGACGGGCGTAATCCGTCACCGCCGAATGCGGAAAGCCGGATGCGGCACAACGAGGCGTCGGGGGGAATGTCATGGAAAGCGGCAGGCGGAATTTCCGCGACAGGGCTCTTCCAGCATTGTTCATTCTGCTTGGCGCGCTTGGCTGGAGCGTTTGTTCAGCGGCGTCGGCCGCCATCGGCCTCTATGCCCGTAACAGGCTGGAAACCGATCACGTCGCCGATATCATCACCCTTTTCTTCACGGGCGGATTTTTCGGCTGGCTGCTGGCGCTGGCGGCATTGCGCGTTCTCCCTGCCTTAAAATCCCAACAATTGCGTCTTGCGACAGCATGTCTCGCAATCGCTTTCTTCACGCTCGCCGTGGCGGCAGCATTGTTCGCGTTCGAGTACCGCATCTTTTATGCGCAATGGCATGCGCCAACTTTTTCCCGCATCTGGTTTTTTCAGCAGCTTTTCACGTCGCTCGGTGCAGTCTACCAGTTCGTCGTTCTGGGACTTGGTCTTTATTTTCCCTTCGCCGCACTTCCGCTCGTGCCCGCAGGGGCAATGCTCTGCCGGCGTGCATCGCAAGCGGCGTAGGCATGCAGCTTGATAGATTGAGATTAGCGGAACACTTTGCTAAACGGGCAGCAAATTTCCTCTACTAAGAAAGTCATTGCCATGATCCCTCGTTACTCCCGGCCGGAAATGGTCGCCATCTGGTCGCCGGAAACAAAATTCCGCATCTGGTTCGAGATCGAGGCGCATGCCTGTGACGCGCTGGCCGAGCTCGGCGTCATCCCGAAGTCAGCAGCCCAGACCATCTGGGAAAAGGGCGGCAGCGCCACCTTCGACGTCGCCCGCATTGATGAGATCGAGGCCGTCACCAAGCATGATGTCATCGCCTTCCTCACCCATCTTGCAGAATTCGTCGGTCCCGACAGCCGCTTCGTGCATCAGGGCATGACCTCGTCGGACGTGCTCGATACCACGCTCAACATCCAGCTCGTCCGCGCCGCCGATCTGCTGCTCGCCGACATGGACCGGGTGCTTGCGGCTCTCAAGACCCGGGCCTTCGAACACAAGAACACGGTGCGCATCGGCCGCAGCCACGGCATCCATGCCGAACCGACGACGATGGGCCTCACCTTCGCCCGCTTCTACGCCGAGATGCACCGCAACCGTGAGCGCCTGGTGAACGCCCGCGCCGAAATCGCCACCGGCGCAATCTCCGGCGCTGTCGGCACCTTCGCCAATATCGACCCCCGCGTCGAGGAACATGTCTGCGAAAAGCTCGGGCTCATCCCCGAGCCGGTTTCCACGCAGGTCATCCCGCGTGACCGTCACGCCATGTTCTTCGCCACCCTTGGCGTCATCGCCTCGTCGATTGAAAACGTCGCCATCGAAATCCGCCACATGCAGCGCACCGAAGTTCTGGAAGCGGAAGAGTTCTTCTCTCCCGGCCAGAAGGGCTCGTCGGCCATGCCGCACAAGCGTAACCCGGTTCTCACAGAAAACCTCACCGGCCTCGCCCGTCTGGTGCGCATGTCGGTCGTCCCGGCCATGGAAAACGTTGCCCTCTGGCACGAGCGCGACATCAGCCACTCCTCCGTGGAGCGCGCCATCGGCCCCGACACGACAGTCACTCTGGACTTCGCATTGAACCGTCTGGCAGGCGTCATCGAAAAGCTGGTGATCTACCCGGACAACATGCTGAAGAACATGAACAAGTTCCGTGGTCTCGTGCATTCGCAGCGCGTTCTCCTCGCGCTGACGCAGGCCGGCGTATCGCGCGAAGACGCCTATCGTCTGGTCCAGCGCAATGCCATGAAGGTCTGGGAACAGGGTGCGGACTTCCTTGAGGAACTGCTGGGCGACGAGGAAGTGCGCGCTGCGCTCCCCGAAGAGGTCATCCGCGAAAAATTCGACCTCGGTTACCACACCAAGCATGTCGATACGATCTTCGCCCGCGTCTTCGGCAACGCCTGAGACTTGAGCTGAACCCGAGACCTTGACGTTAATGCCGCCGCGACCTTGATCGCGGCGGCATCACAACACAGATATGGCGCATGAAAGTTTCAGAAGCAGATATCCTGATCGTCCCCGGTTATACCAATTCCGGCCCGGATCACTGGCAGAGCCGCTGGGAGCGCAAGCTCTCCACCGCCCGCCGTGTCGAGCAGGCGGAATGGTCGAAACCGGTGAAGGAAGATTGGGTCGCCAGGCTGGTAGAGGAGGTCAACGCCTCCACCAGGCCCGTCGTCCTCGTGGCCCATTCGCTCGGCGTCCCGACCGTAATCCATGCCCTGCCCGAAATCGGCAAGAAGGTATCTGGCGCGCTTCTCGTTGCGCCGCCTGATGTCGCCAATCCCGAAATCAGGCCGAAGCATCTCATGACCTTCGGGCCTTACCCGCGCGATCCGCTGCCCTTTCCGGCGATCACCATCGCCAGCCGCAACGATCCCTTCGGCTCTTATGAACACGCCGACGACATCGCTGCTGCCTGGGGTTCGCTTTTGATCGATGCCGGCATGTCCGGCCACATCAATGCCGAGTCCGGGCACGGCCCGTGGCCGGAGGGCGGCATGGTCTTCGCGCAATTCCTGAGCCGCCTCAAAGGCGTCGAGCCATGACGAGAGCCGCCAACTGAAATCCGCATCGCCGCCCGCCCCTGCCGCGGCCCGGTTTTGCGGATGAAACAGTTCGGCGGCCCTGTCACAAGAATTGAAGGGAAATATGCCAGCCGCATTGTAGAATGCACTCTTTTCCTTTATGGGACCGCTTCAAAGACCAAACGCAACGCCACCAGAATCGGCGTCAACCAAGAGACCTGCAATTATGAACCGTCGCCGCCGTATTTACGAAGGCAAGGCCAAGATCCTTTACGAGGGTCCGGAGCCAGGCACGCTTATCCAGTTCTTCAAGGACGATGCGACCGCCTTCAACAAGAAGAAGCATGAAGTCATCGACGGCAAGGGCGTGCTGAACAACCGTATCTGCGAATACGTCTTCACGCATCTGAACAAGATCGGCATTCCCACCCACTTCATCCGCCGCCTCAACATGCGCGAGCAGCTGATCAAGGAAGTGGAGATGATCCCGCTCGAGGTCGTCGTGCGCAATGTCGCCGCCGGCTCGCTTTCCAAGCGCCTCGGCATCGAGGAAGGCGTGGTGCTGCCACGCTCGATCATCGAGTTTTATTACAAGTCGGATGAGCTCGAAGACCCGATGGTCTCCGAAGAGCACATCACGGCTTTCGGCTGGGCCAACCCCGCCGAGCTTGACGACATCATGGCGCTCGCCATCCGCGTCAACGACTTCCTCTCCGGCCTGTTCCTCGGCGTCGGCATTCAGCTCGTCGATTTCAAGATCGAATGTGGCCGCCTCTTCGAAGGCGATATGATGCGCATCATCCTCGCCGACGAGATTTCGCCCGACAGCTGCCGCCTCTGGGACATCGAGACCCAGAAGAAGATGGACAAGGACCTCTTCCGACGCGATCTGGGCGGTCTTCTGGAAGCTTATTCCGAAGTGGCGCGCCGTCTCGGCATCATCAATGAAAACGAACCGATCCGCGGCACCGGTCCTGTTCTGGTAAAGTAATATCGGCTCGTGAAATAATATTGGCCTCGTAGGGTAAAATCAGGAGAAGATCAGGTGATCAAGGCACGGGTGACTGTTACGCTGAAGAACGGCGTTCTCGATCCGCAGGGCAAGGCAATCGAAGGCGCGCTTGGCAGCCTCGGTTTTGGTGGCGTCGGCCATGTCCGTCAGGGCAAGGTTTTCGATCTGGAACTGGAAGGCGCCGACAAGGCGAAGGCCGAAACCGATCTGAAGGCAATGTGCGAAAAGCTCTTGGCCAACACGGTCATCGAAAACTACGCCATCGCCATTCTCTAAGCTCCAGGAGCCGCCGTCCATGAAATCCGCTGTCGTCCAACTTCCCGGCCTCAACCGCGACCGCGACATGATCGCGGCTCTGACGAAAATCTCCGGTCAGGCGCCTGTCACCATCTGGCAGACGGAGACGGATATTCCCGATGTCGATCTGATCGTCATTCCCGGCGGCTTCTCTTATGGCGACTATCTGCGCTGCGGCGCGATTGCCGCCCGCATGCCTGTCATGCAGGCCATCCGCGAGAAGGCGGAAAAGGGCGTGAAGGTTCTCGGCGTCTGCAACGGCTTCCAGATTCTGGTCGAAGCCGGCATGCTGCCGGGCGCCCTGATGCGCAACGCCTCGCTGAAATTCGTCTGCCGCGAAGTGAAGCTCGAAGTCGCCAATAACGACACCGATTTCACCCGTGCTTACGACAAGGGCCAGATCCTGCGTTGCCCCGTCGCCCATCACGATGGCAACTACTTCCTCGATGCGGGTGAGTTGAAATCGGTCGAGGGCAACGGCCAGGTCGTGTTCCGTTATGCCGAAGGCACCAACCCGAACGGCTCGCTGAACGACATTGCCGGCGTCATCAATGCCAAGGGCAACGTTCTCGGCATGATGCCGCATCCGGAAAACCTGATCGAAGCCGCCCATGGCGGCAATGACGGCCGCGGCCTCTTCGCTTCGGCGCTTGGCGTCATCGCAGCCTGACAGACGGGCGGGCTTTGAGCCCGCCTTTTTTGATGCCGGCTGACGGCGTCGTTTTGGCCCTCTCTTCTGGATGACCTGATGTCTTTTGCCCGTCGATCGAATACCCTCAAGGCGACCGGATTGTTTCTAGCTGCGGCGACCCTCGCTGCTTGTCAGCCGAAACCACAGCCGACAGCCTCGGTCTCCCGCGCCGCTCTCCCCACAATGGAACGGATAGCGCTTGGCGCGAATGCCTGCTGGTTCAAATCGGGGGATGCGGCTTTCAAGGCCTATCGTCTGGCCCCTGAACTCAATTCCTTCTCAGGCCGTCCGCGCATCCTGCTCGTGCCGCGCAACAGTCCGGAATCGCGGCCCATGCTGGTCGTTCAGGCCGAAGGCAACCCGGCAAAGCTCGACGCTTTTGGCCCGGTGATGAACGAGGCCATTTCCAGCCGCATCGCAGCCGACGTCAAGCGCTGGGCGAATGGCGGCAAAGGCTGCTGATCTCATCGTAGTATTCTAGCCCTGCATATCGGGCGAGACGTATCCGCGTCGCTCATTCCTGTGCTTGTCACAGGAATGAGGAAAGGGGAACGCTCGGCAAAAGGCAGACGCCGGCACAAAAAGCTCTTGCCACGTACCATTTATCAATTTGCCGAAGCTGCTCTAAGGGACGTAAATAAAAAAACCCGCCAACGCCGGTTGGGAATGGCGTGGCGGGCTGCCGCACGGCTTGATGGCGCCGGGGAAAGAAGGCGCCGCTCTCCGGCAAAAAATTAAAGCGGCCGTGTCGGCCATGAAAGAAGCTGGGATTTCGCCGCTTCCTTCAGGGCTTCATCGCGCGTTACGCCGATATCTTCCAGAAGATCATCAGACAGTTCCCGCAAAGCGAGCCGTCCCTGCCGCTTCCGGTGCCAGTTGAACATGCCCGCAATCAGGCGACCAATTGGCGTGCTGGCGATCTTAGCCGGAAAAGGCGCCGGTGCGACCATGTCGCCGGCATCGCGGAACACGCGTTCCCGTTCGTAGCCATCAGGATAGAGCGTATCCGCTGTCGAAAGGTATTGATCCATCTTGCGCATATTGCACCTATTGTCTCCGTGCGTTTGTCTTCATTGAATGCAGACAATAAATACAATTGACTTGCGAAGAGATACAATGCATAAATTGTCACCATGACAAATTGGCTTCCTGATCTCACTGTGGGCGACGGCCCGATATATCTGCGCCTCGCCGACAGTATCGAGGGTGCAATTTCCGATGGCACCCTGCAGGCGGGCTCGAAATTGCCGCCGCAGCGCAACCTCGCTTATGACCTCGGCGTGACAATAGGTACAATCAGCCGGGCCTACGCGCTTATCCACGAGCGCGGCCTGGTCAGCGGCGAGGTCGGCCGTGGCACCTATGTCAATGAGCGCAAGACCCCGGCCCCCTCAGCGCCCATGGAGACGGTGGCGGCAGCCTTCGGTAGCACACGCCACGCCGTCGATAGCAGCGCTGAATTCCGGCTCAACACCACGGCGGCACCCGATGTCGGCCAGAGCGTGCTGATCGCCAGACATATCGAGGCTGTCGCCCGCGAACATGCTTACGACGTCACCAATTACGCCCGTTCCTTTCCTGACAACTGGTGCATGGCGGGCGCTCGCTGGCTTTCCCAGAATGGTTGGTCGCCAAAACCGGAAAACATCGTCTCGACGCTTGGCGCCCATGCGGCGGTGATGAGTGTGGTGACGGCCATGACCGCCCCGGGAGACCGTATCGTCTTCGAACCCGTGACCTATTCCCATATCAGCCGCAGCGCCACACTTGCCGGACGGCGGGTGACGCTGGTTGAAGCGGATGAAAAGGGCATTGTCCCTGACGATTTCGAGCGCGTCTGCGCCCAGCAGCATCCCAAGATGATCTTCCTGATGTCCGCCGGCCAGAACCCGACCTGCGCCACGCTGCCGGAAGAGCGTCGCCGAGCGATAGCCGATATTGCCCGCCGGTATGGTGTCTGGGTCGTAGAGGACAATCTTTATGGCGCGATGACGCGTGAGGCGATCCCGCTGATCGCAGAATTTGCGCCCGACATTACCTTCGTCGTCGGCGGCCTGTCGAAATCCGTTGCCGCTGGCGTTCGTGGCGGCTGGGTCGCCTGCCCGGCGCAATATTCGTCGCGCATCCGCATTTCCCACTCGATGCTGACAGGCGGTCTGCCCTTCATGCTGGCCGAAGTGAATGCCCGCCTCGTCAACAGCGGTGACGCCGACGACATTCGCAAGGATTGTATCGCCGAGATCAATCAGCGCGAGGCGATTGCCCGGCGGGCCTTTGCCGGGCTGGATTTCAATTCGCTGCCCGATATCGCCTTCCTGTGGCTGAGACTGCCCGAACCCTGGCTTTCCGGCACGTTCCGAAACGCGGCGATGAAAGAAGGCGTGCTGATAGATGACGAGGATGAGTTCAAGGCCGGCCGCACCGACAAGGTTTTCCATCGGGTGCGTGTCAGCCTTTCTGGTCCATCGAACCAGCAAGAGTTGACCCATGCCCTCGGCATCCTGCGCCACCTGCTCGACAACGGCTCGGCCGGTTACGAAAGCGTTGCCTAGAGGGCGGAGAGTCTTTCCTGCAACACCCGGCCTAATTCAGTAACTTATCATTTACCAAACCGACAAACCTGCCATCCTTTCCGCAATTCGAGGTGGGGAATGATTCGATGGCAGCATTCGATTCCACAGGTGTGAGGGCGTGTTTCGCGCTGGCGATCCTTCTTGCGGCATGTGTCTTGATCGGCATCATGCCCGCCACTGCTGCGGAAGGCACCGTCTTCGACGAATTGCGCTTCGGCGCAACCACCTCGATCTCCAATCACGACAATGGCGGTGAGGATGGCGTCTTCCCGGCCTTCACCGCCTATTTTGATCCCTTCGCCAGTGCATCTGCGGTAACGCTCGGCCAAAAACTTTCCCGCCCACGGCTGCATATCGGTGGCGAGATCGGCACTGAGGGCTCGGCGAATACCATTTACGGCGGCGTCAACTGGACCTTCGATCTCAACCCGAAGATCTTTCTCGATTTCGGTTTTGGCGGCCTCTGGCACGATGGCAAGCTGAGAAACAGTGCCGGCGAAACCGGTGCGGAATTCGGCTGCCGGGTGCTTTTCCACGAATATGCGGCGGTCGGCTATCGTTTCGATAATAACTGGAATATTTCGACCCAGATCGAGCATGCATCACATGCCAATCTGTGCGATGGGCCCAATGACGGACTGACCCGCGTCGGCCTCATGGTCGGCTACAGGTTCTGAAGAAGCCAAGAAAGCAGCGTTTTGCGGGTAAAACCGCGCATTTTCCTGTCGCACCTTTGAGCCTCTTGCGCTAAAGAACCGGAAACTTCCCTCGGCTCGAACCGCGTGAGACCTATGTCGATTCCAAACTCCATCAAGATCACCCCGGAACTCGTTGCATCCCACGGGCTGAAGCCCGACGAATACCAGCGTATCCTCGACCTGATCGGACGGGAGCCCAGCTTTACCGAGCTCGGCATCTTCTCGGCCATGTGGAACGAGCACTGCTCCTACAAGTCGTCCAAGAAGTGGCTGAAGACCCTGCCCACCAAGGGACCACGCGTCATCCAGGGCCCCGGTGAAAATGCCGGCGTTGTGGATATCGACGATGGCGATTGCGTCGTCTTCAAGATGGAGAGCCACAACCACCCGTCCTATATCGAGCCCTATCAGGGCGCGGCGACCGGCGTCGGCGGTATCCTGCGTGACGTCTTCACCATGGGCGCCCGCCCGATTGCCGCCATGAACGCCCTGCGTTTCGGCGCGCCCGACCACCCGAAGACCCGCCACCTGGTGGCTGGCGTCGTTGCCGGTGTTGGCGGCTACGGCAACTCCTTTGGCGTGCCGACGGTTGGCGGCGAAGTGGAGTTCGATCCGCGTTATAACGGCAACATCCTCGTTAACGCCTTTGCCGCCGGTCTTGCCAAGTCCGACGCGATCTTCCTTTCGGAAGCCAAGGGCGTCGGCCTGCCGGTGGTTTATCTCGGCGCAAAGACCGGTCGCGACGGTGTCGGCGGCGCGACCATGGCCTCGGCCGAATTTGACGAATCCATCGAAGAAAAGCGCCCGACCGTTCAGGTCGGCGACCCCTTCACCGAAAAGTGCCTGCTGGAAGCCTGCCTTGAACTGATGAAAACCGGCGCGGTCATCGCCATTCAGGACATGGGCGCCGCCGGCCTCACCTGCTCGGCCGTGGAAATGGGCGCCAAGGGCGACCTCGGCATCGAGCTTGACCTCAATGCCGTGCCGGTGCGCGAAGAGCGCATGACTGCCTATGAAATGATGCTGTCCGAAAGCCAGGAGCGCATGCTCATGGTTCTCGAGCCCTCCAAGGAAGAAGTCGCCAAGGCGATTTTCGTGAAATGGGGCTTGGACTTCGCGATCGTCGGCAAGACCACCGACGACCTGCGCTTCCGCGTCATTCACAATGGCGAGGAAGTCGCCAACCTGCCGATCAAGGAACTGGGCGATCAGGCTCCGGAATACGACCGCCCGTGGACGCCCGCGAAGGTGCCCGCCCCGCTTGCGGAAAACGACGTCCCCGCTGCCGATATCGCCGATGCGCTGGTATCGCTCGTCGGTTCGGCGAACAATTCCTCGCGCCGCTGGGTCTACGAGCAGTATGACACGCTGATCCAGGGCAATTCCCTGCAGCTGCCGGGCGGCGACGCCGGTGTGGTTCGCGTCGAAGGCCATGACAAGAAGGCGCTAGCCTTCTCCTCCGACGTCACCCCGCGTTACGTCGAGGCCGACCCCTTCGAAGGCGGCAAGCAGGCCGTGGCCGAATGCTGGCGCAACATTACCGCAACCGGCGCCCTGCCGCTCGCGGCCACCGACAACCTGAATTTCGGCAACCCGGAAAAGCCCGAAATCATGAGCCAGCTGGTTCATGCCATCAAGGGTATCGGCGAAGCCTGCCGCGTGCTGGAATTCCCGATCGTTTCCGGCAACGTCTCGCTCTACAACGAGACCAATGGCCAGGCGATCCTGCCAACCCCCACCATTGGCGGCGTCGGCTTGCTGAAGGATTGGGGCCGCATGGCGCGCATCCGTTTTGCCGCCGCTGACGAAGCGGTGCTGCTTGTCGGCGCACCTGCCGGCCTCGGCACCCACATCGCGCAGTCGGTGTACATGCGTGATATCCATGGCCGTATCGACGGCCCTGCCCCGCATGTCGATCTCGCCGCCGAAAAGAAGAACGGCGATTTCGTGCGTGGCATCATCACGGATGGCCTCGCCACCGCCGTTCACGATTGCTCCTCGGGAGGTCTGGCGCTCGCGGTTGCCGAAATGGCGATTTCCTCCGGAATCGGCGCGACCATCGATGCGGTCGAAGGCCACAACCCGGTCCTCACCTTCTATGGCGAAGATCAGGGTCGTTACGTGCTCACCGTGAAGAAAACCGATCTCGACAAGGTACTGAGTGCTGCGAAGGCAGCCGGCGTTTCCTGCGCCAACATCGGCGTTACCGGTGGTTCCACCGTAAAGCTGGGCACGGCGCGCGCCGTCGAGATTAAAGAATTGCACTCGGCCTATGAATCGTGGTTCCCTCAGTTCATGGACGGCGAAACTCTAGTCGCCGCAGAATGAATTAAGGAGAAACACCATGCCCATGAAACCCGGCGACATTGAAGACATGATTAAGGCGGGAATTCCCGGGGCAAAGGTCACGATCCGCGATCTGGCCGGTGATGGCGATCATTACGCGGCGGAAGTCGTGGCAGATGCATTCAAGGGCAAGACCCGCGTGCAGCAGCACCAGATGGTCTATGACGCGCTGAAGGGCAATATGGGCGGCGTCCTGCATGCCCTTGCCCTGCAGACCTCGGCGCCCGAATGATGACTGAGATCACCGGTCTCTGTCCCATCGGCTGAAAGACCTGACGGCTGAAGAATAAAGAAAGGCCCGCGTGATAGTCCCACGCGGGCCTTTTCATATTCGACGTTATCGAAACCTCTAAAGAGCAGGCGGCGTTTGTGACTCGAGGTCGGCAAATGAGGCGGCTGGCAGAGGCCCGGCCGTCAGCAGGGTAAAGTCGTAACCGGACCTGCGATCAGGCCCGAGAACATATTGCCGGTGCATTCTGAGGAAATTCCGCTTGTTCTTCTTGTAACGCTCCGGTGAAAGCGAATGCTTGAAGCGGATCGGCACGATTTTCGGTTGCGGCGCATCGCCATGACCGGTCAGCGCCACCGTGTTGCAACGATATAGATGGATCGGATCTGTGAGACACTGGATATCGAACCATGTCACCTCAGGGTGACGTGCGATGACGCCAATGCTCTGACGAAGCCGCACGGCGCTCGACAGAAACGCGCATTGCAGGGCCGCCCCACCCAGCGTTGCGAAAGACAACTTCCGTCCATCCAGTGCCTCCGGCTTCAGCTCCAGCACGCGGCCGATGACCGCGAGGGCCAAGCTGGCGCCCATGCTGTGCGAGACCACCAGAACCTCATCCGAAGACTGCTCCAGCGCCGTCAGGACAAGCGCTGCCTTCTCTTCGATCCAGCCTCGGGCAATCGGTTCGTCGCGGCCGACTGCGAGTGCGAACCGCCAGTCCGCATAAAGATGCAGGGTGTGAAAGCGCTCGGCAAACGGCAGGAAAGCCTTGTTGAAAAACAGGGCGGCAGCCGGAAGGCTGACCACCAGCAGCCACAGCGGTAAGGCGAAAAGCCAGGGCGACAGGCCAATCACCGCCGCAAGCACGCCACCGGCAAGCATCAGCAGGAACGGAAAAATAAAGAACAGCCCAAAACGCCATGCATGGCGGAAGTAGCGCGCCGCGCCCCCCTCACCGATAATGCCCGCTCCCGCCTTGAAGCCCTGCCAGATCTGCCGCCAGACCGGCGCATTCCGCAATTGTGAGATGACGGCATTATGATCATAGACGATGATGTCCGAACGCGTCCGCCAATCGCCTGACGAGGATTCCACGGTGAATGTTTCGCCGCCCGGCCTGTTCTCCAGCGGCCCCACTGCATAATCGACGGCCCATGTTTTTCCTGCCAGCGCGGCGGCACGCTGATAACGCAGATGATGGGCAGCGGCATCCAGCGGATCGAAACCCGGGAAATAAAGGACAAGTCGTGACGTGACGGTCGGCATGCATAAACCTTCGGGCTGGAGGCACCCGAAAGGATCGCTTGATACAGTGGGCGATGCACGTATAGTAAAAATCGCGACGGAAATATGATTTATTTAAAGGCGGAGAAAATTTGTCTGGCATCGTCGATCAACTGATAAACGGCGTCGTCAAGGGCGCTTTGTCGGAAGTCCTCACCAAGACCGGCATCCGCAAGACGCGCCGCGCACGCCGAACGAAAAGCACCGGTTCTCTTGCCGGCGGTATTGTCGGCTCCGTTCTGGAAGCCGCAATCAAGGCCGCAGTCAAACCGAAGCCGGCCAAAAAACAGGTCAGCAAAAGACGCACCGCCGCCGCGCGCAGCCGGCAGAGATATCGCTAGGCGTCGGAAGACCGTTTTTTGGCGCGTTATGCGTTGCAGGAGGCACGCATTTTTTCCTTCCGACGGGTGGAAATCGCGCCACGACATGTTATTTAGAGGCTAACAGAAAGCAGCGGCCTTGAACCGCATGTGAAAGGAATAGGCCTATGAGCGGCATTCACGACATGATCGACAGCGAAGTGAAGAGCAACGACATCGTTCTTTTCATGAAGGGCACCCCGCAATTCCCGCAATGCGGTTTTTCCGGCCAGGTGGTACAGATCCTCGATTATCTCGGCGTCGACTACAAGGGCATCAATGTGCTTGCCGATGCCGACATCCGTCAGGGCATCAAGGACTATTCCAACTGGCCGACGATCCCGCAGCTCTACGTCAAGGGTGAGTTCGTTGGCGGCTGCGACATCGTGAGAGAGATGTTCCAGTCCGGCGAATTGCAGAGCCACTTCCAAGAACAGGGTATCAGCGTCCGCGGCGCGGCCTGATTTCGGCCGGTTCATCCGGCCCACCCTGATTGTCAGAAATTTATGCCAGGCGTTGCTTCATGCAACGCCTTTGCCGTTCTTTTTGGGGCAATCCTGTGACAAATCTTTCACAATCCACCGCTTCGCGCGCAGGCTCGATGGGGCGTACGGAATTCATTGCGCTGGCCGCAATGCTGATGGCGTTGAACGCGCTCGCCATCGATATCATGCTGCCCGGGCTTCAGGAAATCGGCGCCTCGCTGGGCGTCGAGAATGAAAACCATCGCCAATATGTCATTTCGGCCTACCTTCTCGGTTTCGGCGTCGCCCAGCTTCTCTATGGGCCGATCTCGGACCGTTTCGGTCGCCGCAAGCCGATGCTCTTTGGTCTTGCGATCTACATCGTTTCAGCGTTTGCGGTCGTTTTCGTGCCGTCCTTCTCCGGCCTGCTGCTCCTGCGTTTCATTCAGGGCATCGGTTCTGCGGCAACACGCGTCATCACCATCTCGATCGTCCGCGACATCTATGGCGGCCGCCAGATGGCTGAAGTCATGTCGCTGATCATGATGGTTTTCATGGTCGTTCCGGTCATCGCGCCCGGCACCGGTCAGATCGTTCTCTTCTTCGGAAACTGGCACCTTATCTTTGCCTTCATGGCCGGCATCGCTGCCGTGGTAACGGCCTGGATGTATTTCCGCCTGCCTGAGACCCTGCATCCGGACGATGTCCGCCCTTTCACCGCCCGTTCGGTGCTCGGCGGTTTCAAGATCGTGCTGACCAACCGCATTGCGCTTTGCTACACGCTCTCAAGTACCTTCATCTTCGGTGCGCTGTTCGGCTTCATCAATTCCGCTGAACAGGTCTACAAGGGCATTTACGGCCTCGGTCCATGGTTCGCGGCGGCATTTGCCGGCGTCGCCCTGTTCATGGCCTTTTCGTCCTTCATCAATGCGAGGCTTGTCGGAAGGTTCGGCATGCGCAAGCTGTCGCACGGGTCGCTGCTCGGCTTCATCGCCATCACCTTCGCCTGGCTTGTGGTGCAGGTGCTGGGACCGGATCCGATGCCTTTCGCCATCTTCATCGTGTTCTTCGCACTTGCCATGTTCCAGTTCGGCTGGATCGGATCGAACTTCAACTCGCTGGCCATGGAACCACTTGGCCATGTCGCCGGCACGGCCTCCTCGGTGATCGGCTTCATGGGAACCATTGGCGGTTCGCTGATCGGCGCCGCCATCGGCCAGGCTTTCGACGGTACCGCACTGCCAATGGTGGCGGGCTTCTTCGTCGTCTCCATCATCGGCCTGATCTTTGTACTGATCGGCGAAAAGGGTGTGTTATTTCATGCCCACAACAAGCCGATCCGCTAAGGGACATGGAAAAATAAAAGGGCGCGGAATTCTGTTCCGCGCCCTTTTTTGTTTGCTGGTGGGTCTCGCCGACGGCCGTTACCCCGGAGCTGATCCGGGGTAACGGCCAGCCCAAATCCTTAGGCTGAAAAAGGTTCTTCCGCCGCGCAGACGCGCCGCAGCTGGATGCCGGATCAAGTCCGGCATGACGGTGAAGGTTGTGCACACCCCACGAATCCGGAGCCTCAGACCGTGAAAATCTTCTCGCGCAGCAATTCCCACGTCTCCTGATTAGGCGCCAGCAGCAGCCCGCCATCCACATGGCGTGGCAGATAAGGCGAGCCATCAAGGCGGGCGGCATAGGCGCCCGATTCCTGCGAGATCAATGTGCCGGCCAGGTGGTCCCAGGGCATCAGCTTGTTGTACATGAGGAAATGCATGTGACCGCCGCAGAACAGGCGATACTCATGTGCGGCGCAGCGATAGCTGGTGAAGAGCCGCACATCGGCCAGGTTCACCAGAATCTTGCGGCGCGTCTCCACGTCGAAATAACCGGTATTGGCGATACCCACCATCTGCGACAGTTCCGGCGCCGGCACGACCGACATCTGCGTCTGCGCGCCATCGGCGCTGCACAGCCATGCGCCGGAGCCCTTTTCGGCAATGGCCCAGTCATTGCCCATGGGATCGAAGATCAGGC
This sequence comes from Agrobacterium sp. InxBP2, assembly GCF_026191755.1. Classification (NCBI taxonomy): domain Bacteria; kingdom Pseudomonadati; phylum Pseudomonadota; class Alphaproteobacteria; order Hyphomicrobiales; family Rhizobiaceae; genus Agrobacterium; species Agrobacterium sp. InxBP2. The sequence goes on from NZ_JAINDY010000020.1 coordinate 137,645, forward strand.
CGGCGACAGTCTCGCCCTTAGAGATGATGCTCATCATCACGCCGAAAAGCGGCAGGCCGGACGCAAAATTATAGGTGCCATCGATCGGATCGACCACGACAGCCAGATCGGCATCGGCAAGCTTGCCAAGCAGCGAAGCGTCGGCCGCCACCGCCTCCTCGCCGATGAACAGAGCATCCGGCATGATCTCCTGCACGCGGGCGCGGATCAACCGCTCTGCGGCCTCGTCAGCCTCGGTAACCAGGTCGATCGCTTCGGTCTTGATCCTGACGTCGCCATCGCCCAGATTGCGGAACCTCGGCAGGATTTCAACCGCAGCAGCCTCCTGAAGCGCATTGGCAAGAGAGGCGATGTCGAGTTCGAGAGCCATGGGCGAGATCCTTCCATTTGAGCATAAATCTTATAAGGCGACGATTTCCCGCCGCAGCATCTTCCAGCTTTCCTTGTCGGGAGCAGAAAGTATGCCCCCGGTGGTCTGGCCGGGCCGATAGGGCGTGTTGTCGAAACGCGCCGTGTAGCCACCCGCTTCCTGATGGATGAGCACGCCTGCAAGGTGATCCCATGGCATCAGCTTTTCATGGCCGATGAAATGAAGATTGCCGGCGGAAGCGAGCCAATATTCATGTGCGGAGCAGTTAAGCGACAATGCCATCTTTATCTTCGCCATATTGGCGGCGATCACCGGCCGGCGATCCGGATGGCTGTGACCCCAAGAAAAGAGGCCGACCATGTCGGACAGTGGCGCGGGATCGGCAACCTTCAGCTTTGCCTGCGAGCCGTTCTTGCGGTGGAGATAGGCGCCCTCGCCTTTCAGACCAATGATGGTGTCCCCCATCACGGGATCGTGGATAAGTCCAGCCACGGTCTCACCCTTGACGGTGACCGCGAGCAGCGTACCGAAGGCGGGAAAGCCGGAAGCGTAATTGAAGGTGCCGTCGATGGGATCGATCACGAAGGCAAGCGGCGCGTCGGCAAGGGCGGGAATGACGGAATGATCCGCGTCATACGCCTCTTCGCCAACAATATGCGCCTTTGGAAACCGCTCGAGCAGCGCTGCGGTTATCAGCTTTTCGGCCAGAACATCCGCCTCGGTGACGAGATCGACGGCGGATGTCTTTTCGGAGATGGCGCCAGCGCTCAGGTTCCTGAAGCGGGGCATGATTTCATCCGTACCGGCTGCGGCAACGGTGGCAACGAGGAAATCGATATCTTTATCGGAAAGGGTCATCGCGCGGGGCACTTCTTCATAAGGGAGGGTGGGCCTCCCTAGGCTCTTCAGATGACGCCCCCGTGACAGAAAGCGCCGAAAAATCAAAAAGTCTGGGGTCGAGGAGATGGGAAGGGTTCACATGTGCCAGCGCCCGCAGCATCACATCCTTCCGACCGGGCATACGCCGCTCGATATCCGCCAGCATTTCCTTCATGGCGTTGCGCTGAAGCCCGTCCTGCGAGCCGCAAAGGTCGCAGGGGATGATCGGAAATTCCATCGCCGCCGCAAATTTCGCCATGTCTTCTTCGGCGCAATAGGCAAGCGGGCGCATGACCATCAGGTCACCCTCGTCATTCAAAAGCTTCGCTGGCATGCCGGCCAGACGTCCGCCATGGAAGAAGTTCATGAAGAAGGTCTCGAGAATATCCTCACGGTGATGGCCGAGCAGCAGCGCGTCGCAGCCCTCCTCCCGCGCGATGCGGTAAAGATTGCCGCGCCTGAGCCGCGAACAGAGCGAACAGTAAGTGCCGCCGGAGGGCACCTTCTCCTTCACCACCGAATAGGTGTCGCGATATTCGATGCGATGGGCAACACCGATCTTCGCCAGATACTCCGGTAAGACATGCTTGGGGAAATTAGGCTGGCCCTGATCCAGATTGCAGGCGATCAGTTCAACGGGCAGCAGGCCGCGCCATTTGAGATCGAGCAGCAGCGCCAAAAGCCCGTAGCTGTCCTTGCCACCGGAAAGGCCGACCAGCCAGCGCTTCTGGCCTTTCAGCATGTCGAAATCTTCAAAGGCCTGACGCACATTGCGCAGCAGCCGCTTGCGCAGCTTGTTGAAGGAGACGGAGCGCGGTGCATTGTCAAATAGCGGATGCGAGCTGCCAGCTTCTTCCGGCGATTCCTGATCTGCCCCGATCTTTTCCGCGATGTCATCGACCCTGGTGAGAATATTCATCATCCGCTCGCTCCGGCACGACTGCCGTTATCCATGCAGGCAATGCTCCCATCCGCCCGGAAGATCAAGCCCCGAATACCGACCAACCTGTTTTCGTCGCCAGCATTTCCAGCGCATGTGACCCGAGCGCCGAGTTGCCGACCTTGTTGAGGCCCGGCGACCAGACCGCGATCGATGCCTTGCCGGGTGCCACCGCCATGATGCCGCCGCCGACGCCGCTCTTGCCCGGCAGGCCAACATGATAGGCGAAATCGCCCGACCCGTCATAATGACCGCAGGTCAGCATCAGCGCATTGATGCGCCTTGCGCGGCGGTCCGACACGACGGTATGCCCCGTCAGCGGGTTGCGGCCGCGATTGGCCAGAAACAGGCCGGCGCGGGATAGCTGCGCGCAGGTCATGGAAAGCGCGCACTGATGGAAATAGACCCCGAGCGTATATTCCACGGGGTGATGCAGATTGCCGAAGGAGCGCATGAAATTGGCGAGCGCGAAATTGCGGAAACCCGTCGCCTGCTCGGATTTCGCCACCGTATCGTCGATGCTGATCGTGTCATCATCAGCGAGATACCGCACGAACCGCAGGAGCTCGCCGATCGCCTCGCGCGGCTGATGGCCGGACAAAACGATATCGGTCACCACGATCGCCCCGGCATTCACGAAGGGGTTGCGGGGAATTCCGTGCTCGTGCTCCAGCTGGACTATGGAGTTGAAGGACGATCCCGACGGTTCGCGACCCACCCGGTTCCATACCGTCTCACCGGCCTTGCCGAGCGCCAGCGTCAGCATGAAGACCTTGGAAATGCTCTGGATCGAAAACGGCGTCAGCGCATTGCCAGCGGTATAAGTCGTTCCATCGACCGTGGTGATGGCGATGCCGAACTGATTGGGATCGACCTTGGCGAGTTCGGGAATGTAATCCGCAACCTTCCCCTCGCCCAGCCTCGGCAGCATGCTGTCATGGATGGAATCGACGATACCCTGAATGTCCTGCATGCAAAGCCTTCCCCAGCAAACAAAAAAGCCGCCCCGAAGGGCGGCTTCCTGAATACTGAAACGCGTCGATTAACGCGAGTAGAATTCGACGACCAGATGCGGTTCCATGACGACCGGGTAAGGAACGTCGGAGAGCGACGGAACGCGAGCGTAGGTCGCAACCATCTTGTTGTGGTCAACTTCGATGTAGTCAGGAACGTCGCGTTCAGCGAGCTGAACGGCTTCCAGAACGGTTACGAGCTGCTTGGACTTCTGGCGAACTTCGATAACGTCGCCCGGCTTGCAGCGGTAAGAACCGATGTTGACGCGAACGCCGTTAACCGTGACGTGGCCATGGTTGATGAACTGGCGCGACGCGAAAACGGTCGGAACGAACTTGGCGCGGTAGACGATGGCGTCCAGACGCGACTCGAGCAGGCCGATCAGGTTTTCAGAGGTATCGCCCTTGCGACGGTTTGCTTCGTCGAAGGTAGCGCGGAACTGCTTTTCGCGCAGTTCGCCGTAGTAGCCCTTGAGCTTCTGCTTGGCGCGCAGCTGCGTGCCGAAGTCGCTCATCTTGCCCTTGCGGCGCTGGCCGTGCTGGCCCGGGCCGTATTCGCGGCGGTTAACCGGGGACTTCGGACGGCCCCAGATGTTTTCGCCCATGCGGCGGTCGATTTTGTACTTAGCCGATTCGCGCTTGCTCATCGTATTTCCTTCTCAAAGGTTTATACCGGCTTGTTGCCAAACCGGGTTAAGGAAACACGCCCTCCTCTGAGGCCCGTTGCAGGGCCTCTGACAGGCTTCTCACATGCGAATGGAGAAACCACGGGACATGTCGGTGATATTGACCGCCGAACGTCAGTTCTTAAACTGCAGGGCAGTCAACAAAACACACCGGACATCACTGCCCGGCGTTGGGGCGGCTTCTACAGAGCTTTCACGGTTTTGTCAAACAAGGCCTTTCGCTTTTTTCTAAAGTCTGCCCTTGAAAAGCAAAAGCGCCCACCCATCTCTCCATCGTGATCAGAACTCGGGCCCCTCTGGCGTGTTACCGGACAACACGTGATGTCGAGTTTGTTAAGGTTGGGGCCCACGTATATTCTTGACACGCGTTCCCCATCCGTAAAGCCAACCTCGTCCGGCTAAAGGTTGACTGATGGACTTTCTTCTATCGGATTTTCTCGGCACACCCACCTGGATGTGGGGTGTCTTTATTTCTCTTGTCCTTGGCCTGCTCGCGCTCGATCTCGGCGTACTTCATAAGAATTCCAAGGAAATCGGCGTTCGTGAAAGCCTGCTGATGTCAGGCTTCTATATTGCCATCGGCCTCGCCTTTGGCGGCTGGATCTGGTATCAATCCGGCCAGCAGTCCGCCATGGAATATGTCACGGGCTTCGTGGTCGAAAAAAGCCTGGCGATGGACAATATCTTCATCATCGCCATGATCTTCTCCTATTTTGCCATTCCGCGCCAATACCAGCACCGCGTCCTGCTCTGGGGTATCCTCGGCGTTATCGTCCTGCGCGGCATCATGATCGCCGGCGGCGCGGCCATCGTCGAAAACTTCCACTGGGTCCTTTACCTCTTTGCGGCCTTCCTCGTCTTCACCGGCCTCAAGATGCTGTTTTCCTCCGACCATGACGAGAACGACATCGGCAACAACCGCATCCTGAAATTCCTGCGCAGTCACCTGCCAGTGACAAACAGGCTGCATGGCGAAAAGTTCTTCGTCAAGGAAACCGATGAGACAACCGGAAAACTGAAGACCTTCGTGACGCCGCTCTTCCTGGCGCTCATCATGGTCGAAATCGCCGACCTCATCTTTGCCGTCGATTCGATCCCCGCAATCTTCGCGATCACCACCGATCCGTTTATCGTCTATACCTCGAACATCTTCGCGATCCTCGGCCTGCGCGCCCTCTATTTTGCGCTTGCCGCCCTGATCCATCGCTTCGCCTACCTGAAATATGCATTGGCTGCGGTTCTGGTCTTCGTCGGTTCGAAAATCTTCGTCGCTGACATGCTCGGCATCGCCAAGATTCCGCCGGCCGTTTCGCTGGGTGTCACCGTCGCCATTCTCGTCACCGGCGTCGTCGGTTCGCTGATCGCGACACGCAAGGAAACGAAAGCCATCGAGTAAGGTCAAGCAATGAGGAGGCGGAAACGCCTCCTCACACGCCGTCACCCCGGACCTGATCCGGGGTTAAGTGCGGTCAAGTCCTTGATCGCAATAGACTCTTCTCACGACGCAGACGCGCCGTGGCTGGATGCCGGATCAAGTCCGGCATGACGGGGGAATAAATCGACGCAAACAAACCCGCCGCACCCTCACTCCGCCGCCAGCCTTGCATCATCCTCAGCCGCATCCGCATCGCCGGGCGCGGTTTTTGCGTCGAGATCGGGAAATGCCACGATACGCTTGCCGGAGAAATCGGCATGCACCACCACAAGCTCCTTCTCCTCGAAATAACTAAGGAGACGCCGTGCGCGGCGGGCGGAATGGGTGCCGTAGGCGCGGGCAATTCGGGCATCGGACGGGCAAGGTTCCTCGCCGAGCGCTGCCTTGACGAGCAGCAGAAAAACGCCCTGCAGGTCATCGGAGACCGACATCGACAATTCCAGCGCCTTCTCCCAGCCTTCGCTTGCCGCCATTGCCGCATCAACGCCTGAACGGGCAATCGCCACCTGCCGGCGGAACTCCGCCAGCGTCATCGGCGTGCCGGGAATGCGGCGCATGCGGGCGCGCACCAGAAAATCCTGATAAAGCACGGCATCGGTACGATAGGCGGATTGAGGGTCATCGAGAATTTCGACGAGAACCGCTGAAATCTTTTCCTCGCGCTCTTCCGGCGTTATTTCCGGCTGGCCCGCACGTGGCGACTGCTCCGGCGCTGGACCGACGGCCGCGGGAGTAGACCGGGACAATTCAGCCAGAATATCCGTTGTTGGACGCGGAGCCGGCGGTGTGCGACGAACTGCGGGACGCGTGAATTCTTCCGGGTCCGGCGTAAAGATCAGGTCTTCGACGTCCTGCGGCGCATCCGGCAGCGGCATCAGCTTCGGTGAAGAGGAGCGCGCCGAGGTTTCCACCGCCCCGATGACGATGGGCAGCGGACGGCGCGAAAGCGCCGGGCCGAGCGCCACGAAATTGCCGCGCTGAAGATCGCGGAACATTTCCGCCTGCCGCCGGTCCATGCCGAGCAGATCGGCAGCGCGCGCCATATCGATATCGAGGAAGGTACGGCCCATCAGGAAGTTAGAGGCTTCCGCGGCCACGTTCTTGGCAAGCTTGGCCAGTCGCTGCGTGGCGATGACGCCGGCAAGACCACGCTTACGGCCACGGCACATCAGATTGGTCATCGCGCCAAGCGAAGCCTTGCGTGCATCTTCCGTGACTTCACCGGCAACCGACGGCGCAAACATCTGCGCTTCATCCACCACCACAAGCACCGGATACCAGAATTCGCGATCGGCATCGAACAGGCCGTTGAGGAAAGCAGCGGCCGCCCGCATCTGCTGTTCGATATCGAGACCTTCCAGCGTCAGCACGCAGGAAACACGATGCTGGCGAATGCGGTTGGCGATGCCCGCGAGCTCGGCTTCCGTGCGCTCGCCATCCACGACCACATGGCCGAATTTATCGGACAGCGTAACAAAATCACCCTCGGGATCGATGATGACCTGCTGCACCCATGGCGCCGATTGCTCGAGCAGCCGGCGCAGCAGATGCGACTTGCCGGAACCGGAATTGCCCTGCACCAGCAAACGCGTCGCAAGCAATTCTTCAATATCGAGCTTGGCCTGCTGCCCGCCCGATAGAGTTCCCATGTCGATGCCGACCTGCAATGTTCCGTTCCTCGTACTGCCTCAGATCCGGCCGATTCCCCTCGCGGCGGCCGAACATGCTCTTTACCAAAAAATCGTCGATTGCGTCTCGCCTATGCCGGTAATGCACAGGCATTTGCGTTCCGGCCTAAGCAGGACGGCGCCAGGCGCGGGCAAAGGCAATACGCCGCCCGAAGACATTGAGCGCCAGGCCGAGAATCACGAGCGCTGCGCCGGCCACTTCGAAGACTGTGATATGTTCCGCAAAAGCCAGATAGGCGCTGATGAAGCCAACGACGGGCACCAGTAGAGAAAACGGCGCCACCGTTCCAGCCGGATACCGCAGAAGCAGATAACTCCAGATACCAGCGCCGACAATTGTCGCACCATAGGCCATATAGATCACCACGAACGCCATGGTCGGCGTCGCATTGATCACCCCATCGACTATCGCCCGAGGACCCTCCACCACGAGCGAAAGCAGGATCAACGGCAGAACAGGCACAAGGCTCGTCCAGGCAACGAAGGAGACCGCATTGACCTGGCCGATGCGGCGATTGACGATGTTACCGCAGGCCCAGGCAATGGCGGAACCGACGCCCATCAGAAGCGGCACCAGCGCCGCCGCCGTCATGCGCTCGACGCCGATGACCGCAAGCCCGCCAAAAGCGATGATTGCACCGAGGATTTGCGACGGCAACGGCCGTTCCCCGAGGAACACCACGGCAAGCGCCAGCGTGAAAAAGGCCTGCGACTGCATGACGAGCGAAGCAAGCCCCGCTGGCAGCCCGAGCTTGATGGCCGGATAAAGCAGGCCGAACTGCACAAAACCCATGGCCATGCCGTAAACGATCATATGCCGCCAGGGCACATTGGGCCTGGGCAGGAAAAACACCAGTGGCACTGCCGCAAAGAGATAACGAACCCCCGTCAAAAACAGCGGCGGCATATCGTTGACGCCGATCTTGATGACAACGAAGTTGAAGCCCCACAAAAACACGGTAACCAGGGCCAGAAGTATATGCGGCAATGCCATTTTATTATGTCCGAATGTCAGTCGATGGAGGGCGTCATACGCTGGCCGCCCTCTTCCAGCCAAAGGCAACGAGACCAGCGCCGATCAGGAGGCCACCGCCCGTGCGGTTGACAATCCGCTGAACCTTCGGCTTGCGGATCGTATTACGGGCGGCACTTGCCAGAAGTCCATAAAGCGCCGCGTTGACAGTGGCAAGCACAAGGAACGTCGCCTCGAAAATCAGCACCTGCGGCCAGAACGGCAATGTCGGCACCAGAAACTGCGGCAAAAAGGCCACGAAGAACACGATGCTCTTCGGGTTAAGCGCGGTAACGATATAGGCATGCAGGAAGATTTTGAGCGGTCTTTCCCGGCCCGTCACGCCGGTTCCATCAGTACCTTCGCCACCAACCGGCGAACGCCACAGCTTGATGCCGAGATAGATGAGGTAAGCCGCACCGATCCATTTCAGCCCGGTAAAAAGCGCTGCGGATGTGGCGAGCAGCGCCCCAAGCCCCAACATCGAGGCCGTCATGGCGGTGAAATCGCCGAGCGCCACGCCTGTCACCGTTGCCGTGCTCGCCTTGCGGCCATGGCCCAGCGCATAAGAAATGACCAGCAGGATCGTCGGTCCTGGAATGGCAAGCATGATGGCGGACGCGGCCACGAAGGCCAGCCAGTTTTCCAATGGCATGATGAATCTCCTCTATCCCGAGTCTTGAGCAAGCCACGGAAAATGTTTTGCTTCAAGCCGGATTGTACGAGCTGTGCAGCTCTCTCCTAATGCCCCCGGGAAACGTCCCGGTACGAGTTTCTCCGTATTCCGCGGTCAAACTGGGACCGGCCTCTCCCGCATGTGCGTGCGGAAGAGGCCACCATTGTCAAAACCGCGGCGCCCAGTAGGGCGTTTCCCAGTCTCGCCGCCGCTTCACGCGCGAAGGGTCGAGGCCGATATCGACCAGAAGGCGCTCCGGCAGATCGGCAGGGTCAGTTGGTGGCGCGCGGGGCACGACAGCGGCAATGAGAACCGCTTTGAGAGTTTTCCAGACGCCGAATGTGACGAACAGACGGTCCACCGCATCCGGCAGCGCATATGCTACCAGTGGTTGATTTTTTTGCATGGGAAATCCATCCCGGCGCGGCAAAGCGGCCAGGTCCTTTATCGATGAAAGACGACAGGACGAAACGACGGGCACAGCAATGATGCCGCACAAACGCGCAGGTCACATGTCGAACGAAATGAAAACGCCAAACGGCAGGGAAATCAGGCCTAAGCCTTATCGGAGGGAGATGCCTCGCATCCCATTACCGCCGATATTCATGCCGGAAAGGCCAGACATGCCGTTAAGGCGCATATTCATGTCATTGGTCATTCCACGCCTCCATTTATAGCGGTTACAGACGAGAAACACCTTACACAGGAAATCCGGCGCGACAAGAGGTCGCAATCTCGAATTGTAAAGAGTCGCAAAAAGGTGCAAAAATGCAACAGACTCATGGAAGGGAAATCAGGACACGGAGACGCTGAGGCCAAAACCCTGCATCAGCCGCCGCGTGGCAAAGTCCGGCTTGCCTGATGTGAAGACGGCGAAGTCGAATCCATCGGGGTGTTCGGCATCCTGGGGCATCGGCACCAGATGACGGGCACGTCTTGCAATTGCCTCGGCGGGATCGAGCCAGTCTACCGGCCAGGGGGCCAGACGGCGAAACACGTTGGCCATGAAAGGATAGTGGGTGCAGGCGAGAACGACGATATCGGTGCGTTTTCCATCGCTTTCGATAAAACAGGGTTCGATTTCGGCAAGCACCGCCTCTTCCGACACCGGCTCCCCCCTGATCCAGCTTTCGGCCATGCGCGCAAGGTTTTCCGAGCCGACAAGGCGGACATGGCATTGCGTCGCGAAGGACTGGATGAGATCGCGCGTATAGGCACGCTTGACGGTGCCGGGCGTCGCCAGAACGGAGACGAGGCCGGAACGGGTGCGCTCCGCCGCCGGTTTGATGGCGGGTACTGTTCCGACAAAGGTCATCTGCGGAAACCGGGCACGCAGATCGGCACCGGCAAGCGTGAAGGCGGTATTGCAGGCAATGACGCAGACTTCCGGGCTGAAATCCTGCAGCAGTTTTTCAAAAAGCGAGAGAATGCGCGCCCTGAGCGCCTCCTCCTCCCAGCCTCCATAGGGAAAACCGGCGTCGTCGGCCACATAGATGAAACCGCGCTCGGGCATCAGCACGCGCGCTTCGCGCAGCACAGTCAGCCCGCCAATGCCGGAATCGAACACCAGCACCGGCTTCAGCACGTCGGTGGCCGCCTCACTCGTCTTCAGCATTCTCCCCTGCTCCCTCGGCCGATGGCCCCGTTGCCCGACCGGCCTGCTTCGGCCACTGCCGGGGAAAACGGTCGAGCGAATTGATCACGCCGCGGAAAACACTGATTTCCTGCTCGGAAAAACCGCGTCTCGACAGCACGGCACGCAGATTGTCGACCATTTTCGGCTTTTTTTCAGCGGGATGGAAATAACCGCGCGCATCCAGCGCTTCCTCGAGATGTTCAAACAGGCCAAAAACCTGCTCCTTGGTCGAAGGCCGCTGCTCGACGGACTGGAAAAGCGTCTCGCCCAGATCGTCCATGCCTGACTTCATCCACTCATAGGACATCAGGAGCACGGCCTGCGCAATATTGAGCGATGCAAAGGCGGGGTTGACCGGAAATGTCACGATCTCATCGGCCAACGCCACTTCCTCATTGGTCAGGCCCCAGCGTTCACGACCAAACAGGATGCCTGTCTTTTCGCCCGCCTTGAATTTTGCCCGGAGCGTATCGGCCGCAGTGACTGGCGATCGTACCGGCTTGAACCCATAACGCTCGCGCGCGGTCGTGGCATAAACGAAATTGAGATCCTTGATCGCCTCTTCCAGGGTATCGAACACCGTCGTCGCGTCGATGACGTGATCGGCCTTGGAAGCGGCGGAGCGCGCCTTTTCGCTTGGCCAGCCATCACGCGGGTTGACGAGGCGCAGCTCGGCAAGCCCGAAATTGGCCATCGCTCGCGCCACCATGCCGATATTTTCGCCGAGCTGCGGTTCGACCAGAATGATCGCCGGGCCTTCCGCCAGAAGTTCAAGCTCGCTGTTTGTGCCTGCCATCGTTGTTTGTCCGTTGTTTTTAAAAGCGCGGCATAGACTTTGACGCCGATACCGTAAAGCGCGCTTCACTGGCACAGATTGCCGTTAAAATCAAAGTCGGAGAGAGCGCACACCCGCTCGGCGTTGCTGGAGATGAGAGCAACACCGCTACCCCGTCATCCTCGGGCTTGAACCGAGGATCCACAACCCGTTGAAATCAATGGATCCTCTGGCCAAGCTCGAGGATGACGGGGAGTGTGGCGAAAACCTCGCATCACTCTCCACCGGCTCAAACGGGACCCATTACTCCCCTTTGATGATGTTCGCCATCTCCTCACGCAGCGAGTCCCGGCCTTCGTCGCCAACCCGGTGAATGTCGCTGATGACAGGCCGCCCCTCCTCCTCGATCACATCGAAATGCACCTCGTCCACGGTCGCCTTCATCTCCGCCTCATCCATGCAGGCCCAGAGCTTGAATTTGGCCGTCACGTCAGTCACGCCATCCTTCACCGCGCCCGCCATCACGGACACATCCTGCAGCGGGCAGCCATCCTGCGAGTTGGTCACGACATCATAACCGAATGGATCGCCCTTCTCGCCGCTTTCGGCCTCGTAAGCCGGCTTCTTGGAGGCTTCACGGTATTGCGCGACGAACTCCTTGCTGAAGAGGCTCGTCAGCATGTCCTCGTCGAATATGTATTTCCAGTTTTCCGCATCGCCGGACCAGTTCTTGACGGTGATGTCCATCACCTTCTGGACGGGATCGGTGGGACCGGCGGCGAGGGCGGCGTGGGAAAAGAGGGCGGCGGCAGACAGAAGCAGAATTTTCCGCATGATATGATCCCGGTAGAGGCCCAGAGACGGGCGAAGCGATTCGCCTGACTGTATTCCGGCATTATGGTTTGGCAATGCGCAAAGCGTTATTGCGCTGCGCCAAAAAAGCGCCCCCCATGGCTTTGCCTCAGGCGCGTGCGATGCTATAGCCCCACCGGATATTTTTCCGACTATGGGCGTCAACAGGCGCCACAGCTTCGAAGGTGAGGAATTCATGGCAAAGATCAAGGTAGCCAATCCAGTCGTCGATCTCGACGGCGACGAAATGACCCGTATCATCTGGCAGCTCATCAAGGACAAGCTGATCCTGCCATACCTCGATCTCGACATCGAATATTACGACCTCTCGGTTGAAAACCGCGACGCCACCAACGACCAGGTCACGGTTGACGCGGCCCACGCCATCAAGAAGCACGGCGTCGGCATCAAGTGCGCCACCATCACCCCGGATGAGCAGCGCGTCGAGGAGTTCGGCCTGAAGCAGATGTGGAAGAGCCCGAACGGCACCATCCGCAACATTCTGGGCGGCGTCATCTTCCGCGAGCCGATCATCTGCAAGAACGTTCCGCGCCTCGTTCCGGGCTGGACGAAGCCGATCGTTGTTGGCCGCCACGCTTTCGGTGACCAGTACAAGGCAACCGATTTCAAATTCCCCGGCAAGGGCAAGCTGACCATCAAGTTCGTCGGTGAAGACGGCCAGGTCATCGAGAAGGACGTTTTCGACGCTCCGAGCGCCGGCGTGGCTCTTGCCATGTACAACCTTGACGAATCCATCCGCGAATTCGCCCGCGCCTCCATGAACTATGGCCTGATGCGCAAGTGGCCGGTTTACCTCTCCACGAAGAACACCATCCTCAAGGCCTATGACGGCCGCTTCAAGGATATCTTCGAAGAAGTCTACCAGACCGAATTCAAGAAGCAGTTCGACGAAATCGGCATCACCTATGAGCACCGCCTCATCGACGACATGGTCGCTTCCGCGCTGAAGTGGTCTGGCGGCTACATCTGGGCCTGCAAGAACTATGACGGCGACGTTCAGTCGGACACGGTTGCTCAGGGCTTCGGCTCGCTCGGCCTGATGACCTCGGTTCTTCTGTCCCCCGATGGCCGTACGGTCGAAGCCGAAGCGGCACACGGCACGGTCACGCGCCACTACCGTCAGCACCAGAAGGGTCAGGAAACCTCGACCAACTCGATCGCCTCGATCTTCGCCTGGACCCGTGGCCTCGCCCACCGCGCCAAGCTGGACGACAATGCGGAACTGGCAAAGTTCGCGGCAACGCTCGAGACCGTCTGCGTCGACACCGTCGAAAGCGGCTACATGACAAAGGACCTCGCGCTCCTCATCGGCCCGGACCAGCCCTGGCTCTCCACCACAGCCTTCCTCGACAAGATCGACGAAAACCTCAAGAAGGCGATGGCTGCCTAAGCCTGCTTTCCCAAGACGTCAAAACCCGGCCTCAGTGCCGGGTTTTTTATTTGCACGGTATAGACGAGGCATTCGTTCAATAGAACCGAAATGGACAACCAGATAGCGAACAAATATCGTTACGTGCCGGCTGGTTGAGCCAAGAGAAAAAACTCTGACACAACGCAGATTTCTTTTTGTTCACGGCATCTTGATTAGCGGTTGCACTAGGCGCAGAATTTGATTCTGCGTGTCCAGGGCCAGCAGGACAATAAGACTAAGATTAAACAGCATCTACTTGCACACAACTTGCCCGACACAGTCAAACGTTCATCGTAGCATCCACGCGATCTTGGAAAGACGCTAGGGATGTTGCGGACTTAAAAAATATGAAACGCAGGCCGAAAGCCCTTTGGGTTCGCCTGATGTTTCGACGATTTTGCTTGGGGAGGCAAAAGAGCATGAGTGAACTGATCTTTTACACCAACCCCATGTCGCGCGGGCGCATCGCGCGGTGGATGCTCGAGGAAGTGGGCGTTCCCTATCGAACCGAGATACTTCGTTTCGAAACCTCGATGAAATCGCCCGCCTATCGGCTAATCAATCCGATGGCCAAGGTGCCCGCCATCAAACATGGCGATACCATCGTCACCGAGGCCGCCGCGATCTGCGCCTATCTGGCTGACGCCTTTCCCGGTGCGAACCTAGCGCCCACACCCAAGTCACGCGGGCTTTATTACCGCTGGATGTTCTTTGCCGCAGGCCCGCTGGAAATGGCGGCGAGCATGAAGGCAATGGGTTTTGAAGTGCCGAAGGAAAAATTGCGTATGGCCGGCTGCGGCAGCTATGCGGATGTGATGAACACGCTGGAACGGGCCGTCAGCGAAAACCGCTTCATCGCCGGCGATCTTTTTACCGCCGCGGATGTCTATGTCGGCGCCCATGTCGGCTGGGGCCTGCAATTCGGCACGATTGAAAAACGCCCGGCCTTCATCGACTACTTGGCGCATCTGACCGAGCGCCCGGCCTTCAAGCGAGCCGCGCAGCTCGATGAGGAAGCGGCGAAGGATATGAAAGCGACGGACTAGAGTATTTCCGGTGATCACGGAATCACCGGAAATGCTCTAGTGTTTGTTTTTACCGCATTGTCCGACGCCGAAGCGAACACGCTTCGGCTGGAAATGCTTCAGCAGGCTTGGCGCTGCCGAGCGCACAATAGTCCCTGAACCATCCACAAACGGAAATTCACAAGAAAAAGGCGGGCCAAAATCCCGCCTTCTCATTTTCTGTCGATCAGGCCGCCAGAGCCGCTGCCACCGCTTCGATGGCCTCCTGCGCCTTGGCGCCATCAGGACCACCCGCCTGCGCCATGTCCGGTCGGCCGCCGCCGCCCTTGCCGCCAAGTGCGGCGGAAGCAGTGCGGACGATATCGACGGCGCTGAAACGGGACGTCAGATCTTCCGTCACGGCGGCGACAGCGCTTGCCTTGCCATCCTCGGAAACGGCGATCAGCAGCACGACGCCAGAACCGAGATTGGCCTTGGCCTCGTCGGCGAGCCCCTTCAGATCCTTGGCATCGATACCAGCAAGGGATTTTGCCAGGAAGTTGACGCCCGCGACCTGCTTGACGTCGCTTGCCCCGGCATCCGCCGAACCGCCGCCCATGGCGAGCTTCCGGCGGGCATCGGCGAGCTCACGCTCCAGCTTCTTGCGTTCATCCAGCAGGCCTTCAACGCGCGAGAGGACATCACCCGGCTGAACCTTCAGCGACGAGGCGAGCGCCTTTACCCGCTCGTCCTGTTCGGCGAGATAGGCAAGCGCGCCCTGGCCGGTTACGGCCTCGAGGCGTCGCACACCGGCACCCACGGCGCTTTCACCGAGAATGCGGATGAGACCGATCTGGCCGGTCGCAGCCACATGCGTGCCGCCGCAAAGCTCGACGGAATAAGGACGGTTGGCTTTCGAGCCGTGCAAGCCGGTGCCCATGGAGACGACACGAACCTCGTCACCGTATTTCTCGCCGAACAGCGCCATCGCGCCCTCGGCAATGGCGTCATCGACGCTCATCAGGCGGGTGACGACAGGCGAGTTCTGCAACACGATTTCGTTGGCCATGTCTTCGACGACCTTCAGCTCCTCGGCCGACATCGGCTTCGGATGTGAAACGTCAAAGCGCAGGCGCTCGGGCGCGACCAGCGAACCCTTCTGCGCGACATGGGTGCCCAACACTTCGCGCAACGCCTCATGCAGCAGGTGGGTGGCGGAGTGATTGGCGCGAAGGCGCGAGCGGCGGTCATGATCGACCGTCAACTGAACGGCGTCGCCCACTTTCAGGCCGCCCTTGGAGACGGTGCCCATATGAACGAAGAGGCCTTCGCCGCGCTTCTGGGTGTCGGAAACGGCAAAAGCGCCATTATCGCCGGAGATGACGCCGGTATCGCCCATCTGGCCGCCGGACTCGCCATAAAACGGCGTCTGGTTGACCACGACCTGCACGGTCTCACCATCCACAGCGCTTTCGACGGCCTTACCATCCTTGACGATGGCCTGCACGACGCCCTCGGCGGTTTCCGTGTCATAACCGAGGAACTCGGTGGCACCGAGTTTTTCCTTGAGTTCGAACCAGATCGTTTCGGTGGCCTTGTCGCCGGAACCGGCCCAATGCGAGCGGGCTTCCGCCTTCTGGCGCTCCATGGCATCCGTGAAGCCGGAAATATCGACGCCGATTTCGCGGGCGCGCAGTGCGTCCTGCGTCAGGTCGAGCGGGAAACCATAGGTGTCGTAAAGCTTGAAAGCAGTCTCGCCATCCAGCATGTCGCCCTTGTGCAGGGTCGAGGTGGCATCCGACAGCAGCGACAGGCCGCGTTCCAGCGTCTTGCGGAAACGGGTTTCCTCAAGCTTCAGGGTTTCGGAGATCAACGCTTCGGCGCGGACCAGTTCCGGATAGGCGCGACCCATCTGCTGCACCAGCGACGGCAGCAGCTTGTAGATCAGCGGCTCGCGCGCGCCGAGCAGTTCGGCATGGCGCATGGCGCGACGCATGATGCGGCGCAGAACATAACCGCGGCCTTCATTGGAAGGCAGCACGCCATCGGCGATCAGGAACGCAGACGACCGCAGGTGGTCGGCTATGACGCGGTGGCTGGCGCGCTTTTCGCCTTCAGCCGGAACACCCGTCGCTTCGACGGAAGCGGCGATCAGCGCGCGGAACAGGTCCGTATCGTAATTGTCATGCTTGCCCTGCAGCAATGCGGAGATACGCTCCAGACCCATGCCGGTATCGATCGACGGGCGCGGCAGGTCGATGCGCTCTTCCTTCGTCACCTGCTCATATTGCATGAAGACGAGGTTCCAGATTTCGATAAAGCGGTCGCCATCCTCTTCCGGCGAGCCGGGCGGGCCGCCCCAGATATGATCGCCATGGTCGTAGAAGATTTCGGAACAGGGGCCGCAGGGTCCGGTATCGCCCATCGCCCAGAAATTGTCGCTGGTCGGGATGCGGATGATGCGGTCGTCGGAGAAACCGGCGATCTTCTTCCAGAGGTTAAAGGCCTCGTCGTCGGTGTGATAAACCGTGACCAGCAGGCGATTGCGGTCGATGCCGAATTCCCTGGTGATCAGGTTCCAGGCGTGCGTGATCGCCTCTTCCTTGAAATAATCGCCAAAGGAGAAGTTGCCGAGCATTTCGAAGAAGGTGTGGTGACGGGCGGTATAACCGACATTGTCGAGGTCGTTATGCTTGCCGCCAGCGCGCACGCATTTCTGCGCGGATGCCGCAGTAGAATAAGGACGGCTTTCCAGACCGGTGAAGACGTTCTTGAACTGCACCATGCCGGCATTGGTGAACATCAGCGTCGGATCGTTGCGCGGCACCAGCGGGCTGGAGGGCACAATCTCGTGTCCGTTCTTCTTGAAGTAGTCGAGGAAGGTCGACCGAATTTCATTTACACCGCTCATGCCCACACACCGCTCACAGCTGGAGTCCATCACCGCCATCGGAAATGATGGCTATATTGCAAAATCAATGGCTTTTATCGTCCGCATCCTGCCCTGTCCAGCCATCGAGGTCAGCGAAGGCGTACCGACAAAGAAAAAGGGCCACACGACAGAAATCGCACGGCCCATTTTGTTCAATTCGATTCACATCGAGACAGGCGATCCGGCAACGGATGCCTGAAGCTCGACGGCAGGATCAGCCTTCGTCACCGTCGCCGTCATCGCCGGAATCAGGACCGCCATTCTGCAGGAAACGATCCGCAATCAGGCCGGCGTTCTGGCGCAGCGCCAGCTCGATCTCGTTTGCCGTATCGGGGTTGTCGCGCAGGAAGGTCTTGGCGTTTTCACGCCCCTGCCCCAGACGCTGGCTGTTATAGGAGAACCAGGCACCGGACTTTTCAACGATACCGGCTTTTACGCCGAGGTCGACAAGCTCACCGGTCTTGGAAACGCCTTCGCCATACATGATGTCGAATTCCACCTGCTTGAAAGGCGGCGCCATCTTGTTCTTGACGACCTTGACGCGGGTCTGGTTGCCGACAACCTCTTCGCGTTCCTTGACAGCGCCGATACGGCGGATGTCGAGGCGAACGGAAGCGTAGAACTTCAGCGCATTACCGCCGGTCGTCGTTTCCGGCGAACCGAACATGACGCCGATCTTCATGCGGATCTGGTTGATGAAGATGACCATGCACTTCGACTTGGAGATCGAAGCGGTCAGCTTGCGCAGCGCCTGGCTCATCAGGCGGGCCTGAAGACCCGGCAGGCTGTCGCCCATCTCACCTTCAATTTCCGCCCGCGGCGTCAGCGCCGCAACGGAGTCGACCACGAGAACGTCGACCGCGCCGGAGCGCACCAGCGTATCGGTGATCTCAAGCGCCTGCTCGCCCGTATCCGGCTGCGAGATCAGCAGGCTCTGCAGATCCACGCCAAGCTTGCGCGCATAGACCGGATCAAGCGCATGTTCGGCGTCAACGAAGGCGCAGATGCCGCCCTTCTTCTGGGCTTCCGCAATGGTCTGCAGCGCCAGCGTCGTTTTACCCGAGCTTTCCGGACCGTAAATTTCAATGATGCGCCCCTTCGGCAGTCCGCCGATGCCGAGCGCGATATCCAGGCTGAGCGAACCCGTCGAAACGGTCTCCACCTCAACCACATTTTCATTGGAACCGAGCTTCATGATCGATCCCTTGCCGAACGACCGTTCGATCTGGGAGAGCGCCGCTTCCAGTGCCTTGCTTTTATCCACCGATTTATCCTCTACGAGACGCAAAGAATTTTGTGCCATCCGAACCACCTTTAGGTTATTGAAGCCGCACAGGCAATGTAGCAGTATGGGAACGGTATGTACTCTATTTGTTCTCATTTAACAAGGCTGAGCCAGCATATTGAAAACAAATAGTGATAAGTCGTTTGTTCTGCTTTCGTTTTTCTGTGCGCGGCCCCTTGCCGCAAACCGGAGGCGAGGTCAGGAAGACGTCAGTTTAGGCCGAATCGTCCGGCCTTACCATCCGCCAGAGAGGGAAATGCAAGCGTGAAGAAAATACTCGTTCTGGGCGGCGCGCATATCGACAGGCGCGGCATGATCGAGACTGAAACGGCGCCGGGCGCCAGCAACCCCGGCTCCTGGATGGAAGAGGCGGGCGGCGGCGGTTTCAATGCTGCACGCAATCTCTCCCGGCTCGGCTTTCAAGTCAGGATCATCGCCCCGCGCGGCGGCGACGTGACGGGAGAAGCCGTTGCGGAGGCTGCACGACACGCTGGCGTGGAGGACACGCCGTTCACCTTCCTCGACCGGCGCACACCGAGCTATACCGCCATTCTGGAGCGTGACGGCAACCTCGTCATCGCGCTTGCCGACATGGACCTCTACAAGCTCTTCACGCCGCGCCGGCTCAAGGTCCGCGCCGTCCGGGAGGCCATCACCGCAAGCGATATCCTGCTCTGCGACGCCAACCTGCCCGAGGACACGCTGGCTGCACTTGGCCTCGTTGCCCGCGCCTGCGAAAAGCCGCTGGCGGCCATAGCCATTTCGCCGGCCAAGGCCGTGAAGCTGAAAGCGGCGCTGGCCGACATCGACATCCTCTTCATGAACGAGGCGGAAGCGCGCGCGCTCACCGGCGAGACGGCCGCTGACGTTCGTGACTGGCCGGATATCCTGCGCAAGGCCGGGCTTTCCGGCGGCGTCGTCACCCGCGGCGCCAGCGAAGTCGTGGCCTTCGACGGAAATGAAAAAGCAATCCTCCACCCGCCCCTCATCCGCGAAGTGAAGGATGTAACCGGTGCGGGCGATGCCATGGCGTCTGGCTACCTCGCCGCCATTGCCGAAGGAAAGACGATTGCCGAAGCCCTGAGACGGGGCGCTGCGGCAGCTGCAATCACCGTGCAATCGCCCTTTGCCACCGCGCACGACCTATCAAAAGACAGTGTCGAAGCCATGTTGGGGCTTGTTCCCCAGGCTGAAATGCTGGCATGAACCCGCTTTTAAAAACTGGAACAGATGAAATGACCCGCCCCATCTCCCCTCTCCTGCCCATCGTCTATTCTCAGGAAGTTGCCGCCGCCAAGCAGCGCGGTGCGCCGATCGTCGCGCTTGAATCGACCATCATCACCCATGGCATGCCCTACCCCGGCAATATCGAGATGGCGGAAAGCGTCGAGCAGATCATCCGTGATCAGGGCGCGGTTCCGGCCACCATCGCCGTCATTCATGGCACCCTGCATATTGGCCTCGAGAAAGACCAGCTAGAGGCGCTTGCCCAGACTACCGACGCCATGAAGGTCTCACGCGCCGATATCGCCTTTGCGATCGCCGAGCGCCGCACGGGCGCGACGACGGTTGCCGCCACCATGATTGCCGCTGCCCGCGCCGGTATCCGCGTTTTCGCGACCGGCGGCATCGGCGGCGTGCACAAGGGTGCTGAAGAGACTTTCGACATCTCCGCAGATCTGACCGAGCTTGCCAAGACGGGCGTCATCGTCGTCTGCGCTGGCGCGAAAGCCATTCTCGATATTCCAAAGACGCTTGAAGTCCTCGAAACCAACGGCGTACCCGTCGTCACTTTCGGTTCGGAAGAATTCCCGGCCTTCTGGTCTCGCTCCTCCGGCCTGCCAAGCCCGCTTTCGCTCAACAGCCCGGCCGCAATCGCCAACTTCCAGGTAACCCGCGAACAGCTCGGTATCGATGGCGGCATGCTGGTGGCCAATCCCGTGCCAGAAGCTGACGAAATTCCGCGCGAGGAAATGGAAATCTACATCAACCGTGCCATCTCCCATGCCGAGCGGGATGAAGTGACCGGCAAGGCGGTCACGCCGTATCTGCTGGGTGACATTTTGCGCCTGACGGATGGTCGCAGCCTCGAAACCAATATCGCGCTGGTTCGCAACAACGCGCAATTAGCGGCTGAGATTGCGGTGGCGCTGAGCTAACCGTCGGGGTTGGGATCATCCTCAAGCTTGCGGGTGACGCCAGGGTTCGAAAACCTCGCCTCCGTGATGCCGGACTAGATCCGGCATCCAGCCGCGGCGCGTCTGCGCCGTAAAAGAGTCTTTCGTGATCAAGGACTTGATCACGCTGGACCCCGGATCTGGTCCGGGGTGACGGATTGCGGATGATCAAGTTCTGCCAAACGCCTCGGCGCTGGGGACATCGTAAGCAATAAAAAGGCCCGGAGAGCTTTCGCTTCCGGGCCTTGTTTTTCTATTTGAACCCGATCAGTTCTGAGCGACCGGCTTCACCAGCGGCGTCACGCGGCGGATGGTGACGCGGCGGTTCTGCTGTTCCGGGCCGAGTGTCTGGACTTTCAGGTAACGCTCGCCATAACCCTGCGTCGCGAGGTTTTCCGGCGGGATGCCGTAGACGTCGGTCAGCACGTTGGCGACGGAGGCAGCGCGCTCGTCAGACAGTACGAGGTTGCTTTCATCCGAACCAACGGCATCGGTATGGCCTTCGATGAGGAAGGTTTCCGCCGGGTTCTTTTCCAGCGCCTTGTTGATTGCGTCGGCCACCTTGCGCAAGGAGCGAGCCTGCGCCATCGGGATTTCAGCGCTGCCGGTCGCGAAGGTGATCGTATCGAGGTCGATACGGCGCACCTTGTCACGGATACGAGCCGAATAGCGCACTTCATCCAGCGAATAGACACGTTCCACCGGCTCGACAGGCGGCTGTTCCAGGAAGCGGTAATAATCGCGATCCGGATCGCTCGACGTGTCGATGATGTAGTCCGTCACGGGAATGCGCAGACGCATGGGCGGAAGATCGAGACCGGGGTCGCGATAAACGTAATCGCGGTCCGGATCGTCCATCAGCTCCGGTGCGTAGAACAGCACATATTCGCGGCCGCGATCGTCAATGCGCGAACGCTGGATCACGTCGCCATAACGGTTGCGGATCGTCACGACCTGCGTGCCATCCCGGCGCTCCACGGTTTCGCGGACACGGCCGCCCTGCAGGCGCTCGTAATAGGGCTCGCCGCCATCGCGGATGAAGCGCTGGTTGTCATCGCCACGAACGACGACGCGGTCACCGAACTGCAGGATGATCGGCGCATCGCCATCGCGATCACGCGGACGACCCTCGCGCGGCTGCCATTCGCGCACGCCGTCCGGCCGCTCATATTGCGGGCGGCGGTCGATGCGCTCGCCCTGCTGGGAAGTGATGGCTTCCAGCTTTACGGGTGGCGGCGGAGCCTTGCCTCCAGCAGCACCGGCGCGCTGCGCCTCGGCGTCGGAGGTCGGGACCTTGAAGTCGCCGGCCTGTTCGCGTTCACGACGGCGTTCCTCGCGGGTCTGGCGGTTGCCGGAGCGCTCCACTTCCTTGTCGCTGTCGAGAACGGCAGCACCCTTGTCGACCGGCAGGATGACGGTGTCGGCCGTCTTGGACGGGTCCTTGGCGATCGCCTTGGCCTTGTCCAGCTCCTCCTTCGTCATCGGCGGGGCTTCCGTCTGCGGAACGGCAACCTGGTTCGGCACTGGTTCGCCGGCAGGCGCCTGCCCGGTCGTCGCACCGCTCGGCGGCGGGGTCGGCGCGCCTGGCAGCGGGGCTGCGGGTTCCGTTCTACCCTGACCTTCTACCGGCGGCTGTTCGGAAGGCTGGCGGCCAGGTGCAGGGTTTGGCTGGGCCTCGGGTGCCGGTGGGCGCGCGGGCGTCGGCGCTTCTGTCGGAACAGGTGCTTCCTTCGCGGCGGGCTCGGGAGCGGCAGGCTTTTTCTCGGGAACGGCTTTTTCGGCCGGTTCGGCTTTCTGTTCCGGGGCCTTTTCCTCTACTGCCGGTTTTTTGGCGGGTGCCGGCTCACGGGGCTTGGCCGGCTGCTCGGCATTTTCAGGGCGAGCTGCTGGCTCCTGTTCGGCCGCAGGCTCCTTCGCACGCTCCTTACGGGGACGCTCGGGACGCTGTTCGCCCTCGCCTGCAGGCTGCTCGGCCCGTTCCGGGTTGCGCGGACGTTCCTTCGGCTGCTGTTCGGCAGGCGCAGCTTCAGGCGCGGCCTCACGCTGACGAGCCGGGCGCTGTTCACCCTCGCCCTGCGGCTCCTGCGCCCGTTCAGGCTGGCGGGGACGCTCCTGCGGCTGCTCGGCCGGCGCAGGCTCCGGGCGGGCTTCACGCTGCTGTGGTTCCGGCGGCGCTTCGCGCTTGGGCTCCGGCTCGCGCTGGGGCTCCGGTGCGCGCTCTTCACGCTTCGGTTCGGCAGGTTGCGCCTCTTCGGCGCGCTGACGCTTCTTCTTGAGTTCTTCTTCGGGGTTTTCCTGCGCCGGCTCCGCCTGCGCCAGGATTATCTGGCCGGGCGCGGTTTGAGAAACAGGCGCCTGGGCGCGGGCCGCGCCGGCAAAGCCTGCCGCTGCTGGCTCAACCGCGATCGCGAGAGACATGAGTGGAAAAACCACCCCGGTCAGCAATGTGTTTTTCTTTTTCAGCATCAGTGCTTCCTCATCTGCCGTCATTTTATGGGTCGCGAATGACGCGACGTCGTGGGCCCGGCTTGGCACGCAGGCGCTGTTCAACGCCTTACACACGCTCCGGTTCCCATGATGACCAAAGCCTTCTGTACCGGAAATGAACAGATCAAGGCCTTTTCGTGGAGGCTCTGCGGCACAAAGAAGGTCGCTAATATTGCAGTTGCATTTTTTGACCAAGCGGATGAATAATCACATCCGCGCTGAAGGCCACAGGCGGTATACTCCGTCCTGCCGCGCCTTGGCGCCCATGGCGTCCGCACTGAAAACAACAACAGACCGCGGATGAACGACCAAAAGAGAGGATCGAAATGCCTATTTCCACCCGTCTGCTCGCAGCCGTATCGATTGCCGCCATCTCGCTCTTTTCCGGCGCGGCTCTCGCGCAGGACAAGATCGTCATCGGCACCGAAGGCGCCTACCCGCCCTTCAACAATCTCGAAGCCGACGGCACGCTGACCGGCTTCGATATCGACATCGCCAAGGCGCTGTGCGAACAAATGAAGGCCGAGTGCACCTTCGTGACCAATGACTGGGACGGCATCATCCCCGCCCTTCAGGCCAAGAAGTTCGACGCCATCATCGCGTCCATGTCGATCACCCCGGAACGTCTCCAGAAAGTCGACTTCTCCAAGAAATATTACAACACGCCGCCGGCGATCGCCGTGCCGAAGGATTCGCCGATCAAGTCCCTCGACGATCTCAAGGGCAAGTCGCTCGGCGCACAGGGCTCCACCACCCACTCCAACTACGCTGAAAAACACTTCCCGGATTCCGACGTGAAGATGTATCCGACCGCAGACGAATATAAGCTGGACATCGCCAATGGCCGTATTGACGCCGTCATCGACGATATCGTCGTGCTGTCGGAATGGCTGAAGACCGATGCCGGCAAGTGCTGCAAGATCCTGACACCGCTCAAGGTCGACGTCGACATCAACGGCAACGGCGCAGGCATTGCCGTTCGCAAGGGCGACACGGCGCTGGCCGACAAGTTCACGGCTGCCATTGCCGGCATCCGCGCCAGCGGCAAGTACCAGGAGATCAACAAAAAATACTTCGATTTCGACGTTTACGGCGAGTAAGCCGGTTCGATCTGTTGAAATCTCGTGGCGGAAGGCTTGCCCTTCCGCCATTTTTGTTTGAAAACGTCACCATAACAATCACGGCGGCTTAAGACCGCAGGGGAAAATTGGCATGAGCGGAGCATTTTCCGCCATAGGTGCGTTCTGGACCTATGTCTCGACACTTCTCGATCCCTTCTGCGGGCCGGTCGGTCTCTTCTCGCTTTTCGGAAACGGCACTCTCGTCGCCTGCGGCGATGCGGGCTGGGGCGATGAAATCGCTTTCGGCGTCAAGGTCACGATCTCGCTGGCGCTTGCCACCCTGCCAGTCGGGCTATTGATCGGCTTCCTGATCGCGCTCGCCGCGCAATCGGAAGAAAAATCGCTACGGCTGGCCGCCGGAATCTATACCACCATCTTTCGTGGCCTACCCGAACTGCTGACGCTCTTCATCGTCTATTATGGCATCCAGATGCTGTTGCAATCCGTGGCAGGTTACATCGGCATTACCGGCCCCATCGAAATCAACGCCTTCGTTGCCGGCATGGTGGCGCTTTCGG
Source organism: Agrobacterium sp. InxBP2 (assembly GCF_026191755.1). NCBI lineage: Bacteria > Pseudomonadati > Pseudomonadota > Alphaproteobacteria > Hyphomicrobiales > Rhizobiaceae > Agrobacterium > Agrobacterium sp. InxBP2. Next base: position 162,563 of record NZ_JAINDY010000020.1, read on the forward strand.
TGGTGTTTTCGTCCTATGCATCGGAGGTGCTTCTATCGGCCTTCAAGGCGATACCGAAAGGGCAATACGAGGCGGGTGACGCGCTCGGTCTTTCCCGCAGCCGCACCATGGTGCTCATCATCATTCCGCAGCTGGTGCGGATCGCCCTTCCCGGCATGACCAACCTGTGGGTCATCCTGCTGAAAGACACGTCCTACGTATCGATCATCGGCCTTGCCGATATCATCCGCCAGACCGGCATCGCCGCCCGCGTCAGCAAGGAAGCCTTCTTTTTCTACGGCATCGCCTGCCTGCTTTACCTCATTCTCGCGCTCCTCTCATCCATCGGCATCGGTTTCATAGATCGCTGGTCGCGCAAGTCGGAGGCCAGACGATGAGCCATATCAAGGAACTCATTCCGCCACGCCCAGCGCCCATCGTTGCGGACAAACCGCTGAACCTCTCCCGTGTCGTCGGCATCGCTGTCATTACGCTCTGGCTGCTTCTCGCCGCCGGGCTGTTATTTGCGATGATCGAGGGTTGGGATTGGGACAAATTTGAACGGTATGGTCCCCGTTATATCGATGGCCTCATCACCACAATCACGCTGGTCGGCAGCTCGATCATTCTCGGCGCCATCCTGTCCGTGCCGATCGCCTTCGCCCGCATGTCTGAAAATCGCGTCATCGGCGCGCTCGCTTATGCCTACGTCTATGTATTCCGCAGCACGCCGCTGCTGGCGCAGCTTTTCCTGATCTATTACGGTCTCGGCAGCTTCCGCCCGGCGCTGGAAGCCGTTGATCTCTGGTGGTTCTTCCGCGAAGCCTGGTATTGCGGCCTCCTGTCGCTGACGCTCAACACCGCCGCCTATCAGGCGGAGATCCTGCGCGGGGCGATCCAGAGTGTGCCGCGCGGCCAGCACGAAGGGGCGGCGTCGCTCGGTATTTCCAAGTTCATCACCTTCCGAAAGATCATACTGCCGCAGGCGCTGATCGTCGCTTTGCGCCCCTATGGCAACGAGATCATCCTGATGATCAAGGGTTCGGCGGTGGTCTCCATCGTCACCGTCTTCGACCTGATGGGCCAGACCCGTTACGCCTTTTCCCGCACCTTCGATTATCAGGCCTATCTCTGGGCTGCGATCTTTTACCTTGCGATCGTCGAGACGCTGCGCCATGTCTGGGCCTGGCTGGAGGCCCGCTTGACCCGTCACCTCAAGCGCTGAGCCCAACGTTGGCAGCACTCATCAATGAGTACTGCCAACGTTTTGAAAAATATAACAAATTTGTGACACATCCATTCTTTTGGCAAGGTTGGGTTAACCCTGCCGTGTTCCCATCTAAGATACAGCGGCAACGCTGTGATCGGTCATCATCGATATGGGAACCGCCACCATGAACAAGGACATGGAAATGATGCTGAGAGGCTACGGCCTCACCACCGCCCAGATATTCTACCGCCTGCCGGACCATCCTCTGGTTCTCCAGACCTACGTCTGGCAGAATTACGATCTGGCCCCCGATTTTCCTGAAATGCACGGCTTCCTCAAGTTCTGGCAGGAAAAGCTCGACGGCCCCCTGCATTCCGTCCGCTATGTGCACCGGCAGGTTATCTCGGCGCAGGAATGGCGCGCGCTCAAAGGGGAGTTCATCCTCCACTAAGCCCTCACGCCACATAAACATTGCGCCGGTCCCCGATGCGGCTTACAGCAAACGTCAATTGAAGACGCTGACGGATAAGGCACGATGACCAAGAACCAGAAGATCGACGAAGAGGCGCTCGCCGAGGCCTATAACCGCGCACTCGCGCTTGAAAAGGCCGGTGATGTGGACGCGGCGGTGAAGGCCTATGAGGAGGTCCTCGCCATCGATCCGGAAGACCACGGTGGCGCAGCCGTACGCATTGCCGCCATGGGCCGGGGCGAACAGCCTTCCAAAGCGCCCGACGCCTATGTCGAAACCCTGTTCGACCAGCATGCCGAAGCCTTCGAGGATATTCTTGTCGAGCAACTGGGTTACGCCGTGCCCATGATGGTGCGCCAGCGGCTGCAGACGCTCAATCTCGGCCCTTTCAAACGCCTGCTCGATCTCGGCTGCGGCACCGGCCTCACCGGTGAAGCGCTGCGCGATATGGCTGACGACATCACCGGCATCGATATTTCCGAAAACATGGTCGAGATCGCTCATGAAAAGGACCTCTACGAGACGCTCTATGTCGCCGAAGTTGAGGATTTCCTTGAGGACAATGACGACGAGCCCTTCGACATCATCACCGCCACCGATGTGCTGCCCTATCTCGGCGCGCTGGAACCGCTGTTTTTCGGCGCCGCCGAAAACCTCAATGCCGGCGGCCTGCTGATCTTCTCTTCGGAGACCCTGCCCGAAGAAATCATGGCCGGGCGCCCCTACATGGTCGGCCCGCACCAGCGTTTCGCCCATGCCGAAACCTATGTCCGCGAAAGACTGGCGGCGACCGGTTTCGAGGTGGTTGAAGTGACCGACATCAATGTGCGCATGCAGGACGGCAATCCGACGCCCGGTCATCTGGTGATTGCAAAGCTCAAGGGCTGATGCGACATCGATAGTGGATAAGCCTCGTCCTTCACAAAGGTCATGGCTGGTGCCCGACGTGGCGGCAATTTTCTTCTCCCCGCCGGGGAGAAGGTGGCCCGAAGGGTCGGATCAGGGGGCTGGCTCTCGGTCTATCTCTACCCTCGCCCCCTCATCCCGCTGCCGCGAACCTCTCCCCCACGGGGAGAAGAAACAAGCGGCATCCAATCGCCTCACATTTAACACCAACGGCCTGAATCAACCTCTGAGCAAGATCCGCCAGCCGGTTGAAGAGACTCCACTTTCCGCCCGTCAACTCGCCTTGGGACGCCAGACGATATCCGCCACCTTGAGCTTCTTCGGCACGATCTTCAGATCGTAGAACTCGTCCGCAAGCGCCTGTTGATAGGCGATGGCTTCATCCGGAACCAGCGAGACCCGTCCTAGGTCGGCACCGGGGCGCGTCAGCGAGACCTTCGTGACATCCTCGGGGACACCGGTGATGGCCGACAGCGACTTGGCTGTCGCGTCGATGTTGGTCTGCGCTTTCGCACCCACATTCGCCAGTTCCTTCAGGATCAGCGGCACGAGATCGGGGTTACTTTCAACAAAATCGCCATTGGCGAGGAAGTAGCTCCACGGATCGACGATGCCTTCGGCTGTCGAGAGTACCCTCGTCGTCGGCTCTTTCTCTGCCACGGCGAAATAAGGATCCCAGATCGACCAGGCATCGATGCTGCCGCTTCGGAAGGCGGCCGCCGCATCCGGCGGGGCAAGATCGACGGGCGTGATGTCTGCCAAGGTCAGCCCCGCCTTTCGCAACGCCTTCACAGTGACGTTATGAGCGCTGGAGCCGCGCTTGAAGGCGACCTTTTTGCCCTTCAGGTCTTGGAGCGTCTTCAGCGGCGAATCCTTTTGCACGAGGATCGCCGATCCGCCTGCCGCCGCCTTGTAGGTGCCGACATAACGCAGATTGCCGCCGGCGGCCTGCGCGAAAAGCGGCGGCACATCGCCGGTCGGGCCGATATCCAGCGCACCGGCACCCAGCGCTTCAAGAAGCGGCGGCCCGGAGGAAAATTCAGACCACTTGACCTCGATGCCGCGATCCTTCAGCAGCGCTTCGAGCGCGCCCTGGCTCTTCGCGAGCGCTATCACGCCATTCTTCTGCCAGCCAATCCGCAACGTCGTGGTTGCGGCGCTCGCGCGCCGGATATGCGGCAGAAACACCGCCCCGGTCGCACCTGCAATCAATCCCAATGTTCCGCGTCGTGTCAGCATATGGATATCCCTCGCTATTCCATCCTTCGACAGTAAAAGCGTAGATATTCGAGCGATTTTATCAAAATCCTGGTTTGCGCGCAGACGGCGTTGAGAGAATTGAATGTGCGAATTTGCCGTTACCGGCGAAATAGAATTGTCGTGCCTCTGCGGCAGCTACCGGACGGACCTTCCGACAGTATCAGCCCTGGCAGGCCCGACCGACGCCCAAAAAACCACCCACGAATTAAAACGCCCTCCCCGGCGGCCGGAAAGGGCGTTGATCAAAAACTGACCAGCGACGGATCACTCTTCGCCGGATTTAGGATTATCCAGCAGCATGTAATCGAGCGGCAGTTCCGTCGTATATTTGATCTGCTCCATCGCAAAGGCGGAGGAGACGTCGCGGATTTCGATCTTGGCGATCATCCGCTTGTAGAAAGCGTCATAGGCGGCGATATCGGGCACGACGACGCGCAGCAGATAGTCGACATCACCGCTCATACGGTAGAATTCGACAACCTCCGGGAATTCGGAAACCACTTCGGAGAAGCGCTTCAGCCATTCGATGGAATGGGAGGCGGTGCGGATGGAGACGAAAACCGTGACCTTGGTATTGACCTTGACCGGATCGAGCAGGGCCACACGCCGGCGGATGACGCCGTCTTCTTCCATCTTCTGGATACGCCGCCAACAGGGCGTCGTGGAAAGGCCGACCTTCTTCGCCAAATCGGCAACAGCCAGCGTGGAATCCTCTTGCAGAATGCGCAAAATCTTACGGTCTAGGCGATCCAATGCGTCTACCCTCCTGAATTAATTTCCTTTCAATACACTAATTTTTGCGGAAAAACAGAAAATTGTTTCACCAAAGCCTCATTTCCACATGTTGTCGCAGAACCGGCAACAGTTCCTCCGTAAACCACGGGTTCTTTTTCAGCCACCCCGTGTTGCGCCAGCTCGGATGCGGCAAAGGAAGAATGCCGGGGCCGGAATTGGCGTGAAGATAGCTGCGCCAGTTTTGCACCGTTTCGGTCATGGTTTTGCATCGTCTTTCACCCAGGTGAAAAGCCTGGGCATATTGGCCGATCGCGAGGATCAGCTCCACCTGCGGCATCGCCGCCATGACCCGCGTGCGCCAGTGCGGGGCGCATTCCCGCCGTGGCGGCAGGTCGCTTCCCTTGTCATCATAACCGGGAAAACAGAACCCCATGGGAACGATGGCGAAACGATCCGGATCGTAAAATGTCTCCCGGTCGACATTCAGCCACTGGCGCAGCCTGTCGCCGGAAGCATCGTTGAATGGCAGGCCCGTTTCATGCACGCGCAGCCCTGGCGCCTGCCCGGCAATCAGAATGCGTGGTCTTGCCGACATGACGACCACCGGCCGGGGTTCATGCGGCAGGCGGTCAGCCATTCCCTTGAGCGGCATGTCGCGACAGAGACGACAGCGGGCAATCTCACCGCGCAGCCCGTCCAGCCCATCATCATGCACTGGCCCAACCCTCTCTCCTTCAGCCATGATCCCACCCCAGAAGATGGCGGACGATGGTGAGGAAACCCGCCGCCGGCGTTTCCATATCCGCGGCACGGTGATCCCTCCGCCACTGCGAGGGCTTTTCGAATTCTCCCGCCCAGATGCCCAGCGCCTGCCTGCGCGCGGCTTCCTGCTCGCTCGAAAACTGGAAATATCCCGACGCGACGGCAAAACCGGCCGACACCATGTCCGACGAAACATCCCTGCCGCCGGCGGAACAATAGACGAGCAGTCGCCCGTATCGATCTCTGGAACTGCCGGAGCAGGAGAAATCCGCTGGCGCGGCCAGCCGTTGCAGCACACGGCGCGCCTCCTCGCCACATGGCCAGCTTTCGCCCCCGCGCAGACATGTCTGCGCAAGCTCCGGCGCATCGATGCCGAGCAGCCGGAAACGTTCCTTGCCCTTGGAGAGCGTGTCGCCATCAATCACGAAGAAGCGGCCGCCATAGGTTTCGCTGTTGATATGATCGAGCTTGGCGGCAATCAGAACCCCTAGAAAAACCGTAGCAAGGAACAGGCCGCCGTCGCGGACTGCGGAAAAACCCCCGCGCCTGCCTCCATTTCGTCTCATGTAACAACAAACCCTTGTCAGAGATGGCAAACAAATCCTTTCACGGCAGCATCTTCTTAAGATTTTGGGCGTAGTCTGCAAGGGTTCATGTCACCCTGCGTTGTAACAATGAGTAAAAGCGTCAGCACGTCCACCGACAAGATCATCGTCGACCGCTCGAAAAAACATCGCAACAAGGCGGTTTTCGACGCGGTGAAGACGACGCGTGAACGCTTGCAGCAAGGTGCAGGCGCAAGCGACGCCTATGAACGCGAGATGCTGACCATGCACATCGCCGAGACCCTGCAGGGCGCGATGATCATGCCGCTTTTCATCGTGCTTGCCTCCATCATCGGCGTTTACATAACCCGCGATATCAGCCTCATCATCTGGTCGCTGGCTGCATTGAGTTTCCACGCCATTTCGCTGATGCTCGCCAAACGGGCTGCAAAACAGGAGATCACCGCCGAAAACCTCCTGCACTGGAAAAATCTCTTTCTCGGAATGCAGATCGTCATCGGGTGCATCTGGGCGATGTTCGCGCTGGCGGAGCCAACGCGTAATGACCCGACGCTCGTGCTTTTCTTCAAGGGCTCGACGCTGCTGATCGCGCTCTCGCTCACCGCCACGGCCAATTTCATGCTGCGGCGGGCAACCTTCATGACTTTCCTGCCGGTGCTGGCGGCTCTCTGCGTCACCTCTGTCTTCTCGCGCGATCCATTCGATGTCGGTCTTGCGCTGATGTTCGGCATGGCGATCCTGTTCTGCCACCGCATCACCAGCCGGCTTTACCAGACCAGCATCAAGCTCCTCTCCTCGCAGACGGAAAAGGACGACCTGATCGCCGAGCTCGAAGTCGCCAATTCGGTTTCCGACGAGGCGCGGCGACGCGCGGAAGAGGCCAATCTGGCCAAGTCGCGCTTTCTCGCCTCCATGTCGCACGAGCTGCGCACGCCCCTCAACGCCATTCTCGGCTTCTCCGAGGTCATGTCCTCGGAGGTGCTGGGGCCGCTCAACAATCCGCTCTACAAGGAATATTCCGGCGATATCCACCGCTCCGGCCAGCATCTGCTCGATCTCATCAACGAAATCCTCGACCTGTCGCGCATCGAGGCGGGCCGTTATGACCTGAACGAAGAAGCGATCTCGATGCTGGAAATCGCCGAAGATTGCATCGGCATGATCCAGCTTCGCGCCCGCGCCAAGAACATCAGGATCTCCCAGCAGTTTGAAAACAGCCTGCCGCAGGTCTGGGCGGACGAAAAATCGATCCGCCAGGTCGTCCTCAACCTGCTGTCCAACGCCGTCAAGTTCACCCCGCAGGGTGGAGAAATTCTCGTAAAGGCGGGCTGGACGGCCGGCGGCGGCCAATATGTGTCGATCAGGGACAATGGCCCAGGCATTCCCGAGGAGGAAATTCCGGTGGTGCTGTCAGCCTTCGGTCAGGGATCAATCGCGATCAAGAGCGCCGAGCAGGGAACCGGCCTTGGCCTGCCCATCGTTCAGGCCATCCTCGCCAAGCATGACGGCCAGTTCATTCTGAAATCCAAACTGCGTGAGGGCACGGAAGGCATCGCCATCCTGCCCGCGAAACGCGTGCTCCAGAGCCTGCCCGCGGTCGAAGAAACCCATGCCATCCAGCCACGCCGACGGTCCTTCGCTTAAGGCGCCCACAGGAAGGCGTCGCCCGGCTTTCCACCTGGAAATGCCTTGAAGCTGGCAACCTCAGAAGAACAGCGTCGTCACCAGCGAATACAGCACGAAAAATCCGTTCGCCATCAACAGGCAGAAGACGGCAAAGGAGCCGAGATCCTTGGCGTGGCGGCCCACGGAGGAAATTTCCGGCGAAATGCGGTCCACCAGTTCCTCAATGGCGGTATTGAGCGCTTCCACCGAGAATAAAAGCAGCATCAACACCGTGAAAACGAGAAGATGCGCAAACGGCGCGCCCACGACCAGAAGCAGGCCAAGCCCGACGCAGAAGGCAAGAACTTCGTGACGAAAGGCAGCTTCCTGCCAAAGCCGGCCGAGCCCCTGCAGGGAATAGCGCGCGGCAGCGAACAGATGCCGCCAGCCCTTTTCTTTACGGAAGACCGGTTCTGGTGGTGGCATGTGCGGCGTCGCGTCCATCTTCAGCCTCAATGATTGGTGGGCGCGGTGATGCGTGTGTCGACACCCGCTGCCTCAAACGTCGCCATGCCGGAGTGGCAGGCGGCGGCGGCCTTGACGATGCCGGCGGCAAGGGCCGCACCGGTGCCTTCGCCAAGACGCATTCCAAGCGCCAGAAGCGGTGTCTTGCCAAGCTTTTCGATGGCTGCCAGATGGCCCGGCTCACCCGAGACATGGCCGATAAGGCAATGATCGAGCGCAGAGGAATTGGCAGCCTTCAGCAACGCCGCGGCGGCCGTTGCCACATAACCATCTATCAGCACGGGAATGCGCTGCACGCGCGCAGCAAGAATGGCACCTGCAATCGCCGCGATTTCGCGTCCGCCGAGACGACGCATGATTTCCAGCGGATCGGACAGGTGGTCCTTGTGGAACTCTACCGCCGACTTAACCGCGGCAATCTTGCGGGCCATGACGTCACCTTCCGAACCGGTGCCCGGACCGGTCCATTCTTCCGCCGTACCGCCATAAAGCGCAAGATTGATCGCAGCCGCTATCGTGGTATTGCCGATGCCCATTTCACCGACGCAGAGAAGATCGGTGCCGCCGGCAATCGCCTCCATGCCGAAGGCCATGGTGGCGGCGCAGTCACGCTCCGAAAGCGCCGGTTCACAGGTGATATCGCCGGTCGGGTAATCCAGCGCCAGATCGAAAATCTTCAGGCCGAGATCATTGGCCACGCAGATCTGGTTGATCGCCGCGCCACCGGCGGCAAAATTTTCCACCATCTGCTGGGTCACAGACGTCGGATAGGGCGTGATGCCGTGGCGGGTCACGCCGTGATTGCCGGCGAAGATTGCCACCAGCGGACGGTTGACGGCAGGCGAACGGCCGGACCAGGCGGCAAGCCACATGGCGATTTCTTCGAGACGGCCGAGCGAACCGGCAGGTTTCGTCAGCTGCGCATTGCGCTCCTTCGCCGCAACAAGCGCGTGCGTGTCCGGGCCGGGAAGCTCGCGCAGCAGCGCGCGGAAATCATCGAAGGGCAATCCGCTCATGCTCATGATATCAGTCTCTCTCATAGCCGGTTTGGCTTTCGCATCGGCTCATGCGTCCGGAAACTTGTGTTTTCCGGCAAATCGGTCTTTGTTGCGCCTCTCATAATAGCGGATGCGCCGCGGAACAACCGGAAATGCAGCGACTGCAACGGAGAGAGCATGAAGGCCCGGGATTTTATAACAGATGTCATGCATTCCCTCGCCTTTCTGAGCCGCCTGCCCGTCCCTTCGCGATTCTTCGAAGGCGACTCGGGCGTGCCGATGGGCCGGGCCGCCCGTGCCTTCCCCGCCGCGGGACTGCTGATCGCCCTGCCCGCCGCTTTCCTGGTTGTCGTGTTTGCTCGCTTCGATGCCTCTCCGCAGCTCACCGGGTGGCTCGCCATCGGCCTGACGGCGCTCATGACAGGCGCGCTGCATGAGGACGGGCTTGCCGACACGGCCGACGGTTTCGGCAGCGGCAGGGACAAGTCTCGTATGCTTGAAATCATGAAGGACAGCCGTATCGGCAGTTATGGCACCATTGCCATGGTTCTTTCCTTCGCGCTCCGCGCCACTGCACTCGCCTCGCTGATCGAAACCCTGCCGGGCAAAACCGCTGCCGCCTGTCTGATTGCAGCGCTTGTCACGAGCCGCGCGCTGATGGTGTGGCACTGGCAGTCCCTGCCCGCCGCCAAGACCTCCGGCATCGCCGTCAATGCCGGCCAGCCCGGAGAAAGCGAACGCAACATCGCGCTGGCCGCCGGGCTTCTTCTCTTCATATTGTTCACGCTGCACGCGCTGCCACTGTTTGAGATCGCGCTTGTGCTGGCGGTGGCGGTCATCGCGGCCATGCTGTTCGGCAGGCTGTGCGAGAGGAAGATTGGCGGCCATACCGGGGATACCATTGGGGCTTGCCAGCAGATCACGGAGATCGTGATTCTCGTCGCACTTGCCCTTGCGGCATGAGGGCCTGATATAAATCACCATGGAAACACCCTGCGTCCAGATCTGTCGCCTCGACACGACCCACACTCTCTGCATCGGCTGCGGCCGCACGCTGGATGAAATCGGCGGCTGGACGGGTTATAGCGACGAGACGCGCCGCTTGATCATGCGCGCGCTGCCGCAAAGATTGGCAAATCTGTCCGAGTCCGCCAAGGAGACACATACCGCATGAACAGACTGACCATCGTTCTCCTTCTGCTGGCCGTCGGCCTTGGCCTGCTCGTCGTTAATCATAATGGTGGCCGAACGCTCGGCATCGATAATGATCAGTTTGCCCAGGTCCTTTATCTTCTGCCCATCGCAGGGCTGCTGTCGGCCGGCATTCTGGCGGGAAGACGCGGCAACTTCGGCACCGTCATCCGGCAGCTCGCCGTCTGGCTCGTCATCATCCTCGGCCTCGTCTCGCTCTATCTCTATCGCTACGACCTGCAATCCTTCGGCGACCGGCTGCTCGGCGGTCTGATGCCCGGCCGCGCCGTCGTGGTGACAACATCGGCAGGCGAGCAGGAAATCGTGCTGCACAAATCCATGAGCGGCCACTTCGAAGCGAATGTCGGGATTGAGGGCAGGACGATCCACATGCTGGTCGATACAGGCGCCAGCTCCGTGGTGCTCGCAAATGCGGATGCGACCGCAATCGGCATCGACACCACAAATCTTCGCTATACCGTACCGGTAATGACCGCCAATGGCCGCACGGCAGCAGCACCCGTCACGCTGTCGGAAATCAGCATTGGCCCGATCGTACGACGCAACATCCCCGCCCTCGTCGCCCAGGATGGCCAATTGGGCCAGAGCCTGCTTGGCATGAGCTTTTTGTCAACGCTTGGTTCGCTGCAGATGCAGACCGACGAATTGCGGTTGCGGGATCGGTGAGCACTGCCCCCTCGAGATTCATTTCGGGGAGTTTTCTCACGTCCTGGTCCGGAAAGGAAATTCCTCTTCGCGTCTGCAATCGGGATATTCTTTTCACGCGCAACGGCTGCGGCGGGCCATTGCCCCTTGATTCCCTCGCATTTGATAATTTAAGTTGTTGCTGTTCTCAGGGCGGGGCGCAATTCCCCACCGGCGGTATCGGGACTTTCCCGGAGCCCGCGAGCGCTTCCGGTTTCCAAAGCCGGAAGGTCAGCAGATCCGGTGAGAGGCCGGAGCCGACGGTATAGTCCGGATGAAAGAGGACAAGGCATGGGACGCCTGCGCGTTAGCGGGCTTCGTATTGCATTGTTCGCCCAAGGGATATTTGGCGCTTCTCGAAGCGCGAAAATGCCGCAAAACGGCATAACCCTTGAAAGGCTTGAAATAGAATGACAGTTGCCAGAATTGAAGACGCCATTAACGCCATTTCCCGCGGCGAGATGGTGATTGTGGTTGACGACGAAGATCGCGAAAACGAAGGCGATATCATCGCCGCCTCCGACAGCATCACTCCCCAGCAGATCGCCTTCATGATGAACCATGCACGGGGGCTGATCTGCGTGGCCATGCCCGGAGAGCGCCTCGACGCGCTAGACATTCCGCTGATGGTGTCGCGCAATACCGAATCCCTCAAGACGGCCTTCACCGTGTCGGTGGATTACGTTCCCGGCACCACGACGGGCATTTCCGCCGCCGACCGCGCAAAGACCGTGCGCGCGCTGGTATCGGAAGGCTCGCGCCCCGAAGATTTCGCTCGCCCGGGCCATATCTTCCCGCTGCGCGCCAACCCGCAGGGCGTTCTCGGACGCACGGGCCATACCGAAGCCGCCGTTGATCTCTGCCGTCTCGCCGGGAAATTTCCCTCCGGCACGATATGCGAAATCGCCAATGACGACGGCACCATGGCCCGCCTGCCCCAGCTCGAAGTCTTCGCCGAGCGCCACGGCCTGCTGGTCGTGACGATCAAGGACCTCGTTTCCTATCTCGAGGGTGAGGTTGTCGAGGAAGTGGCGCAGAAGCAGGTCGCCTGACCTGCGCTCGCGTTGTGCTTTGAATACGAGAACGCCCGGCGCAGACCGGGCGTCGAATTTTCAGGAGAGCGTTTCTGATCAGTTGCGCAACCGATACCCTGTCTTGAACATCCAGCCGACAACGCCGAGGCATAGCGCCAGAAACAGCGTGATCATAGCCAGACTGATGACGGGATTGACGTCAGCGATCTCGTAGAAACTCCAGCGGAAGCCGCTGATGAGATAAAGCACGGGATTGAAGTGGCTGACCGTCTGCCAGAAGGGCGGCAGCATGTCGATGGAATAAAAGCTGCCGCCGAGGAAGGTCAGCGGCGGCACCACCAGCATGGGAATGAGGTTCAACTGCTCGAAATTTGTTGCCCAGATGCCGATGATGAAGCCGAACAGGCTGAAACTCACAGCCGTCAGCACAAAAAACAGGATCATCATGAACGGATGGGCGATGCTGATATCCACGAAGAACGACGCGGTTATCAGGATGATCGTACCGATCATCAGCCCCTTTGTCGCCGCCGCTCCGACATAGCCGACAAGGATTTCCGTCATCGCCACCGGTGCGGAGAGGATTTCATAGATGGTGCCGGTGAATTTCGGGAAGTAGATGCCGAAGGAGCCGTTGCCGATGCACTGCGTCAGAAGCGTCAGCATGATGAGGCCGGGCGTTATGAAAGCGCCATAGGAAACCCCACCAACCTCCTGAATCCGCGAACCGATCGCTGTGCCGAACACGATAAAATATAGCGAGGTGGAAATGACCGGAGAGACCACGCTTTGCAGCAGGGTGCGGCGGGTGCGCGCCATTTCGAACAGGTAGATGGACTTGATGGCTTCGAAATTCATTTCTGGCCTCCCACCAGCGAAACGAAGATATCTTCGAGCGAACTCTGCCGCGTGGAAATATCCTTGAAATGGATGTTGGCGGCGAAAAGCGCGCTCAGAACATCGGCAATGCGTCCCTGCTCGCCATTATCCTCGATTTCATAGGTGATGGTGCAGCCATCTTCGGAAAGCGTGAGGCCGAAGGGCGCGAGACTTTGCGGCAAAGTCTCCACCGGCTGGGAAAGCGCAAGAAAAAGCTGCTTGCGGCCGAGTTTCTTCATCAATGCCGTCTTTTCTTCCACCAGCAGCAATTCGCCACCATTGATGACACCCACCCGGTCGGCGATTTCTTCCGCCTCCTCGATGTAATGCGTGGTGAGAATGATGGTGACACCCCTGGCGCGCAGCTCGGAGACCACATTCCACATGTCGCGGCGCAGGGTCACATCCACACCCGCCGTCGGCTCATCGAGAAACAGGACCGTCGGCTCGTGCGCCAGCGCCTTGGCAATCAGCACACGCCGCTTCATGCCGCCGGAAAGCTCCCGCAGCATGTTGTCCTTCTTGTTCCAGAGCGACAGGGATTTGAGGATGCGTTCGATCAGCTCCGGATTCTTCTTCTGTCCGTGCAGTCCGCGCGAAAAGCTGACGGTGTTCCAAACCGTCTCGAACTGGTCGGTCGTCAGTTCCTGCGGCACGAGGCCGATGAGGGCGCGGGTCTGGCGAAAATCCTTCACCACATCGTGCCCGCCAACCAGCACCGAACCGTCACCCGGATTGACGAGACCGCAGATGATCGAGATCAGTGTCGTCTTGCCGGCGCCATTGGGGCCGAGAAGAGCGAGTATCTCCCCCTCCCGGATATCGAGGCTGACACCTTTGAGCGCCTGGAAGCCATTTGCGTAGGATTTGGTCAGATTCCGTATCGAAACAATGGCATTCATGGCGAATTCTTTCGAAAAACCGAGTAAGATGAACGCCATATAGACCGCAGAGGTTGCAAATGCCAGACCGGCGGACTGAACACTGCGTTCGGCGGGAGCGGAAAATCAGCCGTAGACGCTATAGAAAAACTGCGCTGCGACGAAAACCAGAAACACGCCGAAGGCCCGCTCCAGCTGCTTCTTGCTGAGCGCATGCGCCAGCCGTGCACCATAGGGCGCGACGACAAGGGTAATGGGGATCAGGAGCACCACGGCGATCCAGTTGATGAAGCCGGTGGAAAATGGCGGCAGCCCCGCATCGCCCCAACCGGCCCAGATGTAACCCGCAAGCCCCGGCAGCGAAATCAACACGCCGACACCGGAAGAGGTGGCAACCGCCTGATGAATGCTGCGTCCGTAAAGCGTCATGAAGGTGTTATTCATCACCCCGCCGCCCACGCCCATCAGCCCGGAAAACAGCCCGATGCCGGTGCCCACCAGAAAACGGGCCGGGTTTGGCGGCAGATCGGAACCGAGATGCCAGCTCGCCCGGTTGAAGATCATCCGGAAGGCAAGCGCGAGCGCGATGAAGGCAAAGATCAGGCGCAGCGCCACACTCGAGGCATAGGCTGCAACGATAGAGGCGAGAACGGTGCCAAGCGGCACGGCGACGACCCAGCCTTTCAGAAGCTCGATATCGACGGCGCCCTTCTGGCGATGCGTCAGGAACGAGCGGATGGACGTCGGCACGATAATGGCCAGAGACGTTCCGAGCGAAAGATGCATGCGCACCGCCTCAGGCACATCCAGAAGTCCGAAGACCTGGTAAAAAACCGGCACCAGCACCGCGCCGCCGCCGATACCGAACAGGCCGGCCAGAAGGCCTGCAACCACACCCGCAGCAGCAAGTGCCGCAGCGAAGATCATTATCTCTGAAACTGGGGGCATGAAGGCAGGCTCCCGAAGGCCGTTGTCACAAACATGTGACGCTCATAGCGTATCAGAAAAGGGCGGCAAGCCATGTTGGCCGCAGGTCAGTACGGCGCGACATCTTTTGCCTCAAATCCGCGCCGGATGGACCGTTCTGTGGGATCGCTTCCCATTTCATGCCCTTGCAAAGACGCCGATATCCCCCCGATAAGGCTGTCTTCTTCAACCGGCCTTCGGGCCGGTCTTTTTTTGTGGGAATGTGGCGGGCGATTATCGAGCTAGCGGCAGCGAGACATCCTCAAGCTTCGTCATTCCGACCATATCCAAAAATCCGTCGCCTATGTCATCGGCGGCAGCCCTATGACAAGCCACACTCCGTGTTCGACGTCATCCTCGGCCTTGTGCCAAGGATCTGCCGACGTATCGCCAATAGCGGCGTTGCAGATGCTCGGGACAGGCCCGAGCATGACGGAGGAGACGCTTTCAAACTCAGCCGCCAACCTCCAACGGCGCGACTTAATCGCAATGCCTGTAACCTGACTTGCGGGTACGCAGGTCGAAGTGAAAATGGTTCCAGTGGTTGGGGTCACTGCCCGGCCCGAGAACGGTGGAGAAATATTTGCAGCTATCCGATCTGACGGCCTTCAGCAGTGCCTTTTCGCGGAAAGCGAAGAAACTCTTCTTGCGGACATCGATTTCCTTGCCGTTCTTCAGCGTGATGGTGCCGATATCGATGGCGTTGCCCCGCGCATGTTCCGACCACGGATTGCTGGAACGGGAATTCATCTTGCGGCAGGAATAACCACCCATCGGCGTTATGCGGCCGACGCCGGAGAGATAGCGGAAACGCGAGGACGGTACGAGTTCGAACTTCACCCATTTCGCAAAGGCAAGCGTAACCTGGCAATTGAGCTTCACCGCCGGACGAACTGCGACGCCGCTGGCGAGACCGCTGAGTTCGATCGGGTAATCGATGCCGCAGGTCGGCCCGTCGGCAATACGGGCGACGTCGCGAAAAGCGACACCCAGACGGCGAAGCTCGGCGCGGCAGGCAACCTCCGAAGACGGCATGATGCCGGGCGGCATGGACCGGTCGCTCTGAAGTCCGCCGCGAACGGTCGGATCATTCGGCATGAGCATAGCCACCTCTTCCACCGGCTGGCGGCGGGAGGACGATCCGGGTGGCGGCGGCGGAATGAGCCCGGACTGGCGCCGCGCCGGAGAAACCGCAACCGGATTGTCGGTGCCGATGCCGTCCACCACCGGCTGGGCCGAAGCCCCCTCGGCAATCTCGGCATCCTGTTCCTCCGCCAGTCCCCGCACCGGCTCCACGCCGAGCATGGAATCCATGTTCACGCCGCCTTCGCCCTCGGCAATCTGGCTGCTGGCCATTTGCTGCGGGGGCATCTCCTGGCTTTGCGTCGCCTGCACCGGCAGATTGCCATGACCGCCAGCCGCCATGCGTGCCTGATGCTGTGCATCGAGGGTGGAATAACCCTGCCCTGCCTGGCGCGTTTGCAGCAGCGGATCCTGCGAAGCATAAGGCTCCGGCATCGGCTGCGATATGGCCGTGGGATAATCGTTGCTCTGTCCGGCCCGCTCAACCTGACGGAAGGCACCTGCCGGCGCGCTGTAGCCCTGTTGCCGCGACGAACGGATTGCGCTCACGCGTGTGGTGCCGTCCACCTCCGCCGGTGGCACGAGGCCCTCCGCCGAACACGACACCATGACCGTGGAAATCATCAGCAACGTCACAAGACGACGCGGAAGGGAAACATACGCCATACGAGAACCTGTACCTTCAGCGGCCGCTATCCGCGGCAATACAGGTCAAATTTTAAAGAAATGAGGTAAACGAAACCTTATTGGTTGCGGGAAATAACGAATGGCTGGTTTTGATAGCCCAAAACAAAGGGCGCAGCCGGAACCGCGCCCTTCATCAGATCGAGACGCCTGAAGTCAGGCCGCCCGCGAAACCTCGCGCTCGGCATCATGTCCAAGTTCGAAGCGCGACAGAAGCGAGCGCAACTGGCGGCTTTCCTCGGCGAGCGTCTGGCTGGCGGCGGTCGTTTCTTCCACCATCGCCGCGTTTTGCTGTGTCATCTGGTCCATGTGATTAACGGAGGTGTTGATCTCCTGGAGGCCGGTGGCCTGCTCCCGCGCCGCAGTGGCGATGGAATTCACGTGACCTTCGACCCGGTTTACGAGCGCCACGATTTCTTCCAGTGCATCGCCCGTGGAGCGGACGAGCGCGACGCCGCCGCCGACCTCCTCCGCCGAGCGATTGATAAGGGTCTTGATCTCCTTGGCGGCATTGGCGGAGCGTTGCGCCAATTCGCGCACCTCCTGCGCCACCACGGCGAAACCACGTCCGGCCTCGCCGGCCCGCGCCGCTTCCACGCCGGCATTCAGCGCCAGCAGGTTGGTCTGGAAGGCGATCTCGTCGATGACGGAAATGATCTGTCCGATCCGCTTTGACGATTCCTCGATGCGGCCCATGGCATCGACCGCGTTGCGCACGATCTCGCCTGAGCGGCCGGCGCTGCTTTTCGTGTCCTGCACCATCTGCCGCGCCTCATTGGCCCGTTCGGATGCGGTGCGTACCGTGGCGGTAATC
Organism: Agrobacterium sp. InxBP2; assembly: GCF_026191755.1. Lineage (NCBI taxonomy): Bacteria > Pseudomonadati > Pseudomonadota > Alphaproteobacteria > Hyphomicrobiales > Rhizobiaceae > Agrobacterium > Agrobacterium sp. InxBP2. The sequence continues at coordinate 179,818 of NZ_JAINDY010000020.1, forward strand.
TCGTCAAGCGCTGCGGCCGTTTCCTCCAGCGCCGCCGCCTGCTGTTCGGTCCGGCGCGAGAGATTGCCGGTCGCGCCGCTGATATCTGCAGCGCTGTCATTGACGACATGACCGGTCCGGGAAATCGCTTCGATGGCGCTATGGAGCGCACCCACGGCCCGATTGAAGTCCGTGCGTAGCTTTTCGTAGTCGTCGCCGATATCTGTCAGCGAAACAGTCAGATCCCCATTGGCAAGCGCCTCGAGCGCCTCCCCCAGACGCTCCATGGCATGGGCCTGCCGCTCGGATGCGGAACGAAGGACCATCTCGTTACCGCGACGCGCTTCCTCCAGCGCCCGCTGCTGGTCGGCCTCACGCGCCTGCAGGGCGCTGCGCTCATTGACGCTGTCACGCAGCACCAGCAACGTCTTGGCAATCGCGCCGATTTCGTTCCGGCGATCCGCGAAGCGGATTTCGGCCGTGCCGTCGCCATCGGCGATCTGCTTCATGCTCTGCCGGATGAGATCGATCGGTCGAGTGACGCCACGCACGACGGCGGCGGCCACGGCAATGACGACAAGGCCGGACAAGATGCACAGGCCGATGTTGAAATACGCGTCGTTCCAGAACACCGCTTCGAGGTCGTCGACATAAACGCCCGTACCCACGATCCAGCCCCAGGGTGCGAAACCGGCGACATGGGAGAATTTCTCCACCGGCTCCGGGGCACCCGGTTTCGGCCAGTAATAATCGACAAAGCCTTGACCGCCCGCCTTGACCGTATTCACGAACTCAACGAACAGCGCCTTGCCGTTCGGGTCCTTGTTGGCGGTAAGATCGGTTCCGTTCATTTCCGGCTTGATCGGATGCATCACCATTTTGGGGTGCATATCGTTGATCCAGAAATAACCGCTGCCGTTGCCATACCGCATGGCCGCGATTGTGACCTTGGCCTGCTGCTGTGCCGCCTCCCGCGTCAAGCTGCCGCTTTGTTCCAGGCGATAATATTGATCGAGAATAGCGACGGCCGTTTCGTTCATCGCCGCAAGCCCGGCTTTGCGCTCGCGTTCCATCTCGCCAAAGGTTTCGAACAGGCTGAATGTCAGCGCTGCGGTCAGGATTGCCAGAAACAATGCGACGAGCGCATATAGGCGCATAGATATAGTGACGTTTTTCATATTCCCCCCAACGCCGATGAGTGCACTTCGACCAGCCGATGCTAAGGGGAAAAAATTTATTATGATTAAATACGCCCATTATACGTTGGTATTATCTTCACGAGCGTCGAACACGGCCTGAAATACTCTCCATCGCCATTGGCCGCCGGCGGGACAGCCAGTAATTCGATGAAAACCGCTCGAATTTAAAGGCAGCGTTAACCCTGCCTCCCTATCCTCTTTTGCCACAATACCGGTACTTGGAGGCGCGCGATGGCACGGCCGAATTTCCGCTACACGCATTATGACCTGAAGGAATTGCGGGCGGGCACGATCATTGAAGTATCTCTCTCGGCCATCAACAATGTCCGGTTGATGACGGGCGCGAATTTCCAGCGCTTCACCGAATTGCTCGATTTCAAATATCTTGGCGGCGTCGCGAAAAAGTCGCCAATCCGGATCGCCATCCCCGAAACGATGCACTGGCATCTGGTGATCGATGCCGACGGGCATAATGGCCTGGCGGAATCATCGGTCAAGATGCTGCCGGCGCAGCCGCAGGCCGCGCCTCAGCGCAAGGCATCCTGACTTATTTGAAAAAACAATGCGATAGCGCAGTTTCGCGACTCTTTTTGGCAAGCGCCTGAATCATTTTGTGAAGATGAGGGCTAACGCGATTCCCGCTCGCGACGCAGTTTCGCCCACCAGTCGAGACGTTTGCGGATTTCGCGTTCGAAACCTCTGTCCGGTGGATCGTAAAAGGTGGTCCGCCCCATTTTTTCCGGGAAGTAATCCTGACCCGAAAAAGCGTCCGGCTCGTCATGATCGTAACGGTAGCCGTCACCATATCCCTCGCCCTTCATCAGCTTGGTCGGTGCATTCAGGATGTGTTTGGGCGGAACAAGCGAGCCATTTTCCTTCGCGGCGCGCATCGCAGCCTTGAAGGCCGTATAGACGGCATTCGATTTCGGAGCGGTGGCGAGGTAGACGCAGGCCTGCGCCAGCGCAAGTTCACCCTCCGGTGAACCAAGATAATCATAGGCATCCTTGGCAGCATTGCAGACGGCGAGCGCCTGCGGATCTGCAAGGCCGATATCTTCCACCGCCATGCGCACCAGCCGCCGGCCGATATAGAGCGGGTCCTCGCCGGCATCGAACATGCGGGCGAGATAATAAAGTGCGGCATCCGGGTCCGATCCACGCACCGACTTATGCAGCGCGGAAATGAGATTGTAGTGGCCGTCCTGGCTCTTGTCGTAGACGGGCGCACGGCGCTGCACGATGCGCGTGAGCCCTTCCGTGTCGAAGGTTTCATCTTTCCGCGCCGCGCGCCAGACTTCTTCGGCAAGCGTCAACACCGCGCGACCGTCGCCATCGGCCATGCGGATCAGGCTTGCGCATGCATCCTCCGTCAGTGGCAGGGGCTTCTGCTCCGCCTCCTCCGCGCGCTTCAGAAGCTCGCTGAGACTGTCCTCGTCATGCGATCGAAATGTCAGGACACGGGCCCGCGACAACAGAGCGGCATTCAGTTCAAACGAGGGATTTTCGGTGGTCGCCCCCACCAGAATAATGGTGCCGTCCTCCATGACAGGCAGAAAACTGTCCTGTTGCGCACGGTTGAAACGGTGAATTTCGTCGACGAAAAGCAGGGTCTGGCGACCGTTCATGCGCCTTGCACGCGCCGCTTCGAAAACCTTCTTGAGATCGGCGACGCCGGAAAAGATCGCTGATATCTGTTCGAAAGCCAGCCCCGCCTCGCCGGAAAGCAGCCGGGCGACCGTCGTCTTGCCAGTGCCGGGCGGCCCCCAGAAGATCATCGAGCCCAGGGAGCCGCTATCGATCATGCGGCGCAGAACGCCCTCCTCGCCCGTCAGATGCGGCTGCCCGCTTACTTCCGCCAGCGTCTTCGGGCGCAGGCGATCGGCGAGAGGCCGCCGGTTGGCGACCTCCACCGGCACTTGCGGGGCGAAGAGATCGTCACTCATCGGAGGAACTGCCGGATACGCTGCCCGTCACGCAGGATTTCCACCCGCCAGAAACCAGGATTGTCATCCAGCGCCTTTTCGACAGCGGCCGTGGAGCCGATATCTGCGCCGTTCAATGAAAGGATCACATCTTTCGGCAGAAAACCGACACGATAAGCCGGCGAGCCACGCTTCACATCGGTGATGACGACACCCGTGACCTGCGAGGGCATGCGCAATTCGTCAGCAAGCTTCGGCGAAAGATTGGCGACGGTCGCGCCGGCGAACGGATTGCGGCCTTCGATCAGCCGTTCGTCGCGGGGAGCGGTCTCGGGCGCGATATCAAGTGCAATCGTCAGCTTCTTTTCCTTGCCTTTGTCCATGACGGTCAGTTCAGCAGATTTGCCTATGCCGGCCGTGGTCAGGCGGTAACCGAGCGCATCGGGATGCTCCACCTCCAATCCGTTGACCGCAGTCACCACCTGGCCCGGCTCTATGCCGGCCTTTTCCGCGGGGCTGCCTTTGACAACGCTGACGACCAGCGCTCCCCGGGCGCGATGCAGGCCAAGGGCCTCCGCGACATCCGAAGTGACGGGATCGAAGGTTGCGCCAATATAGGGCCGCTGGAAGTTCGCATCGCCCCGTTCAGCAGCAGCCACAAAAACCCGGACCAGATTGGCCGGAATAGCGAAACCGATGCCGTTCGAGCCGCCGCCCTTGGAGAAGATGGCAGTGTTGATGCCGATCAGCTCGCCAGCCATATTCATCAGCGCGCCGCCGGAGTTGCCCGGGTTGATGGAGGCGTCGGTCTGGATGAAGAAGCCGAAATCGCCCTGCGTCACCTGGTTGCGGGCAAGGCCCGAGACGATGCCGCTCGTCACCGTCTGACCGACGCCGAAGGGGTTACCGATCGCCAGCACCAGATCGCCGACTTCGATCTTGTCCGAATTGCCGAGCGGAAGCACCGGGAACTGCTCCTTGGCGTCGATCTGCAGCACGGCAAGATCGACCCGATCATCTTTCATGAGAACCTTGGAGGAAAATTCGCGCCCATCCGCAAGCGCCACCTTGATGTCGTCAGCACCGTCAATGACATGATTGTTGGTCACCACGAGACCGCCGGCTGTGACGATGACGCCTGAACCGAGCGACGACTGCTTTTCCGTGCGGTTCGGCATTTGCTGCCCGAAAAACTGTTCGAAAAAGGGATCACCGGCGAAGGGCGACAACCGCCGCTGCACGATGCGTTCGGCATAGACATTCACCACCGCGCCGGCGGTGCGCTTGACCAGCGGCGCGAAGGAAAGCTGCATTTCCGTGTGGCTGGACGGCACGGTCCTGTTGTCCTGCGCCCGGGCACCCGCTGGCAGGAGAATGAGCGCGGCGAGAAAGCCGGTGGACAGATACTTCAACACGCTTCGCATGTGATTCCTCATCGTCATCAGTATGATGGAGTTATAACGTCAAAGCCTGTAAAGCAAAGAGCGGCAAGATGATGACCGTGGGTTTCAGGCACGGCGGCTTCCGCTGATGGAACCAGCAAAGGCGTATTTTGGTTTCATCCGCACCAGCAGTCCTCAACAGAGACAAGCCATGCATTTGAAAAAGCCCCTCCTCGCCTGCGGCATCCTTTTTGCTTCCTCGCTCCTCTCAACGGCCGGTGCTGCAAGTTTCGACTGCACGAAATCCGATCTCGCAGCGGATGAAAAGGCCATCTGCGACAACCGCGCCCTGAACGATCAGGACGTGAAGATGGCCACCACCTTCGATATCCTAACCCAGCTGATGGCCATGGGCGCCCGCGACACGTTGCGCGACGAGCAGAGCCAGTGGCTGAAGAAGCGCCAGGAATGTGCAGCCGACGTTGCCTGCCTTACCGGCGCCTATGAGGAGCGCATGAAACGTCTCGGAGAGGCGTTTCAGAGCATCAACCGGCCGCTCTGACCCGATCACACCGCGCGGATGACGTTCTCCATGAGGCCATGCAGCTGGTCGCGATAACCGGTTCGGGCCGATGGCGCGTCTTCACGGGAGGTCATCACGACGGACAGTCGTTTTGCCGGCGCGATGTACAGCATCTGCCCGCCATAACCCCAGGCATAATAGACCGTCTCGCCCGCCATCTCCCTGATGAACCAGCAATAACCGTAACCGTCGCCGTTGAAGACCGAATTGGTGCGCTGTCGCCATGATTGCTCGATCCAGTCCTGCGAAATCAACCGCTCACCACCGGGTGTCACGCCGCCCCTGCGGTAAAGCTCACCGAAGGCCAGCAGCGACCGCGCGGTCATCGCCATCTGGTTGCCGCCGAGATAAATGCCCTGCGGATCGCGCTCCCAGCCGCCGATGGAAAACCCTTCCAGGGGCCGAAACCAGTCTCGGGCGAGAGAAAGCGTCGAACGGCCGGATGCCTTCGTCAATATCGCCGACAGCAGATGTGTCGACGCCGTGGAATAAAGCATGCCGCCGCCGGGCTCTCCGGCGAAACCCGACCCCAAGGCCATCCGCACCCAGTTGCGGCTGGCGACCCAACGGCCGTAATTCGGCCCGGACATGCGCTCCAGACCGGATTGCATTGACAGGAGGTTACCGACGGTGATCCGCTCCAGCCGGGGATCGGGATTTTGCGGAAATTCACCGCGCAGAATGGTCGCGATCGGCTGGTCCGCACCTTGGAGAATCTTGCGATCAATCGCCATGCCGACCAACGCGGAGATGATCGATTTTGAGGCCGATTTGATATTGGTGGAGCCGTTCAAGCCGGCGCCATGATAGGCGCGGCTAGCGATCTCCTCGCCATCGATGCTGACGATGACGGTCTTGAGGCTGGAAAACGCATCCGCCTCCCGCAGCAACGGATCGAAACGGACGTTGTTCCCGGCGCTCTGGGCACGGGCAAGTGAGGCGAAGGGTAGCGATGCCATGAGGGCGAGTGCGGTTCGTCTTTTCATGGTGATGAAGTTAGGCATCGCTGCTTTCTGGAAAAGGGTCGCTGGACGAACATCACTCCAATGTGACTGCCAGGCAAGAAACAATCTGCAGTCAGTTCGAAATTTACGATGGAAAAACAAAAGGTTGAATGGATATCAGGAATCATCCCGCGAAGTAATTGAATCTGTTTGTGAGCCGAATTCACTCCAAATTCAGACAGCAAAAAGCCGCTCAGAGAGCGGCTCAATTTAAATGGAGGTGGAGAGCTTTCTCCTCCGTCCTGCCGGACTTGATCCGGCATCAGGCACGGCGCGTCTGCGCCGTAAGAAGAGTCTCTTGCGATCGAGGACTTGATCGCGCCGGACCCCGGATCCGTCCGGGGTGACGAAGCGTGCTTATATTGCTCTTCGAGCACTCCGGGAAGAAAGCGACGCATCAGGCGTAACCTTCCAACCCACTCTGCGACAGGATTACTCCGGCAATATCCGCACAGCACCCTTGTCTGCGCTCGACGCAAAGGCCGCATAGGCCTTCAGCGCCGTCGTGACATTGCGCTTGCGCGGTGCTTCCGGCTTCCAGCCCTTCTCTTCCTGCTCGGCCCGGCGCGAGGCCAGTTCCGCGTCGGAAACCTTCAGGTTGATCGTGCGGTTCGGAATGTCGATCTCGATCAGGTCACCCTGACGCACGAGGCCGATGGCGCCGCCCTGTGCCGCTTCCGGCGAGGCGTGGCCGATGGAAAGGCCTGACGTGCCACCAGAGAAGCGACCGTCGGTGATCAGCGCGCAGGCTTTGCCGAGGCCCTTGGATTTCAGGTAGCTGGTCGGATAGAGCATTTCCTGCATGCCCGGGCCGCCCTTAGGACCTTCATAACGGATGACGACGACGTCGCCCGCCTTGACCTCGTTGCCCAGAATGCCCTTAACCGCCGCGTCCTGGCTTTCGTAAACGACCGCCGGGCCGTTGAATTTCAGGATGGACTCATCAACACCTGCCGTCTTCACGATACAGCCGTCGAGCGCGATGTTGCCGTAAAGCACGGCAAGACCACCATCCTTGGAGAAAGGCTTCTCGACCGAACGGATGACGCCATTGTCGCTGTCGGTATCCAGATCGTCCCAGCGCGAGGACTGGCTGAAGGCAACCTGCGTCGGCACGCCGCCGGGGGCCGCCTTGAAGAATTCACGCACCGTCTCGCTGTTGGTGCGGGTGATGTCCCAGCGGTCGATGGCGTCACCCAGCGTCGCTTCATGCACCGTGTAGGTATCGCGGTTGATCAGACCGCCGCGCTCCAACTCGCCAAGAATGCGCATGATACCACCCGCGCGGTGAACGTCTTCCATGTGAACGTCCTGCTTGGCGGGCGCGACTTTCGAAAGGCACGGAACCTTGCGGGAAAGACGGTCGATGTCTTCCATGGTGAAATCCACCCCGCCCTCGTGCGCGGCAGCGAGGATATGCAGCACTGTATTGGTGGAGCCGCCCATGGCGATATCCAGCGACATGGCGTTTTCAAACGCCGCCTTGTTGGCGATGGTCCGCGGCAGAACGGTTTCGTCTTCCTGCTCGTAATAACGGCGGGCCAGATCGACGATCAGATGACCGGCCTCGACGAAAAGTCGCTTGCGATCCGAATGGGTCGCGAGCGTCGAACCGTTGCCGGGCAGAGACAGGCCCAGCGCCTCGGTCAGACAGTTCATTGAATTGGCGGTGAACATGCCGGAACAGGAACCGCAGGTCGGGCAGGCCGATCGCTCGATAACCTTGACGTCCTCGTCAGAAATCTTGTCATCGGCGGCAGCCACCATGGCGTCGACCAGATCGAGCGCGACGGTTTTGCCATGCAGGACAACCTTGCCCGCTTCCATCGGACCACCGGACACGAAGACGGCGGGGATGTTGAGGCGCATGGCAGCATTCAACATTCCGGGGGTGATCTTGTCGCAGTTGGAAATGCACACCATGGCATCGGCGCAATGGGCATTGACCATATATTCGACCGAGTCAGCAATGATCTCGCGCGAGGGCAGCGAATAAAGCATGCCGTCATGGCCCATGGCGATGCCGTCATCGACCGCGATGGTGTTGAATTCCTTGGCAACACCGCCGGCCGCCTCGATTTCACGGGCAACCAGCTGGCCGAGATCCTTGAGGTGGACGTGGCCGGGCACAAATTGCGTGAAGGAATTGACGACAGCGATGATCGGCTTGCCGAAATCGCTGTCCTTCATGCCGGTGGCGCGCCAAAGGCCGCGCGCGCCCGCCATGTTGCGGCCGTGGGTTGTCGTTCTTGAGCGATAGGCTGGCATGGTGTTTTCCTCAATCTCGGGGCGAAACGCGCCTGCCCGCAACGCGGTGGAAGCTGCCTCTGCCCTATTTTGCGGTGTTTCTAACGCAAACCGCAAGCGCTGTCACTGTCACCTTAGGGCAAAACAGTACGGTTCGGTACGGTACGCCTTTCCCTTAACGCGGGCGAGCGGACGACGGCCTATCACAAATGCGCGATTTCCGTCTGCCCGGCGCTGTTTTTCCGCAGCAGGCTGAAACATATCTGTGCAGCGGCCGTATTGGCTATCATAATCGATTTATCGCAGATGCACTCGGCTTTTGTGGAGGTTCCAATGCCCGCCTATCGTCCGCCCCATATTTCGGCAAGCGAAATCACGCCGAAAAACATCTACCTTTCCAGACGCGGCTTCCTCGGCACAGCGGCGGGCCTTGCGGCAATAGGGCTTGCGGGCAGTGAGGCGGTTGCCGCTCCGCTCGCGGCGAAACCCGGCGCTTACAAGCTGGATGAAAAACTCACGCCGCTTGATGCCGTCACCAGCTACAACAACTTCTACGAATTCGGCGTCGGCAAATCCGACCCCAAGGAAAATTCCGGCAAGTTCAAACCCACACCCTGGACCGTGAAAGTGGATGGCCTCGTTTCCAAGCCACAGGAATTCGGCATCGAAGAGCTGATGAAATATCAGCTTGAGGAACGCACCTACCGCATGCGCTGCGTCGAAGGCTGGTCGATGGTCATTCCATGGATCGGCTTCCCACTTGCAAGCCTGCTCGACAAGGTCGAACCGCTGGGCAGCGCGAAATATGTTTCCTTCGAGACCGTGGTGCGGCCAGAGGAAATGCCCGGACAGAGCGGCCTGTTCCAGCCCCTGTCATGGCCCTATGTCGAAGGTTTGCGCCTCGATGAAGCCCGCCATCCCCTGACCATCCTTGCCGTCGGCCTTTATGGCGAGACGTTGCCGAACCAGAACGGCGCACCGATCCGGCTTGTCGTGCCGTGGAAGTACGGCTTCAAGGGCATCAAATCCATCGTCCGCATTTCGCTTGTCGAGAAACAGCCGGAAACGACCTGGAAAAATTCCAACGCCCGCGAATACGGCTTCTATTCCAACGTCAATCCACATGTGGACCATCCCCGCTGGAGCCAGGCGACGGAGCAGCGCATCGGCGAAGGCGGCTTCTTTGGCACCCAGAACCGCCCTACCCTGATGTTCAATGGCTACGATGAAGTAGCGAGCCTCTACGCCGGCATGGACCTGAAGGCGAATTATTGACCATGGCTTTCGCCTTCACCTTACCCTCTCTGCCGAAGCGTTACCAACCGGCGGCCATCTGGTCGCTGTATTTCATCGGCCTTGCTCCCGGCGTCTGGTATTTCTACCTCGCCGCAACCGGAGGCCTCGGCTTCAACCCGGTCAAGGATTTCGAACACCTCCTCGGCATCTGGGCGCTTCGCTTCCTCTGTCTAGGCCTGCTGGTGACGCCGCTACGCGATCTCTTCAACATCAACCTCATCGCCTATCGTCGGGCGCTGGGTCTGATTGCCTTTTATTACGTATTGGCGCACTTTACCGTCTATCTGGTGCTGGACCGTGGCCTCGTCTTCAGTTCCATCGCCGGTGATATCCTGAAACGGCCCTATATCATGTTCGGCATGGCGGGGCTCGTCATGCTCCTGCCCTTGGCGCTCACTTCCAACCGGTGGTCCATCCGCAAGCTCGGAAGCCGCTGGAACACGCTGCATAAACTCGTCTATCTCGTCCTCATCGTCGGCGTGCTGCATTTCGTGCTGGCGCGAAAATCGATCACGCTGGAGCCGGTGTTTTATATCAGCACCATGGTGGTATTGCTCGGCTATCGGCTGGTGCGGCCGACGTTCATGGCAGCGAAGAGAAAGAAAAGAGGGCGCGTCCGGGCCGCCAATCCCGAATAAAACTCACCCAATTTATCCCCGCTCCGAAAAACAGATTTATTCTCTCTAGTTGTATGAACGCGGAGATAAACGACTGTAGAAACTTGAAAGAAAATTAAAAATCTATCGTTTGCGCCTATCTTATGCGCGTCTACAAATTCATCGAACAAAAGCTAATTTCAATCCAAACCAACCGCGAGTACCCCCAGGGAACCCACAAGGCGGAGAATGGACCACGGTCAATCAATCGGGGTCAAACAACGCGGTCCCTTCACCAGGAAAAGCTCATCAAAAGATAGACCTGCATAAAGAGGAAAACTATCGTGGTGCACTCTACGGTACCATGTGGGAAAAACTGGAACGGAACTTTTATTGCGAATGGGCCGCCCTGCTAAGTGGTGGATGCCAGTAACTTTCGTGATGTTTCGGAATGGGAGCTTCAACAGTTATGAAGACGCCCAGTACTTCGTAAATCAGACGATCGAAAGCAATGCCGAAACGGCCGAATTGGTCGCGACCGGTTTTCTCAAAGAGGCATTCCTCAAAAAGAGATTTGGCTATCGCACTGGCGTTGAAGCGTTTCGCGAAACTCCTTATTCTGAAGCCCACCTACGGGTTACATACGAAGTTGGCGTGTTTATTGTTCACGACGCCAGCCGCCCTAATGGCTTCTATGTCAATACAGCCTACCCTAGGAACGATGATATCGTGAAAAAGACTATTACCCCCGCACCGGAGTTTCTAAAATTCACAAGCTATATGATTCAAGATTTCGAAATTTTCGAAAGCTTGGACGGCGTATTGCTTTTTGGTTTGTATCATCTGACTAAGGCAGAGCGGAATAAACTTCTGGCATTTCTGGCGTCCATACTACGATCAGACGTTCCTGATCGCGTGCTCGGAAATCTCTGGAACACATCCAACGCTGAGTTTGGGGCGGCAGATCAGGGAATTAAATGGCTTCTCAACCGGACTGTTGAATTGATCGAAGGCGACGACGGTACTGACGGTTACTACCTGCGCCGTTCCTAAAGTCTTTTTCAACAAAAAAGCCGGGCGATCACTCGCCCGGCTTTTTAACTCATGACGCCTGAACGGCGTCAAACCTTATGCAGCTTCGGCAGCAGCAGCTTCAGCGGCAACGCGAGCCTTGTCGGCTGCGCCCTTGGCGTCAACGTCGCGCTCGACGAATTCGATGACGGCGAGAGCGGCATTGTCGCCCTGGCGGAAGCCTGCCTTCATGATACGCAGGTAGCCGCCGTTACGGTTTGCGTAACGTGCTGCGATCGCGTCGAACAGCTTGCGAACAGCGTCCTGATCCTTGATCTGCGAAATCGCCTGACGACGAGCGTGCAGGTCGCCGCGCTTGCCGAGGGTGACGAGCTTCTCAACGATCGGGCGAATTTCCTTCGCCTTCGGAAGCGTGGTGACGATCTGCTCATGGGTGATGAGCGAAGCAGCCATGTTGGCAAACATTGCCTTGCGGTGGCTGGCGGTTCTATTGAGCTTGCGGCCTGAATTACCGTGGCGCATTGCTATTCTCCTTCTACGCAGGTTCCTTCTTTAAGGCCTGCCGTTTCCTGGCACATGCAGGTGACTTACCTGCTGTTTGACGGGGAAAGGCAGTCTTTGAGGTCTGCCTTCTTGTTTGTTAGTACTGGTCTTCGTAACGCTTTGCGAGATCTTCGATGTTCTCAGGCGGCCATGCCGGCACTTCCATGCCGAGGTGCAGACCCATGGAAGCGAGAACTTCCTTGATTTCGTTCAGCGACTTGCGACCAAAGTTCGGCGTGCGGAGCATTTCGGCTTCGGTCTTCTGGATCAGGTCGCCGATGTAAACGATGTTGTCGTTCTTCAGGCAGTTTGCCGAACGAACCGACAGCTCGAGCTCGTCGACCTTCTTGAGAAGCGCCGGGTTGAACGCGAGTTCCGTAACCGATTCTTCTTCTGCTTCCTTCTGCGGCTCGTCGAAATTGACGAAGACGCCCAGCTGGTCCTGAAGAATGCGAGCGGCGAAGGCAACGGCGTCTTCGCCGGAAACCGAACCGTTGGTCTCGATCGTCATGATCAGCTTGTCATAGTCGAGAACCTGGCCTTCACGGGTGTTTTCAACCTTGTAGGACACTTTCTTGACCGGAGAATAGAGGCTGTCCACCGGAATGAGGCCAATCGGGGCATCTTCCGCGCGGTTGCGCTCAGCCGGTACGTAACCCTTGCCGTTGTTGACGGTGAATTCCATGCGGATTTCAGCGCCATCGTCGAGCGTGCAGATCACGTGGTCGGGGTTCAGGATCTCGATGTCGCCAACCGTCTGGATGTCACCAGCGGTTACGGCACCCGGGCCCTGCTTGCGCACGACCATGCGCTTGGAATCGTCGCCATCCATCTTGATGGCGATTTCCTTGATGTTGAGCACGATATCCGTCACATCTTCCCGGACGCCGGGGATGGAGGAGAATTCGTGCAGGACACCGTCGATCTGCACGGCCGTAACAGCGGCGCCGCGCAGAGAAGACAACAGAACGCGACGCAGCGCGTTGCCGAGGGTAAGACCGAAACCACGCTCCAGCGGCTCGGCAACGAGCGTTGCCTTGGTGCGGCTGGACGAGGTGAACTCGACCTTGTTCGGCTTGATAAGTTCCTGCCAGTTCTTCTGAATCATCTTTAAACCTTCCGTTCGCCGCCACCATCCAATCGTGACGGACCGAGCATGAAAACACCGAGAGGAACCAAATTCAGCGGTTCATCGGTGGGTTCTTGAGCGCAAGTCCGCCGATCGAAATCGACGCGCACACGCCAGATACACGAAAATTCCGCCAGACCTGAGGTAAGGCGGAATTTCCGAACCACGGTCGCGTCAGACGCGGCGCTTCTTGCGCGGACGGCAACCGTTGTGCGGGATCGGCGTCACGTCGCGAATGGAAGTGATCATGAAACCGGCAGCCTGCAGGGCGCGAAGTGCCGATTCACGGCCGGAACCCGGACCGCAAACTTCAACTTCAAGCGACTTCATGCCGTGTTCCTGAGCCTTCTTCGCGCAATCTTCAGCAGCGATCTGGGCAGCGAACGGGGTCGACTTACGCGAACCCTTGAAGCCCTTGGCACCAGCGGACGACCAGGCAATAGCATTGCCCTGCGCGTCGGTGATGGTGATCATCGTGTTGTTGAATGTCGAATTGACGTGCGCGACGCCAGACGTGATATTTTTGCGTTCGCGACGACGGACGCGTGCGGCTTCCTTGGCCATTTTATACCTTTCATTGATCTCTTCACCGCCGTAACACCAGCGGCTACACCGGCAATCAGCCCGTAACCGAGCTTTTCGCCAAACTCAGAAAGGCTGGCGCGGACTGCACCAGCCTCCCCTTTCCGGAGAACCGGAAAATTACTTCTTCTTACCAGCGATAGCCTTCGCCGGACCCTTGCGGGTGCGGGCGTTGGTGTGCGTGCGCTGACCGCGGACCGGAAGGCCACGACGGTGACGCAGGCCGCGGTAGCAACCGAGGTCCATCAGACGCTTGATGTTCATCGACGTTTCGCGACGCAGGTCGCCTTCGACCTGGTAGTCGCGGTCGATGGCTTCGCGGATCTGAAGAACTTCAGCATCCGTAAGCTGATGAACGCGCTTGTCAGCCGGAAGACCGACCTTGTCCATGATTTCCTGCGCGAATTTCGGACCAATCCCGTGAATGTAGGTCAGCGCAATAACAACGCGCTTCGCAGTCGGGATGTTGACGCCAGCGATACGTGCCACGTCTTTTCTCCTTGGTTCCAGTTGCCATCCGGCAAGTGGTGATTCCATTCGAGCGGCCGACAAGACCGCCAGTTCAAATTGATGTCCGTGACAAGTCAAAACGACCGAACCCGGATCTCCCTTCCCTAAGGGAAATCCGCACCAGTCGCTTGGGATGTCGCGAGTTGGCGCGGTGTTTAACGGAATCAGCGCAAAAAAGCAACCGGCTCCGCCAAGATTCTTTTGCGATCCAAGGGATCAGCCGCCTTTCGAAAAGGAAGATGGGCAAGAACGCAACGATCCTCGCCCACTCATTCTCTCGATCAGGCAGATGCTTTCTCAAGAACGCGCTCGATGGCCTCGGTGACGGCATCGACATCTGCCATGCCATCCAGCGTCACCAGTTCGCCCTGTTCGCTGTAATAAGCGGACAGCGGCGCAGTCTTCTCGCGATATTCCGTCAGGCGCTTGCGGAAAGCCTCCGGATTATCGTCAGAGCGAACAGTACCGCCGGCGGCAATGGTTTCAGCCACGCGATTTTCGATTCGGCGAATCAAAGCCTCTTCGTCCACCTTGAGTTCGATGACGGCGTCGAGCACCAGGTTCTTCTTGCGCATGTTGTCGGCGAGCGCCTTCGCCTGCGGAACGGTGCGCGGATAACCGTCGAGAATGAAGCCCTTGGCACAGTCAGGAGCTTCGATACGTTCGGAAACGATCTGATTGACGATATCGTCGGATACCAGCCCGCCGGCGTCCATGACGGCCTTGGCGCGCTTGCCGATTTCGGTGCCCGCGCTGACCGCAGCGCGCAGCATGTCACCGGTTGAAAGCTGGGGGATCCCGTACTTGTCAGTAAGCCGCTTGGCCTGGGTTCCCTTGCCCGCACCCGGCGGACCCAAAAATATCAGTCTCATCGTCCCCTCTTTCCTCCACGCAACTTCGACTTCTTGATCAGACCTTCATACTGCTGGGCGATCAGGTGACCCTGAATCTGCGCAACCGTATCCAGAGTTACACTGACAACGATCAAAAGCGAAGTACCACCAAGGGCTAATGGAATGCCCGTACGTGCGATAAGTGTCTCAGGAAGGATACAGACGAAGACCAGATAAATCGCGCCGACCACAGTGATGCGGGTCAGAACGTAATCAATGTACTCCGCAGTGCGCTCGCCCGGACGGATGCCCGGAATGAAGCCGCCATGCTTCTTGAGATTGTCAGCCGTATCCTTCGGATTGAATACGATCGCCGTGTAGAAGAAGGCGAAGAAAGCAATCAGCAGGCCATAAAGCGCCATGAACAGCGGCTGGCCATGCTGCAGCGAGGCGATGATCGAGGTCGCCCAGGTCGGCAGGTTGGTGTTACCCGCAAAGCCTGCAGCCGTTGCCGGCAGAAGCAGCAGCGACGATGCGAAGATCGCAGGAATGACGCCGGCCGTGTTAAGCTTCAGCGGCAGGTGCGAGGTGTCGCCCTGGAACATGCGGTTCCCGACCTGTCGCTTCGGATATTGGATCAACAGACGGCGCTGCGCACGCTCCACGAAGACGATGAGGGCAATGACGCCGATTGCAACGACGACGACCGTCAGGATGAGCGGGGTCGAAAGCGCACCGGTGCGGCCGAGTTCCAGCGTGCCGGCCAAGGCCTTGGGCAGACCGGCGGCAATGCCCGCGAAGATGATCAGCGAAATACCGTTGCCGATACCGCGCGAGGTGATCTGTTCGCCGAGCCACATCAGGAACATCGTGCCGCCAAGCAGCGTGATGACGGTGGAAATGCGGAAGAACCAGCCTGGATCGACCACAAGGCCGTTACCGCTTTCGAGGCCGACCGCAATGCCATAGGCCTGCAGCGTGCCGAGCAGCACCGTGCCGTAACGGGTGTACTGGTTGATGATCTTGCGGCCGGCTTCGCCTTCCTTCTTCAACGCTTCGAGCGAAGGCACGACCGAGGTCATGAGCTGCACGATGATCGAAGCGGAGATGTAAGGCATGATGCCGAGGGCGAAAATCGCCATGCGCTCGACAGCGCCACCCGCAAACATGTTGAAAAGACCGAGAATACCGTTGGCCTGGCCACGGAAGGCCTGCGCATAGGCTTCAGGGTTCAGGCCCGGAAGCGGAATATGGGTGCCGAGACGGTAGACGAGAAGTGCGGCAAGAGTAAACCAGAGACGCTTTTTCAGATCCTCCGCCTTAGCGAAGGTCGAAAAATTCAGGTTCGAAGCCAGTTGTTCCGCTGCTGAAGCCATAAATTTCTCCGAATGACCCTTGCCAGCCAGCGCAACCGGCCGATGCGGAAAGGTCTAAAAGATACTGGTCAAAACCGGGCTTCGGACAAACGCGGCTTTGCGCCGCCATCATGCCTCACCCTGTTTTTTATGTCCTATCCCCTCCCCTATGGAAGTTCAAGAACTGTGAGGCTCTCCCTGCAGCACTTTCTGCCGCAAGCGGGGCCGAGGAAGCACACCGCGAAGAGATTTCCCCGATGCTCTATAAATCGATTTAGATCGAAAGCAACAGTGGCCAGGGAGCGCAAACGCCCGGAGCGACAAGCCCCGGGCGCCTGAAGTCTATATATTACTCGGCGGCTTCTGCTGCAACTGCGAGAAGCTTGATCGAGCCGCCAGCCTTTTCGATCTTTTCGATTGCGGGCTTGGAAGCACCGGCAACTTCAAAAGCGACCTTAGCCTTCAGCTCGCCGTCGGCGAGAATACGAACGCCGTCCTTGGCGCGGCGGATAACGCCGGCAGCCTTGAGAGCAGCAGCATCGATCGTTGCGGAAGCGTCAAGCTTCTTGGCGTCGATGGCGGTCTGAATGCGGCCGAGCGATACGACAACATATTCGGAAGCGAAGATGTTGTTGAAACCGCGCTTCGGCAGACGACGGTAGATTGGCATCTGACCGCCTTCGAAGCCGTTGATGGCGACGCCCGAACGAGCCTTCTGACCCTTCACACCGCGACCACCGGTCTTGCCCTTGCCGGAACCGATACCGCGACCTACGCGGATACGATCCTTGGAGGCGCCTTCGTTGTCTCTGATTTCATTGAGTTTCATGATAGGTTACTCCGTCTCACTTCTCGTCAACGACGCGAACGAGATGCTGGACCGCACGGATCATGCCGCGAACCGCCGGAGTGTCTTCCAGGGTGCGCTGACGATGCATCTTGTTGAGACCCAGACCCACCAGCGTCTGACGCTGGATTGCCGGGCGGCGAATAGGGCTGCCGATCTGTTCGACCGTAACAGTCTTCTTGGCTTCAGTAGTTTTCTTGGCCATGATCCAGCTCCTTATTCTTCAGAAGCGTTGCCGGAAGCGGCACGACGAGCCTGAAGGGTCGCATACTTCAGACCGCGCTGTGCAGCGATGTCCTTCGGATGAACCTGATGCTTCAGAGCGTCGAACGTCGCGCGAACCATGTTGTACGGGTTCGAAGAACCGGTCGACTTGGCAACAACGTCATGAACGCCGAGCGTTTCGAAAACGGCGCGCATCGGACCACCGGCGATGATACCGGTACCGGCCTTGGCCGAACGCAGCAGAACCTTGCCTGCGCCGTGACGGCCATTGACGTCGTGATGCAGCGTGCGGCCATCGCGCAGCGGAACGAAGATCAGATCGCGCTTTGCGCTTTCAGTCGCCTTGCGGATCGCTTCCGGAACTTCACGAGCCTTGCCGTGACCGAAACCAACGCGACCCTTCTGGTCGCCAACGACGACGAGAGCGGCGAAACCGAAACGACGGCCACCCTTAACAACCTTTGCAACGCGGTTGATCGCGACCAGCTTGTCGACGAATTCGCTATCGCGCTCTTCGCGGTTCTGACGCTCTTCGCGGGAACCTCTTTTATCCTGTGCCATTGTCCTTGTCCTTTTTCTTTTACGGGTGGAACGGCAAACGAAAAGACCAGCGGCCCCGAAGACGAGATCCGCATGGTCCGGTGAAATTCCGCCCGGATCGATGTCCGGGCGGAAAAAAATCAGAAGTTCAGGCCGCTTTCGCGGGCTGCATCTGCCAGAGCCTTGATACGGCCGTGATAGATGAACGCGCCACGGTCGAATACAACATCCTTGACGCCAGCCTTGACGCCGCGCTCGGCAACCAGCTTGCCGACAACAGCTGCTGCTGCAACGTCGGCGCCAGTCTTGAGCGAGCCGCGCAGATCGGCTTCGAGCGTGGAGGCAGACGCAAGCGTCTTGCCAGCAACGTCATCGATGATCTGGGCGTAGATGTTCTTCGACGAGCGATGAACCGACAGGCGCGGGCGGCCGTTGGCAACCGCCTTGATCTGGCGGCGCACACGGCTCGCGCGACGTGCAAGTGCTTCTTTCCTGCTAGCCATTTCGCGTGATCCTTACTTCTTCTTGCCTTCTTTGCGTACAATACGCTCTTCAGCGTACTTTACGCCCTTGCCCTTGTAGGGCTCGGGACCGCGGTATTCGCGGATTTCCGCGGCAACCTGGCCAACCTGCTGCTTGTTGATGCCGGAAACGATGATTTCCGTCGGCTTCGGAACGGCAATGGTGATGCCGACCGGAGGCTCGTACACAACGTCGTGGCTGAAACCGAGAGCCAGCTGCAGGTTCTTGCCCTGCATGGCGGCACGGTAACCAACGCCGTTGATTTCGAGCTTGCGCTCATAGCCGTCCTTAACACCCTTGAAGATGTTCTCGATCATCGTGCGGGACATGCCCCACTTCGAACGAGCTTCCTTGGTGCCGTTAGCCGGCGTTACGGAAACGCCGTTATCTTCGAGCTTCAGCTGAATGTCGTCGTTAGCGACGAAAAACAGTTCACCCTTCGGGCCCTTAGCAGTAACCTTCTGGCCGTCGACATTGGCCGTCACACCTGCGGGAACCGGAACGGGCTTTTTACCGATACGAGACATTATTCAATCCTGTCTGTTCGTTATGGAGATCCTTGCGCGGGTCTTAGAAGACCGAGCAAAGAACCTCGCCACCAACGTTCTGTTCGCGAGCCTGGTGATCGGCCATCACGCCCTTCGGGGTCGAAAGGATGGTGATGCCGAGGCCGTTCGCGACCTGCGGAATGGACTTTACCGAGACATAAACCCGGCGGCCCGGCTTGGAAACGCGGCCGATCTCACGGATCACGGACGCGCCTTCGTAGTACTTCAGCTCGATGGTGAATTCGGACTTGCCGTTTTCGAAATCGACCTTGGAATAACCGCGAATGTAGCCTTCAGACTGCAGCACGTCGAGAACGCGTGCGCGGAGGCTGGAAGCAGGCGTGCTTACCGAAGACTTACGGCGAGCAGCACCATTGCGGATGCGGGTGAGCATATCACCCAAAGGATCAGTCATGGTCATGTGCCCGTCTCCTTACCAGCTCGACTTGACAATGCCCGGCACCTTGCCGGAATTGCCCAGCTCACGAAGCGCGATACGCGACATCTTGAGCTTGCGATAGAACGCGCGCGGACGGCCCGTTACTTCGCAGCGGTTGCGGATACGCGTCTTCGAGCCGTCACGCGGCAGCGAAGCGAGCTTCAGGGTGGCCTTGAACCGCTCTTCGATCGGAAGGGACTGGTTCATCACGATCGCCTTGAGGGCCGCGCGCTTGCTGGCCTGCTGGGCGACCGACTTGCGGCGGCGCTTGTTCTTTTCAACTGCGCTTGTTTTCGCCATATCGGAGTTCCTTTTCTACGCTCGTCGTTACGGTTAGTGACGGAACGGGAAGTTGAACTCTGTCAGCAGAGCCCGAGCTTCGTCGTCCGACGTCGCCGTCGTGCAAACGATGATGTCCATGCCCCACATCTGATCAACCTTATCGTAGTTGATCTCAGGGAACACAATGTGTTCCTTGATGCCCATGGCGAAGTTGCCACGGCCGTCAAAGCTCTTCGGGTTCAGGCCCCGGAAGTCGCGAACGCGCGGCAGCGCGATGTTGACCAGACGATCAAGGAATTCGTACATGCGGGCGCCACGAAGGGTAACCTTCGCACCGATCGGCATGCCTTCGCGAACCTTGAAACCAGCGATCGAGTTGCGAGCGCGGGTAACGACCGGCTTCTGGCCGGCAATCGCAGCCAGGTCACCGGCAGCGATCGTGGGCTTCTTGGAGTCGGCAGTCGCTTCGCCAACGCCCATGTTGATCACGATCTTTTCAAGCTTCGGGATCATCATGACGTTTGCGTAGGAGAACTTCTCCTGCATGGCGCCACGGATACGGGAAACGTATTCCGTCTTGAGACGCGGCTCGTACTTATCAGCCATCGATCACTTCTCCCGAACGCTTGGCCACGCGGACCTTCTTGCCATCCACAACCGAGAAGCCAACGCGGGTCGGCTTGCCATCCTTGTCGACGATGGCGATGTTGGAGATGTGCAAGGATGCTTCCTTGTTGATGATGCCGGCTTCCTGGGCCTGGGTCTGGCGCTGGTGACGCTTCACCATGTTTACGCCACGCACAACGGCCCGGTCTTCCTTCGGCAAAACCTGGATTACTTCGCCGGTACGGCCCTTGTCCTTACCGGTCAATACGACAACCTTGTCGCCTTTACGAATTTTCTGCATCGCATACGCTCCTTACAGTACTTCCGGAGCCAGCGAGATGATCTTCATGTGGTTCTTGGCGCGAAGTTCGCGCGGAACCGGTCCGAAGATACGGGTGCCGATGGGCTCTTTCTTGTTGTCGATAAGAACGGCTGCGTTGTTATCGAAACGGATGACGCTGCCGTCAGCGCGGCGGATGTCCTTGGCGGTGCGCACGACAACCGCCTTCATCACGTCGCCCTTCTTGACGCGGCCGCGCGGAATAGCTTCCTTGATGGAAACGACAATAATGTCGCCAACAGAAGCATATTTGCGCTTCGAGCCGCCCAGCACCTTGATGCACATGACACGACGTGCGCCGGAATTATCCGCCACGTCGAGGTTTGTTTGCATCTGAATCATGTCAGGTCGCCTTCTTGTTGTTACCGGAACGGTTGGGCAAACTCTCCCGAGCGAGCCCCCTGCTCCAGCTTATGAATATCTCTTTTTTTGCGCGGAAAAATCGTGACAGGGTGGTTTCCCGAAGGACCTTCCGTGCGCATCAAAGCAAAAGACGCCCGGGTCACGAGCGTCCTTGCGCTGCTTCATACAGGAATTCGCGCCAAGTGCAAGACACCTGGCGCGATTCTGATGAAATTAAGCCTGGGCGGAAACGACCGTCCAGCGCTTGTCCTTGGAGATCGGTGCGCATTCCTCGATGGAAACGACATCGCCGACCTTATACTGATTGTTTTCGTCGTGTGCCTTGTACTTCTTCGAACGACGAACGGTCTTCTGAAGCAGCGGGTGAGCGAATCGACGCTCAACACGAACTACGACAGTCTTCTCGTTCTTGTCGGACACAACGACGCCCTGCAGAATGCGTTTCGGCATATTATTCTTCCTTAGGCCTTGGCTTCTGCCGCCTTCTGGCGGGCAATGGTTTTAACGCGGGCGATATCCTTGCGGACTTCGTTGATGCGCGAGGACTTCTCCAGCTGACCAGTTGCCTTCTGGAAGCGCAGGTTGAACTGCTCCTTCTTCAGATCGGCGAGCTTGTCCTTGAGCTGGTCGGCGCTGAGGCCGCGAACTTCATCGGCTTTCATGTGCCTTGCTCCTTACTCTGCGATGCGCTGTACGAAGCGCGTCTTGACCGAGAGCTTGGCAGCGCCGAGACGAAGCGCCTCACGGGCGATCTCCTCGGACACACCGTCGATCTCGAACATCATACGACCGGGCTTGACCTTGCATGCCCAGTAATCGACCGAACCCTTGCCCTTACCCATACGAACTTCGGTCGGCTTGGCCGTAACCGGAACGTCGGGGAATACGCGGATCCACACGCGACCTGCGCGCTTCATGTAACGCGTGATCGCGCGGCGGGCCGCTTCGATCTCGCGTGCATTCACGCGGTTCGGTTCCTGCGACTTCAAGCCGAATTCACCGAATGCCAGGTCAAAGCCGCCCTTGGCGACGCCCTTGATGCGTCCCTTGAACTGCTTACGGTACTTAGTACGCTTTGGCTGCAACATTTTCTTACTTCTCCGAGCTTATCTTTCGCCAGCGTCAATCAAGCGTTTTCGCGACGACGATCGCCACGATCGCCACGCTCACGGCTTGCAGGGCCCTGTGCGTCGCCTTCGAGACCGCGACGCTCAGAAGCCATCGGATCGTGCTCAAGGATTTCGCCCTTGAAGATCCAGACCTTGATGCCGCAGATGCCGAATGCGGTTTCAGCTTCAGCCGTGCCGTAGTCGATGTCCGCACGCAGCGTGTGCAACGGAACGCGACCTTCGCGGTACCATTCGGTACGAGCGATTTCAGCACCGCCAAGACGGCCGCCGCAGGTGATCTTGATGCCTTCGGCGCCAAGACGCATTGCGGACTGAACAGCACGCTTCATCGCACGGCGGAAAGCCACGCGGCGCTCGAGCTGCTGAGCGATCGACTGGGCAACCAGCGTCGCGTCAATTTCCGGCTTGCGCACTTCAACGATGTTGAGGTGCGTTTCGGAGTTGGTCATCTCGGAAAGCTTCTTGCGAAGCTTCTCGATGTCTGCACCCTTCTTGCCGATGATCAGACCCGGACGAGCCGAGTGGATCGTGACGCGGCACTTCTTGTGCGGACGCTCGATGACGACCTTTGCGATACCGGCCTGCTTGAGTTCCTTGATCAGGTAAGCCCGGATCTTCAGGTCTTCATGCAGCAGCTTGCCGTATTCTGCGGTGTCAGCGTACCAGCGGCTATCCCAGGTACGGTTGATGCCGAGGCGGAAGCCGATCGGATTGATTTTCTGACCCATTATGCGGCCTCCCCTTTTTCCTCGACTTCACGAACAACGATCGTGAGGTGAGCGAACGGCTTTTCAATGCGGGAAGCACGACCACGGCCACGAGCGTGGAAACGCTTCATGGTGATGGACTTGCCAACATAGGCCTCGGCGACGACGAGAGCGTCGACGTCGAGGTCGTGGTTGTTTTCCGCATTGGCAATTGCAGATTCCAGCGTCTTCTTGACGGTGCCTGCAATGCGCTTGCGGGAGAATTCGAGCTCGGCGAGAGCGCGATCAACCTTCTTGCCACGGATAAGAGCGGCAACCAGGTTCAGTTTCTGGGGGCTGACGCGGAGCGTACGGGCAACGGCCTGAGCCTCGTTGTCCTTCAGCCGGCGTTCGGTCTTAGCCTTCGCCATGATTACTTCCTCTTTGCCTTCTTGTCCGCGCCGTGACCGTAATAGGTACGGGTCGGAGAGAATTCACCGAACTTGTGTCCGACCATGTCTTCGTTAACGGAGACGGGCACATGCTTGCTGCCGTTGTAGACGCCGAAGGTCAGACCAACGAACTGCGGCAGGATCGTGGAGCGACGGCTCCAGATCTTGATTACTTCGTTACGTCCGCTCTCGCGCACCTTCTCAGCCTTGGTGAGAAGATAGCCGTCAACAAACGGACCTTTCCATACTGAACGAGCCATTAGTGACTACCTCTCTTACTTCTTACGCTGATGGCGCGAGCGCATGATGAACTTGTCGGTCGACTTGTTCGAACGGGTGCGCTTGCCCTTCGTGGGCTTGCCCCACGGAGTAACCGGGTGGCGACCACCCGACGTGCGACCTTCACCACCACCGTGCGGGTGGTCGACCGGGTTCATGACGACGCCGCGAACGTGCGGACGCTTGCCGCGCCAACGGGAACGACCGGCCTTGCCGTCGTTGATGTTGGCGTGGTCAGAGTTCGAAACAGCGCCGATCGATGCGAGGCAGGAGCCGTGCACCAGACGCTGTTCGCCCGAGTTGAGACGCAGGATGGCCATGCCGGCATCGCGGCCGACGAGCTGGACATACGTACCGGCGGAGCGAGCGATCTGACCGCCCTTGCCCGGCTTCATCTCGACGTTGTGGATGATCGAACCGACCGGAATGTACTGAAGCGGCATGGTGTTGCCGGGCTTCACGTCCACTGCCTTGTCGGAGGCGATCACCTTGTCACCAGCAGCGAGACGCTGTGGCGCGAGAATGTAAGCCTGTTCGCCGTCGGTATACGTAACCAGCGCGATGAACGCGGTGCGATTGGGGTCGTATTCCAGACGTTCAACGGTGCCTTCAACGTCGAACTTGCGACGCTTGAAGTCAACCAGACGGTAGGTCCGCTTGTGACCGCCACCCTGGAAACGGACGGTGATCCGGCCCTGGTTGTTACGGCCACCCTTGGAGCTGAGGCCCTGGGTGAGAGCCTTTACCGGCTTGCCCTTGTAGAGCGAAGCGCGGTCCACGATAACCAGCTGGCGCTGGCTCGGCGTGGTCGGATTGAAACTTTTCAATGCCATTTTATTGTTCCCTTTTGGGTCTTTGCCCGCTTGGGCCTAACCTTTAGAGTCCGGTGGACACGTCGATGGATTGACCTTCGGCGAGCGTGACGACGGCTTTCTTGACGTCCTTCAGCTTACCGGCGAACCCACGGAAACGACGGGTCTTACCCTTGCGGATAAGCGTGTTCACAGCCGTGACTTTGACGCCGAAGAGAGCTTCCACGGCAGCCTTGATTTCAGGCTTGGAAGCATTCTTGGCGACGTTGAATACGACCTGGTTCTGTTCGGATACCAGCGTCGACTTTTCCGTGATCGAAGGAGATACGATCACATCGTAGTGGCGAAGATCCGTCATTTGAACCGCTCCTCCAGAGCCTCTACAGCAGCCTTGGAAAGCACCAGCTTGCCACGGCGCAGGATGTCGTAAACATTGATGCCCTGTACCGGCAGAACGTCCACGTTCGGGATGTTCTGAGCAGCGAGCTTGAAGTTGCCATCAAGTTCGGCGCCGCCGATAACGAGAGCGTTGGTCAGGCCAAGCGAAGCGAAGCTGCCCAGCAGAGCCTTGGTCTTTGCTTCGGACGCGACGAGCTGATCGACGATGATCAGTTCCTCAGCCTTCAGCTTTGCAGACAGGGCGTGACGCAGGGCGAGCGCACGAACCTTCTTGGGAAGGTCATGGGCGTGGCTGCGAACGACCGGGCCGTGGGCCTTGCCGCCGCCGCGGAACTGCGGTGCGCGAGCCGAATGGTGACGAGCGCGGCCCGTACCCTTCTGCTTGTACATCTTCGCGCCGGTGCGGGAAACTTCCGACCGGTTCTTGGACTTGTGGGTTCCCTGCTGCTTCTTTGCAAGCTGCCAGCGAACCATGCGGGCCAGAATGTCCTGGCGGGGGTCGAGGCCGAAGATCTCATCCGACAGAGAAACCTTGCCGGCGTCTTTTCCCTCGAGGGTCTTGACGTTCAATTCCATGATAAGGCTCCCTTACTTCGCAGCCGACTTGACGGCGTCGCGGACGATGATCCAGGAACCCTTCGAGCCGGGAACTGCACCCTTCACGAGGATGAGGCCACGGTCTTCATCAGTCGAAACGACTTCGAGGTTCTGGGTCGTAACGCGGGTCTGGCCCATATGACCAGCCATGCGCTTGCCCTTCCAGACGCGACCCGGATCCTGGTTGGAACCAGTCGAACCGTGTGCACGGTGCGAGATCGAGTTACCGTGCGAAGCGCGGCCACCACCGAAGTTGTGACGCTTCATAGCACCGGCGAAACCCTTACCGATCGTGGTTCCGGTGACATCGACCAGCTGGCCGGTCTGAAAATGATTTGCGGTCAGTGTTGCACCGATGTCGATCAGGTTCTCGGGGGAAACCCGGAACTCGACGAGCTTTGCCTTCGGTTCGACATTGGCAGCGGCAAAGTGACCGCGAAGCGCCTTCGTCGTGTT
This sequence comes from Agrobacterium sp. InxBP2, assembly GCF_026191755.1. Classification (NCBI taxonomy): domain Bacteria; kingdom Pseudomonadati; phylum Pseudomonadota; class Alphaproteobacteria; order Hyphomicrobiales; family Rhizobiaceae; genus Agrobacterium; species Agrobacterium sp. InxBP2. Next base: position 205,533 of record NZ_JAINDY010000020.1, read on the forward strand.
CTTGACCTTGGACTGGCCGGCACCGAGCTGAACTGCGGTGTAGCCATTCTTGTCTTCCGTGCGCTGGGCAACGACTTGTACGTTATCCAGTCGCAATACTGTTACAGGGATATGTTCACCTGCGTCGTTATAGACGCGTGTCATACCCACTTTCTGTGCAATCACACCTGAACGCATTGGTTCATCCTCTTGCGAGCCTTGAAGGGAAAACCCTCTCTGGCCTTTGTTAAGGAGTGCCCTTCGACATCTCACGATGTTTCCGGTCTCCGGTTTGGAAGTCGTTGGATTGCTCCACGTACCTTCCTTGTTATTTCAGCCCTTACCTTGAATGGTTCGGGCCGGGTCTTAGAGCTTGATTTCCACGTCAACGCCAGCAGCGAGGTCGAGCTTCATAAGGGCATCGACAGTCTGCGGGGTGGGGTCAACGATATCGAGAAGACGCTTGTGCGTCCGCATTTCGAACTGTTCACGGCTCTTCTTGTCAACGTGGGGAGAGCGGTTGACAGTAAACTTTTCGATGCGGGTGGGGAGCGGAACCGGGCCGCGAACGCTGGCGCCGGTGCGCTTTGCGGTCGACACGATTTCACGGGTAGAGGCATCGAGGATCCGGTGATCGAACGCCTTGAGGCGGATACGGATATTCTGGCCGTTCATTCGTCTTGTCCTTGTTCTTTGTTATTCGTTTCCGCACGCGGAAACACATGAACTTCTATTGATCGTGGCGCCGCAGATTTTCAAAAATCGAGAGGAATGCGCGTCGCACCCCAATCATTTCAGTAGTCTGTATTGCTAAAAACACCGCGTTCCGCAATCGCTTGCGAATCCAGCGGTGAATGTGAGTGCGCGTTTACGCGCTTTCACCGAATTTTTCAAGCACTAAAAATGCAACGCCGCCAGGCTTTTTACCAAAAGTCCGGCGGCGGTGCTGTTCACACCGCCGCCAGCCTGAATTTCAACGGTCGAGATTACTCGACGATCGAGGCAACGATGCCGGCGCCGACGGTACGGCCGCCTTCGCGGATAGCGAAGCGCAGCTTTTCTTCCATCGCGATCGGAACGATCAGCTCGACGTCAACGGTGACGTTGTCGCCAGGCATAACCAT
>NZ_JAINDY010000028.1:0-246837 GCF_026191755.1 Agrobacterium sp. InxBP2
CACCTCATCTATGATGGCAGTATCAATCTGACGAACGAAGCCGACTGGATCGGTCTTTGCTGATAGTAAGGTCGTTTCGTCATCTAACGTGAAATACGGACGATCTGTCTGGAGCAGGGTTCGAGCCAACGTCGTCTTGCCACACTGCCGCGGTCCGTTCACAAGTACGACTGGCGTATCTTTGAGCGCGACCCTAATTCGCTCGGCTGCGCCTCTCGGATAAAGGAGGTCAGAAGGACTTTCCCCTTTCAATCTATTTTTCCTCCTGATCGCTACCAAATTCTAGGATTGCCGATGCGTTCAGGTCGGAGTTTACATGCGTCCAATTCGGATTGCAACTTCGTCCAATCCGGAACTTACTGCCGTCCGTTTCGGAAACTTGATGGACGAGCCAGCTACAGAGAAGAGTGAGCGGAGGCGTGTTGGAGTGAGGATTCAAATCGTATTGCTCTCGAAGGGGTCAGAACCGTCGACCCTCGAGTTAGTCCGCTAAGCCATTGACAATCTGATCGCTTCAAGCAAGCGGAGCGTGGGCTGTAGCGTTACGTCAAATTATGGAACTGGAACCCGCGGTTCGGGTGGCAGAAATGCCCATTTCCGATTGCCTCTATCCATTGGATGGCCAGCGGTTCGCAACAATGTCAGCCGTTCCAACCGAAAAGCTTAACCGGAGTAAGTTGAGTAAAGCTGGCATGCAACGCTTAAAAGCGTGAAGTCCTCTGCATCTGAAATCTTCCGGCCGGTCAGCGTTTCAATTCTGGCAAGTCGCTGATACAGCGTATTGTTGTGTATCTTCAGACAGCTAGCTGCTCGAGCAGCAGATTTTCCCTCCTGCACATAGGTTCGTAGGGTTTCATATAAAAAATCGTGTTTCCGGTCATGGAGAAGCGGAGCGAGGACCTCGTGAGCAAAGTCAATGATTTCATGCCGGTCGCGCCCGCTCAGCAGAGCTTCGATTCCCATATCCTGATGCAACAATATTCCAGATTGTCCGCGCCGCGCGAGGCAATCCGCAGCTTTTTGAGCCTGAGCTTTGGCCGCCGAGTGGAATCCGGTCAGGTCGTAAACCAGGCTTGCCCCCACTTGAATATCAAGGAGCAACACTCTGTCCATCATTGAGGCGAGATTTCTGGCAAGCGCAGCCGCAGTGGACGCGGAGAAGACCATGATAATCTGATCGTCCTGATGAAAAATAAGCACGTTCGACAGCTTGATCGCGTTCTGCAGATTTGTTTGAGACCTATGCAAAGACAGGCGAGCATCAGGTGAATCTGGAGCCAAGACTTTCGCAACCATGATCTGATGAAAGCGCTCCAGCCGGAACCCGAAATGTTCGAGACGGCCGTGACTGTCGACGCCTTTTAGGAGATCCTCAAAATATGATCTCCTGCTTGCGTTCAGGACATCAAGTCTCGACATGTCCCGGACAAAATCCAACGCCACGAAGGCAGATAGCGTGCCAAAAAGTGCCCTTTGAAAGGGCACGTCGCAAACGGGGCGGAAATGAAAGAAACCCACAGGTGCTTCAGCGACTTGAACGATCTGCTTGAGACTGCCGCGGGTGTCTGTCCAGCCGCTGGTTAGATAGTCAACACCGAGCGCATTCTCGAATCGAAACTCGACGCCAAACAAGTCCGCAACCAGATCCAGCCGCTCCACCAGACTTCCACTGGTGGAGAAAATACGCAAAAGCTTGTCGTGCAACTCCACGGCACGGTCGAGCTCGGCATTCTTGCTTGCCAGGTCGCTCCGCATTTTTTCAAGTCGGTTCGATGTCGCGACAGCGTTTTTATAGGCGAGCGAACGCTGATATGCGACGGCAACCTGAGCAGCCAATGATTCCAGAACGGTACTGTCAAAAAGCGAGAAGGTACCACGAGGGGAAAAACATAATGTCGTCAATGTGCCAAGGCGCTTGCCTTCCGCGGCAACGGGCACGCAAAGCAATGCGTTAGCAATCCGCGATCGCTCCATGAAAGACTGGCTTTCGGGGCTCATCACGCGGTGGGCATCAATGATATTTTGCCTTCCATTATGAATGGCAGGGACGCCGGTTACGAAGACCTCGCCGGAGACGGATTCATTCGGCTGCAGGCGGTAATGCGTATAGTCATCCGGAAGCCCTTGATGCGACACCGGAATAAGATAACCGCTTTCTTCGTCAAACAACCGAAAGACCCCGGCATCCGCGTGCGGTAGCACATTCATTACCTCAGCGAGGACGCTATGCACGATTTCCTGATCGTCAAGGGAGTTGATCACTGCGGCATTGACAGATGCCAGCATTTCCACGGTCTTGGTCTGCACGCCTATGACCGCCTCCTGAACGGCGGCAACAACGCGGGTAGTGACCTGTTCGCTGTGCGGGGCAGAAACCTCGAAAATCGTGCGTTTCGCCGTGAAATACGAGTGGTCCACCACCACGCGAAGCGTGTCGCCACTTCGCTCAACCGTGTGGGACAGCAGGGACGCTGTCTGCTCTGTTGCCACATCGACATCTTTGAAACGCAGCACGCCCTCGTGCTGCATCCTGCTCAGTTCCGGATTGGACGACAGGATAATTTCCACGGCAACCTCATGGTGATCTGCACATATTATTCTGTAATATTATAGAGGAATAAACATCGATTTTCTTCGTGGCAATGCGACAAAGACAGAAAGTCAAAAAAAGGGGGACTTCTGTTATGTTTTCAAAAATACAGCGTCGACATGTCATCATAGGAATGCTGTTCCTGTGCTGGGTAGTGGGCTTCATCGACAAGACCGCCATCAATATCGCGATCATTCCGATCAGTGAGGAGTTCGGCCTCTCCGCAGATCATCAGGGTATGATCATCAGCGCCTTTTTCCTGGCCTATTCGATGACGCAGCTGATTGGCGGCTATCTGGTGGACCGCTTCGGGGCACGGCGCGTGCTCAGTTCCGCCGTTGCAGTCTGGTCGCTGGGAACGGCCGCGTCGGGTGCCGTCCACAATGCCGTAGGGCTTGCTGCGACACGCGCCATGACTGGCGCCGGTGAGGCCGTCTTTCCCGCGGGCGGCTCCGTGGCAATCACCGAACATTTTGAAAAGTCGCAAATGGCGCGCGCCAAGTCGGTGCTGCAGTCCGGTGCTTCGGTTGGTTTTGCCGTCGGCTCCATCGTCATTACCGCGCTGATAGCTGCCCATAGCTGGCAGGTGATGTTCTATGTGCTGGGCGGCGTCGGTATCTGCATGTCGATCGCGCTTTTCTTAGTCATGAAGCCAAACGACCAGTCCGTCGCCAAGGCGAAGGTTGAAAAGGTTTCAGAAAAGAAACGCATTGGTGCGTTGTTGAAAAACTCGCTGACCTGGAAAATCACGCTCGTCTATTTCTTCACCAACATCGTCTTCTGGGGTCTGCAGTCCTGGCTGCCGTCCTACTGGGTGAAGGTCAAGGGCATGAGCATGGTGCAGATGGGCGCCTATTCGATGATCCCACCAGCACTCGGGTTCATTTCCTTCCTGACCTGCGGTTGGTTGCTCGACCGCTTTTTCCACCAGAAGGAAAAGTACCTCATCTGCATCGGTTCGGCCGTGTCTGCGATCTTCATCTACCTGATGGCCAATGAGGAATCCATTCCGCTCGCCTTTGCCTATCTCTCGGTTTCAAACGTCTTCCTCAATGCGATCTCGATCAGCGTCTTCGTTAGCATCATGAAGCACTTCCCGCAGAACACCGTCGGAACAGCAACAGGCTTGATCAATTCGCTCGCCCAGCTTGGTTCGTTTGCATCCCCGATGCTGATCGGTGCCGTCCTCTCAGCCACCAATCAGAATTACGGCATCGCGTTCTCGGTGATCGTCGCGTGCGCAGTCCTGGTCTGCATCATCGCCACCACCTTTCCCGCCGTGCATGGCAAAAAGCCTGTCGAACAGACCGCCTGAAGGAATAACATGACATACCTCGACATTATTGAACGAACCGTCGCGTCCCGATCCGACAATCTCAAATCCGTATCCGATGCGATCTGGTCTTTCGCTGAAATCCGTTATGAAGAGACACGCTCTGCAGCCCTTCTGGCCGATGAACTCGAAAAGGCTGGCTTTGATGTCACGCGCAATGCCGGCAACATCGAAACCGCCTTCGTCGCCAGCTATGGCGAAGGCCAGCCGGTCGTTGCAATCCTCGGCGAATTCGATGCGCTGACCGGTCTCAGCCAAAAGAGCGGTGTCACCAGCCACGACCCTATCGTTGCAGGTGGCAACGGCCATGGTTGCGGCCACAACCTGCTGGGAACCGGCGCACTTGCCGCCATTCTGGCGCTCAAGGCCTGCAAGGACGAACTGGGCCTGAAAGGCACGATCCGTTATTATGGCTGCCCGGCCGAAGAAGGCGGTGGTGGCAAGGCCTACATGGCCCGCGAAGGCCTGTTCTCGGACGTCGACGTGGCATTCACCTGGCATCCGTGGGATGAAAATCTCGCTTATAATGCCCGCATGCTGGCGACCAATCAGCTGTATTTCACCTTCCGTGGCACAAGTGCCCATGCCGGTTTCGAACCGCATCTCGGGCGCTCCGCGCTGGACGCAGTCGAACTGACCAATGTCGGCTGTAACTATCTGCGCGAACACATTCTTCAAGATGGCCGCATTCACTATGCCATCACCGACACCGGTGGACGCGCGCCAAATGTGGTGCAGTCGCAGGCACAGGTGCTTTACAAGGTGCGTGCACCGCGCATGGATCAGGTCCGTGACATCACTGAACGGGTAACGGATGTTGCACGCGGTGCAGCGCTGATGACAGGCACCCAGCTGGAAGTCACCTTTGACGCGGCGTCGGCTGATCTTGTGCCGAATGTCACGCTGGCGCGGATGATGCATCAGGAGTTCGAAAAATTCGGCGTTGCCAGCTTTTCGAACAGCGAAAAGGATTTTGCCGGAAGCATTCAGAAGACGTTTTCGAGTGAAGTTCAGGCCCGGATTGCCAAGCGCGCCAAAATCCTATCGGAGGACCTGAACGCCTTCGAAGAAGTACCGACCTTCCTGCATGGTTCGACCGATGTCGGCGACGTCAGCTGGCTTGTTCCGACCGGCCAGGTCTACGTGGCGACCGAAGCTTACGGCACCCCTCCACATACCTGGCAGATGGTGTCGCAGGGTACCTCGGGTTATGCCCACAAGGGCATGTTGCAGGCAGGCAAAGTGCTTGCTGCATCTGCCGTGCGTGCTCTGACCGACCCGGAACTTATTGCTCTAGCAAAACGCGAGCATCAGGAGCAACTGGGCGGAGAAAGCTACGTTCCCCTGATCCCGGCAGATGCTACCCCGCAGCGCCTTCGCTAACAGACCATCCGCATCACATCCAACCGCCCTGACTTGAAAAACCAATGATCACGTCTCTTCCAATGCGCACCGAACATGATCTGATCGGACACTGTTCTGTTCCGGTCGAGGCCTATTATGGCATTCACACGTTGAGGGCGGTTGAGAATTTTCCAATTTCCCGCAGGCGTCTGTCAGATGCACCGGATCTGGTCTGCGCCCTTGCGGCCATCAAGGAAGCAGCTGCACGAGCCAATTTCGACCTCAATATCCTTGGCCGAGAACTGGCTGAAGCCATCATCCAGGCATGTCAGGAAATTCGGAGCGGCGCACTTCTCGATCAGTTTGTCGTCGATCTTATTCAAGGCGGTGCCGGCACTTCCACGAACATGAATGCCAACGAGGTGATCGCCAACAGGGCGCTTGAAATCCTGGGGCATCGCCGTGGTGACTATGCTCATCTTCACCCCAATGAACATGTCAACCTTAGCCAGTCGACCAATGACGTTTACCCCACCGCATTGAAGCTCGCGTGCCTGGCCGGGATCGGGCGTCTTCTCAGCGCGATGGCTGGCTTACGTATGGCATTCGCCGACAAGGCCTCGGAATTTGCCGATGTCCTGAAAATGGGTCGGACACAGTTGCAGGACGCCGTTCCGATGACCTTGGGTCAAGAGTTCGGAACATATGCCGTCATGCTGCTGGAAGATGAAGCCCGCTTGTCGGAAGCGGCTTTGTTGATCCGTGAAATCAATCTTGGCGCAACGGCAATCGGAACCGGCATCACTGCCCACCCGGACTATGCAACCAAGGTACGCGAACATCTGTCCAGCATCATCGGCATCGATCTGCTCACCGCCCCAGATCTGGTTGAAGCCACGCAGGATTGTGGCGCCTTCGTGCAGCTGTCTGGCGTGTTGAAACGTGTGGCCGTAAAACTGTCGAAAGTTTGCAATGACCTTCGACTGTTGTCCTCAGGACCGCGGGCCGGTTTCGGCGAGATCAATCTGCCGGCGCGTCAGGCGGGCTCGTCGATCATGCCAGGCAAGGTCAACCCGGTCGTCCCTGAGGTCGTCAATCAGGTGGCATTCGAAGTGATAGGCAATGACGTCACGGTGACGATGGCCGCGGAAGCGGGCCAGCTTCAACTCAATGCTTTTGAGCCGATCATCTTTTACAGCCTTGATAACTCCATCCGCCATCTGACCGAAGCCTGCCGGACGTTGGAAGAAAACTGCGTGCGCGGCATCACCGCCAACCGTGACCGTCTCAGAGACAATGTCGAGCAGTCGATCGGCCTCATTACAGCCCTTAACCCCTATATCGGTTATAGCAACGCGACGGAGGTTGCGTTGGAAGCTCATCGATCGGGACGCGGAGTCTACGAAATCGTCCTTGAACGTGGCTTGATGGCGAAGGAAACGCTCGACACCGTGTTACGCCCAGAGATGCTAACTCGTCCGCAACAGATATTGGCTTAGACTGACGAACGGCGGTTTCCAATCCTTCTTACAAGTCACATTGGCAGAGATTATGGCTCCTTTGCAACCAATGTCGAACCTTCCATCGCCTTGAAGGGAATAGAACCTTTGACCTGGGCATTTTGCGGCTTGGCAAAAGCGAACCATCTTAAGTTCTCGGGATCTCTGGTTTCGCGGCAGGCAATCCAGCGATCCATGTGCGCCGGTTCATTCATCGACAATTTTCAGATGGGTTGAATTCAGGCGGCGTGGCCTCTTACTGTCGGGAACTTGCCGATCGACTACTAATTGATTTTCAAGACATGGGGGTGGTGCTGCCATTGGCAGCACCGCTGTTCGACGCTGAACATCAGCGTTTGTGTTTGCCGATCAACATTTCCATCATCGCCATCTCTTCGGCCGATAGATCTTGCAACGGCGCCCTTACCGGACCGGCATCGAAGCCCTGGAGACGAACACCGGCTTTGACCGCGGATACGGCATACCCCTTGGATCGATTGCGTATCGCCATGAACGGGTAGAAGAATTCGTTCAAAATAACTTCGCAACGGCCTCGTTCACCGGCGCGCAGGGCCTTGTAGAAATCGATCGCGAGGCCCGGCACGAAATTGAAGACGGCCGAGGAATAGGTGGTGAAGCCGGCACCGAGATAGGCTTCGGCAAACAGTTCAGCCGTCGGCATGCCGCCGAGATAGGTGAGCCGATCGCCCATCTTTGCGGTGATCTGGCGCACCAGGCCGATGTCACCGGTACCATCCTTGAAGCCGACGAGGTTCGAGCATTCGTCGCAAAGCCTTGCAAGCGTATCGGCCTGCAGCACCGAGTTGTCGCGGTTATAGACCATGACGCCCATGCCGGTCGACTGGCAGACCGCCTTGATATGGCGATAGAGACCTTCCTGGGGAGCGTCGATGAGGTAATGCGGCAGAAGCAGAATACCATCGGCACCGGCTTTTTCGACCGATCGGGCAATGCCGACGGCGATATCGGTGCCATAACCGCAGCCGGATACGATCGGTGTCTTTCCAGCGGCCTCCTTGGCGACGCGGACGATCTGCGGAATTTCCTCCGGCGTCAGCGAAAAGAACTCGCCCGTCCCGCCGGCGGCAAACAGCGTGGCAGCCTCGTAGCCTGAAAGCCAGTTGACGTGTTCGGCATAGCTCTTGGCGTTGAATTTGCCCTCGCCGTCAAAATGCGTGACGGGGAAAGACAAAAGGCCGGCGCCCAGCACCTGTTTCAACTCCTCGGTCTTCATCATGTACCTCCTTGTCTGCAAGATGCGCTGATCCGGCATCTCTTTCGTGATTTTCCGTTGCGGGGGTTGGCGTCTCAGGGCTTCAGCGAGTGAACCATATCGGCCAGTCGTTCGCAGGCCTTCTCGAGTTCGGCTTCGGATGCGGCAATCGACAGGCGGATGAAGCCCGGCGCAGCAAACGCAGCCCCCGGCACGCTCGACAGGCCGAATGTCTGCAACAGATGCGCCGCAAACGCGGTATCGTCACCGAGGACTTCTCCATCGGCGGTCTTGCGGCCAATCAGTCGCTGCACGCCGACGAAGGCGTAGAAGGCTCCATCCGGCGCGATGAAATCGATCCCCTCGATCTCAGCCAGCCGACCGGCCACGATCTTCCCCCGTCTGGCAAATGTTCGGGCACCCTCGCCGACAAAAGCCTGATCTCCGGTCAGCGCCGCGAATGCTGCAGCCTGAGCGACCGGCGACACGCATGAGACGCTTTGCGACTGCATCTTGTTGAGCGTCGAGATCAGCGCTTTCGGACCGGCGGCATAGCCCAGCCGCCAACCCGTCATTGCGTAAGCCTTGGAAACGCCGTTAACGATCAAGGTACGGTCCCGCAATTGCGGGCAGGCTTCGCCAAAGGAGATGAAGGGTGTGTCGTTCAAGAGCACATGCTCGTAGATTTCGTCGGAGACGACGAGCATGCGCGGATGGCGCTCCAGCACGCAGGCAAGCTTGCGATATTCTTCTGAAGAGTAGATCGCCCCGGTCGGATTTGACGGAGAATTGAGCATCAGCCATCTAGTCTTCGGCGTGATGGCTGCTTCCAGTTGCTCGGCCGATAGCTTGAAGCCGACATCCGCGCCGCAGTTCACATAGACAGGCTCGCCTCCATGCAGCGAGACGATGTCGCCGTAAGATACCCAGCAAGGCGTGGGGATGATGACTTCATCGCCCGCTTCCAGCGTTGCGAGGAACACATCGAACAGGATCTGCTTTGCACCGTTGGCAACCATTGCCTCGTCGGTGGAATAATCCAGGCCGTTTTCCGTCTTGAACTTCCTGACGATGGCCTGACGCAGGCTTTCCATGCCCGCCGGGGCGCCATAGCGGATACCGCCCTTGCGGATCGCGTCAACGGCAGCTTGCGCCACATGCGGCGGCGGTTCGAAATCCGGCTCACCAAGCGAAAGGTCGATGATATCGCGGCCTTCCGCTGCCAGCTTCTTTGCCGCCATGGCAATCGCCATGCTCGGCGAGGACTTGATGCCCGCAGCACGGCGGTTCTCGAAATTCATTTTCGGTCTCCTTGGAGGATTTAGGTTGATCGGGACCGGGCGAGGCATCTGCCTCGCCCGGCACTCTTGGGAGATTTATTTCGAAGCGACGTAGTCGAAGGCGATATCGCGTTCTGCCGCAGCGACATCCCGCTTATCCGCCCGCCCGTAACCGCCGCCGCCCGGAAGCTGCAGGATCAGCCGGCGTCCGGCCGGAACATGCTGGCGTCCCTTTGATGCGAGACGGGTTCCGTCATCCAGCAGCACGGCACCGGCAGCGCCGTTTTCGCCACCTTCACGGCCACGTGGCGGGTGATCGACACGGTCGAACATGGCGTTGAAATGCATCTCGTGACCTTCGGTCGGCGAAATTTCCACCACCTGGCCAAGACCGCCGCGGAACTGGCCCGCACCGCCCGACCCGTCGCGCAATTCCTTGCGCCAGAAGATGACCGGACCGACGTGCTCGGTTGCCTCGATCGACATCGAATGCACGCCGCTCGGAAATGCCGTGGCGCTCATACCGTCGAGCGTCGGGCGTGCGCCGGAACCGCCACTGTTGAACAGCAGAACTTCGGCGCGTTGTCCGCCATCGGTCGGAGCCTTGTCGCCCTGAAGCGGACGAACGCTGACATGCAGGTTCCACAGCGCGCCCGCGCCCTCGGCCGGGATCTTGCCGGGCAGCATCTTGTGAACCGCACCGAGAACGGCGTCGGGAACCAGATGGCCAAGCACGTGACGCACCGACACCGGCGCCGGATGCTGGGCATTCAGGATGCAATTCTTCGGAGCAACGACGCGGAATGGCAGGAGCGAATAGTGGTTATTTGGAATATCGGGTGCGATCGCGACCTTCATGCCGTAGCACGCATAAGCCGCCGAATAGATGATCGGGCAATTGATGCCCTTCGGGCTCGGCCCCGAAGTACCGTCGAAGTCAGCAAGGATATGATCCTCGCCCACATCGAGGCGCACGGCGATATCGATCGGCGAGCCGTAGCCATCAACCCGCATCGTGTTGGAATAGGAACCCTTCGGCAGTGCGGCAATCCGTTCGATCGTCGCGTCATAGCTGCGCTTGAAGATGAATTCGCCGAGCGTCTCCAGATCGTCGAGCTGGAACTCTTCCATCATATCCATCAGGCGGCGATGGCCGATCTCGTTGCAGGCCGCCAACGAATAGACGTCACCAACGACCTGATGGCTCTCGCGCACATTATTGTGCAGGATGTTGACGAGGTCCTTGTTGACCTTGCCACGCTCGGCAAACTTCATGATCGGAACGAAGATGCCCTCTTCATAAACCTCGTTCGCATCCGGCCCAAAACCGCGGCCACCGACATCGACCACGTGTGCCGTGCAGGCGAAATATCCGACAAGCGCGCCGTTGCGGAAGCTCGGCGAAACGACGGTGAAGTCGTGCAGGTGGCCGGTCCCTTTCCACGGATCGTTGGTGATATAGACATCACCTTCGAAGATGTTCTCCGGCCCGATATCGCGGATGAAGTGACCGACGGCTTCCGCCATGGCGTTGACATGGCCGGGCGTACCGGTGACCGCCTGGGCGATCATCAGGCCGCCGCGATTGAAGACGCCGGCGGACAAGTCGCCCGATTCACGTACGCTGGTAGAGAAAGCCGTGCGGATGAGGGTGACGGCCTGCTCTTCGACGACGGAGATCAGCCGGTTCCACATGATCTGCATGTGAACGTCGGAAAGTGCATTGGTTTTCATGGATAGGATCCTCCGTTCAAGCGCTCTGCTTGACGCGTACGAGCAGGCAGCCATCGGCCTGCATGATTACTTCGCGGCTGGCGGTAATGATGGTCGAGGTTTCGCGTTCGGTGATGACGGCAGGCCCCGAGACGAAATCGCCCGGTTTCATGTCTGCGCGGTCGACGATCGATGCGGTCTGGAAGCTGCCTTCCTGCACGTCGAAGATCTCGCGCGTGCCACGAACCTTTGCTTCGCCGACCTTTGCCGTCTTGCCGATCCGCTCCGGCGGCGCGACCTTTGAGGTGGCCCGCAGTGACCAGCTGACGATCTCGACATCGAGCCCGTCGATGACGCGGCCGAAGAAGTGTTCGTATTGCTCGTCGAAGAGCTTGCGGAACAGATCGCCATCGGCATCCGCATAGTCACGAACCTCGATCGTCACCGGCACTTCCCAGCCCTGCCCGACGTAACGCATGTAGGCGATGCATTCGAGATCCGGATCGGCATCCGGCGCGCCTGAGCGCACGAAGGATGTCGCTTCCGCGATCAGGTCCGAAACGGTCTGGTTGATCGCGGTCGCATCGAAGCGGCTGAGGCGGCTATAGGCGCTGCGGACACTCTCGAAACCGAAGGGTGCACGCAGGAAGCCGATGGCCGAGCCGACGCCGGCACCCGGCGGGATCAGAAGTTCGGCCATGCCGAGCTTTTCGCAAAGGCGCGCTGCATGGATGGGGGCCGCACCTCCGAAGGCAATCATGGTGAACTCGGAGAGTTCCTTGCCGTTTTCCACGGCGTGCATGCGCGCCGCGTTGCTCATGTTTTCGTCGACCACTTCGCTGAGGCCATAGGCGGCCGTCGCGATATCCGTATCGAGCTTGGATGCAAGATCCGTATCCATCGCCTTGTCCGAGGCCGGGCGGTCGAGCTTCATCGCGCCGCCGGCAAACTCGTCCGGATCGAGACGTCCCAGGATCAGGTCGGCATCGGTGACTGTCGGGTTTGCGCCGCCGCGACCGTAGCAGGCGGGACCCGGCTCTGAACCGGCGCTGTGAGGCCCGACTCGGATCTGGCGCATGCTGTCGATCGTCGCGATCGAGCCGCCGCCGGCACCGATCTCGACCATTTCGATGACCGGAATGGAGATCGGCATGCCGCTGCCCTTCTTGAAGCGCCAGGTGCGTGCCACTTCGAAGGTTTTTGAGGTTTTCGGCGTCTGCTTTTCGATCAGGCAGATTTTTGCCGTCGTGCCGCCCATGTCGTAGGAGAGCACCTGATCGAGGCCATAGCTGCTGGCAATATGCGCCGCAAAGATCGCGCCGCCGGCCGGGCCGGATTCAAGCAGGCGCACCGGAAACTCGATGGCGCTTTCGACGCTGATGATGCCGCCACCGGAATGGATCATGAAGACCGGGCAACGCGTGCCTTCCTGCGTCAGACGACCAACGAGGCGGTTAAGATAGGATGCCATCAGCGGCTTGACGAAAGCATTGGCGCAGACAGTGTTGAAACGCTGGAACTCGCGCATCTGCGGCGAGACTTCCGAAGAGATAGAAACCGAAATATCTGCCTTCTTGGCGAGAAGACGGTCTCTCACGATCTTCTCGTGCATGCCGTTCAGGTAGGAGTGGATGAAGCCGATCGCGACGCTCTGATAGCCGGCGGCGATGATGTGATCGCACAAGGCATCGACCTCATCGAGGTCGAGCGGCTTCAGCACGAGACCATCGGCGCCGATACGTTCATCAATGACAAACCGTTCGTTGCGCGGCACGAGCGGCGCCGGGAGAACGATATCGAGATCATACTGCTCGAAACGGCTTTCGGTGCGCATCTCGATGACGTCCCGAAAACCCTTGGTGGTAATGAAGGCGGTGCGCGCGCCACGCCGCTCGATCAGCGCATTCGTGGCGAGCGTCGTGCCATGAATGATCGTGTCGATTTCGGAAAGTTCGACATTGGCAACCTCCGCCACCTGCCGGATACCCTTGACGATCGCATTTTCGGGATAGGAATAGTCGGTCAGCACTTTGATCGAATGGAGCGTGATGCCTACCTCCATTGCAACGTCGGTGAAGGTGCCACCGATATCGACACCGACCCTGATCTGCTTGCCATCTTTCGCCATTGTCTGTCTCATGCTCCATAAGCGAGCTGTTGTTGCGGCTGCCCGAAAACCCGGTTTTCGGCGTGCAGCGACCTGTCCCCGCCCGCGCGAACAGGCGGGGGCCAAGAGCTCTTCAGTTGTTGATGTTTTCTGTCCGGCGCGGCGGCCTTCGGCCGTCGCGCTGGATCGGGATGTTACTGCTTGCCTGTAAAGTCGACGCCCGGAACCGTGGTCGGGAGTTTTGCGCGGTCGACGCCGATCCATTTCTTGTAGAGCGCGTCGAGCGTGCCGTCATCGGTATGACGGGTCACGAAATCAGTGAGGAAGGCGAGCATTTCCTTGTCGCCCTTGCGAACCGCCATGCCCTGGAAGTTGTCGGCAACCTTGTACTTGCGCTCGAACTGAGCGTCATAGCCCGCCTGCTTGATGACGAGGCCGTAGGTGATGCTGCCGACGATTGCGTCGACCTGGCCGGACAGCAGCGACTGAACAGTCGTCGCATCATCATCGAAACGCTTGATCTGCGTGTTCGGCGGGGCGACCTTGACGAGAAGCGGGTCGAAGGCGCTGCCGCGGTTGACGCCGATCACGTATTTGCCAAGATCTTCGTTCGCCTTGATGGCAGCGTCCTTCTTGCCCCAGACGGTGATGTCGTTCGACGAGTAGGGAATGACATACTGGATGACCTTGGCGCGCTCCTCGGTGATCGTCATGGACGGCACGAGGAAATCGACATTGCCGTTGACCAGCAGCGGAATACGGTTCTGGCCGGTGATGCGCTCGAACTTCACCTCGACGCCGAGTTCCTTGCCAATCAGCTTGGCGATCTCGATGTCAAATCCGTCGTTCTGGCCCTTGGGATCGATGAAGCCCCACGGAAACTGATCCATCTGCACGCCGACCGTGGCTGTACCCTTGGCCTTGATCTCTTCCGGCGTCACGGCGAAAGCCGAGGTGGCAAAGGAGGTCGCGGCGAGAAATATGGCGGCGAACCCGCCCATGACTTTCGAACGCGAAAGGGTCAATGCTGTATTGAACATGTGGTCACCTCTGGTTGGTTTCTTTTTCATGCGTTCTTCTTTTACCGAGCGGCGTTGAGGCGCCTTTCGATCCTTGCGCTGCAATAGGTCAGGGGTACGCAGATGATGAAGTAGATCAGTGCGACCGCCCCATAGACCTGCAGCGGCTGAAAGGTGATGTTGGCCATCAGCTGCCCCGAGCGGGTAAGCTCGGTGAGGCCAAGCAGGGCGGCGAGCGCCGTGCCCTTGATCAGGTTGACGAGAAAGCTGATGGTCGCCGGCAAGCCGATGCGGAAGGCTTGCGGAAGAACCACATCAATCATCCGGTGCATGTAACCGATGCCAAGCGCCCGAGCCGCCTCGCTTTGACCATCCGGGACCGCCTGGATGCTGCCGCGCCAGATTTCGCCGAGAAATGCGCTCGTATGCAATGACAATCCGATCGTCAGCGCCATCCAGACATCGACCTTAAGCCCCAGAAGCGGCAGACCGAAATAGACGAAGAACAGCTGGATCAGGAGCGGCGTGCCCTGGAAGATCTGGATATAAATCGCCATCAGGATGCGCAGCCATGCCCATTTGCTGGTCCGGCCCAGCGCCACGGCAAGCCCGAGCGCGCCGCCAAAGGTGAAGGCGAGCAGCGAAAGGACAACTGTCCAGCGTGCGCCTTCGAGCAGAAAGAGGAACTCACCCCAACCGAATTGACGGATCATCTCGCTGCCTCACTTTGCCGGATAGGAGAAATAGACCCGGCCGATCATGCCGAGAGCGATGGACAAGAACTGCGACAGCGCCAGATAGATGACGCCGAGCGTCAGATAGATCTCGAAGCTGCGGAAAGTCTGGGCATCGAGCGTCTGGGCGAAATAGGTCAGTTCTTCCGCCGAAACCGAGGACATCAGGCTGGAGTTCAGCATCATCAGAATGAACTGGCTGCACAGGGCCGGGTAGACCGCGCGGATCGCCGGACGAAACACGATGAAGCGGTAGATATCGACCGTGTGCATGCCGAGCGCCCTGCCCGCCTCGATTTGGCCGGGGCGAATGGACTGGACGCCGCCGCGGACGATTTCCGCCGCATAGGCGGCGCAGTTGAGCGTCATCGCAAGGATTGCGGCCTGCTCGCCGCTCAGGCGAATGCCGATCGCCGGCATGCCGAAGAAGACGAAAAACACCTGCACGAGGATCGGCGTGTTGCGGATCATCTCGATATAGCCGACGGCGATAGCTTTTAGCGCCGGCTGCTTACTCATCCGCATCATCATGAAAACGATGCCGAGCGACAGGCCGAAGATCATCGATAGCGACGACATCTTCAACGTGCCGCTCACGCCATCGAGAAGCGACGGCCAGGCAGCAAAAACGGGGGCGAAGTCGAATGTATAATTCATCAGTCGCCCCTCAGTGATTGAGGATCTGGCTGAGGAAGGTCTTGGTGCGCTCATGGCTCGGATTGCTGAAGAACACATCCGGCTTGGCGCTTTCGATGATCTCGCCGCGATCCATGAAGATGACACGGTGCGCCACGGCGCGGGCGAAGCCCATTTCATGCGTCACGCAGATCATCGTGATACCGTCGTCGGCAAGCGAGATCATCGTGTCGAGCACTTCCTTGACCATCTCAGGATCGAGCGCCGATGTAGGCTCGTCGAACAGCATGATCTGGGGATCCATGCAGAGCGCCCGTGCGATTGCCACGCGCTGCTGCTGACCACCGGAAAGCTGGGCCGGATATTTCTGCGCCTGCTCGGCGATATGCACCCGCTCCAGATGGCGCATCGCCTTGTCCTCCGCCTCAGCGACCGAGGTCTTGCGTACACGACGCTGCGCCAGCATGCAGTTCTGCAATACCGTCAGATGTGGGAAGAGATTGAACTGCTGGAACACCATGCCGACATCGCGGCGGATATGGTCGGCATTGGAGCCCTTCTGGCTGAGCGTCGTGCCGTTGACCGCGATGCTGCCCTCCTGGATTTCCTCCAGATGATTGATGCAGCGGATCAGCGTCGACTTGCCGGATCCGGAAGGACCGCAAAGCACGATATGTTCACCGCGCCCGACTTCGAGATTGATCCCCTTAAGCACCTGCAGGTTGCCATACCACTTGTTGACGCCGCTCATGGAGATGGCTTTTTCCGAAATGCTGGTCCCGTTCATGGCCAGTTCCCCTTTTTGTCAGGCTTTAGGTACGATTTCGAAGATCGCATCGACTTCGACGGATGACCCGCGCGGCAACGAACCAGCGCCGAGTGCCGTGCGCACATGACGACCCTTGTCACCGAAAATCTCCACGAGAAGATCGGACGCACCATCGATGACTGCGGGATGACCCTTGAAGTCCGCCGGCGCATTGACGAAACCGCGCAACTGCACGCAGGCAACAACGCGATCAAGGTCGCCTTCAAGCGCGGCATTGACGCGCGCCACGATGTTCAGCGCGCAAAGCCCGGCAGCCTTGTAGCCATCCTCGGGTGAAATATCCCTGCCGACGACACCGACATAATGCTCGACTCCATCGATCCTCGGTATCTGGCCCGATACGAAGAGAAGGCTTCCAACGATGCGATGCGATATGTAATTCCCAGAGGCTGGCGCGATCGTAGGCAATACGATGCCGAGCTCTGAGAGGCGTGCGGAGACGACACCCATAGCGACTTTCCATCCGATTTCTAAAGATGCGCCAGAAGCGCAACCATGTTCCCGGAGCAGGTCGTCATAGGCTTGAAGACCTAGCTGATCGCCTGCTCACTTCTTATCATTTGAGATTATTGAAATACTATCTCTTGTCAATAAGAAAATTAGTGATGCTATCACTTGGTGATTTTGGTCTCCATATCAAAGCTAAATACCTGATTTATATGAAAATAAATGTGATCATACGACATGAGGGTCACACCATTTAACGCATTTCTCGGATTCTTTTTTTCGGGTATCGAAGTGATCGCGACGCACGTAAAAATCCAGTGTGCGCACTCTATCAAACAAAAGATGCATCAAAGAGATAGCATCACTACGATAGGTCGTGCTATCTTGCTTCCCATCAAGACATGCGCAAACCGCCAGCGCTTCACAAGACGGGTGATTTTTGGACACTTTGACGGGCCGAACCATACAGGCACTGAAAACACATATCAGCGACAACCAACTTTCGGCCGGCATAAAGCTCGGCTCGCTCAACGAGCTGTCACAGCAATTCGGAGTGAGCAGGACCGTTATCCGAGAAGCGGTATCGGCGCTACGTTCCGAAGGTGTCGTTGAAGCGCGACATGGCGTCGGCGTGTTCGTCCGCGATACACCACGTGCCGGCGCCGAGGAACCGGGTACATTCGATGCCGATGTCGCCCTCGCCCCCCTATCCCGCCTCAAGACATCCTTCATGGATCTTCTCGAACTCAGGATGGCATTCGAGGTGCACGCGGCAGGCCTTGCCGCAGTTCGGCGCTCCTGGGCACAGGAATCCAACATATGGAATGCCGCGCGTCAGTTCGAGGCTTCACTGGATGACGAGGCGGCACTCGATCATCTCGATTTCGTCTTCCACCGTTCCATTGCGGAAGCGACGAACAACGGCGCCTTCATCGAATTTTTCAGCCTCATGAGCCTGCAGATTCTGCCGCAACCGGCTTTCTCGAAGCAATTGAACCCGGCACTGATCACGCCGGACTACGTACAAAACACCGTGGTGGAGCACAGGGCAATCTGCGAGGCCATTAGTACCGGAAACTCGGAAAAGGCACGCGAGGCCATGCGCGCACATCTCAACCGTAGCCACCTGCGTTATCGTGGGTTTGCCGATGGAACCAGTTCTCCGCTTAGCAATGTTGCTAGAGAGGAGTAGACAACAACAACTTTGTCTATGTGGGGAGGAAAGATACCTAACCTGTACTCCTCATGCTCTTGAAGGGAATCGAACCCGTGATCTGTTGTTACCTTGGTAATACTCAAACAATCTTTTCCAATACGCGCAGTTGATTAGTTGCGGCCCCATCGTGGTCCGTGTGCCTAATGCGGTTGTACGTGCTAACTTCTGAGGAGGTAATTTTTTGCACCAACCTGTACCGATTGCTATCGGCGAACGGATTTTTGAGCCTTCCAATAGCGGCGAATATCAGTCTAACGCTGGGTGTGCCCGCCATGCATGGCGGTACTGGGGTATACAGTGTGTACCGAAAATTGGCACCGCCACCCGAATAAACCTGCTCCCGAAACTGAAGAGCACAAAAAATCGAGATTGAACCAACTATTTGCTTCGAGATCGTTGGGAAATTGTATTATAGTCGCACATAAATCATCACATCGATTGGATTAATAGGAAGTGACTATTTTAAGGGATTCCTCGGATCTAGCAGGGGCCGTAGTGGACGTTCTCAGTCCTCTTCAGATTGAAGTCGTTCGCAAGTTGATACCAATTGTGCGTGGGGGCAAGTGGCCAGTCGGAGGGAAAATCTCTGATGCCGCTCTCGCTCGCGAATTCGGCATTTCTCGTACGCCAATTCGGCAGGTACTACAGTTCCTTGCCGAGAAGGGAGTTGTGACGCAAACCGAAAATCGTGGCTTCGTCCTCGTGCGTGTACCGTCGGCAGATGACCGCCTAGAGGCGATTGTACCCCCATCTGAAATGGATTTGCTATATCGGCAAATCATGCACGCAAGAGCAAACGGTCTGATCGGTAGCGAAGCGTCCGAAACGGAACTGCTGGAGCATTTCGGTACGTCACGCGGTGTCGTGCGCCGCACACTGATGCGCCTGTCTGCCGAAGGACTGGCAGAACGGCGTGACGGGCACGGTTGGCGTTTTGCCGAATGCCTCGACAACCGGCAGGCAGTCAATGAAAGTTATGCCTTCCGCGCCATCATCGAATGCGGCGCCGTCATGGAGGATACATTCCGGGTGGACATGGAAATGCTGCTGGCGCTGGAAAGTGAACAGACGGCGCTGCTCAATGCCCCCTTGGCCTCGATTGAAGGCTCCGCCTGGTTTGAAGCAAATGCCCGTTTCCACGAAACGGTGGTGTCCTGGGCCAACAACCGCTTCCTCGAACAGGCGATCCGTCGCCAGAACAGCCTGCGCCGCATGACGGAATATGCGGAATTTGCCGAACTGAGCGAAGCTGGCGTACGCAAAGCGGCACGGGACCACCTGGCAATCCTGGAAGCCATCAAAAGCGATGACCGCAAGCTGGCTTCGGCGATCCTCTTTCGCCATCTCAGCCGCTCTTCCGCCAGTGGCGAGACACACCCTGCCCGGCTTGGTGATTGATCGCAGATGGCAGCACGTATCTTTTGCCGTGACCTGTGTGCTGAGCGCGGCGAACCGGCATCGGGACTTGGCCCATCGTCAAAAAGCTATGTGCTGCTGCACTGGCCGCGCGGTGACTGGCGGGTGCCACGCATCAAATCGCACAACATGCCGGAAGGACTCGGCCAGGCAATTCTGGCTGCCAATGCCGCGGGTATTCACGTTGCACTGGTGGATGGCGACAACATCGGTTTTACGCATCAGCATATTGTCAGAGACCATGTGACGCCTGAGGAAGCCGAACAGCTGCTACTCCATATTGCTGGTGGAGGCGTGCTTGACGGTACACATGACCCACGCGTGACCGTTGTGTGCTGCACCGATGGCAAACAGGACCCTTGTTGCGCGCGTTACGGCTTTGCGACATGGAAGGCCCTGAGACAGGCGGCCGACCCACGTCGTTTCCGCATCCTGCAATCTACCCATCTCGGTGGATGCCGATTTGCCGCCTCGCTTGTCGTTTTACCGCAACGGGCCCGTTACAGCCGACTGGAACCATCACAGGTTAGCGAGTTTCTCAGCTGCCTTGAACAGGGCAATCCTTACCTGCCCTGCTATCGCGGCAACCCCTCTTACGATGCGCCAACACAGACGGCGGAAATTGCGCTACTGGAATTGGCAGAGCGGAACGGCATAACCGGGGAAGTGACACTGCATAAAACGGAGAGCGAAATCTCCAGCCCGGAGCAGGCGCATTTCCACGCGACGATTGGTATGCAACGCGCCAGTGTAACCGTTGAGAGGCCGGAGTTTGCGGTCAACACGCGCTGTGTCACGATTGGTGAACCTGAGGGCACAAAAAATGTGGCGCGGTGGGTCGCCACATCTGTTCAGGCCACAGACTGACCAACTTCGTAGTCTCCGGCCAAACTTTTGTCAGTCTTTGAGAACTGCCGAGAAAAATGCCTTGACGGGCGGCTGAATGCCGGTGCCATCATGGCTGATGCCGGCAACCGTATCGAAACGCGGTTCGACACCAATCGCCTTCAGGCCCTTTTCCAGGGTGCGCAAACGCTCAACGCGGGTTTCGCCGCTGTCATTGATGCCCTCCATCCAGAAGGGTGATTTTGGCCCGACGGTGACATCCCAGGTTTCGATATCCGCGTCACCAATAACCAGCTGCACAGCCACCCGACGCATCGCGTCAATATCAATGGGCTGGCCAAAGATCTCTTCCATGCCGTTCAAACCGACCCACCACTTTGCGCGATCATCGGGAAGCGTGACGGTACCCGGCGCACCCACCGAAACGGCGCGAAGTCTGTGCGGGTGAAGATAGAGAAAACGATGGGCAAATTGCGCGCCGCCGGAAAATCCGTGCATCAGCACCTTGTCTTTTTCGACACGGTAGCGTGTCGCCAGTTCATCGATCATATCCAGCAAAACAAGATCATAACGAATGCCGTGATAAATCATATGTTTGTAATTGTGCAGATCATCAGGATCATCGATGCCAGCCGGGAAAAGCGGCGCCAGCAAAACGCATTGGTGTTGTTCGGCAAAGTCGATGAATTCATCACGCAGGATATCAGCATCGCGCAGGCTGCCGTGAACGAGGACTGCAAGCGGATGTACGATTTCACCGGCCGGATCATATCCTTCCGGAATATAGCAGCACCACGAAAAGCGCTGATCCATACGCGACGCAAAGATCGGCGTGCGGCCGCGACGATAGAAATTGAGTGGCACAGCCTTTTGCGTGACAGACATGAGACAATTCCCCTTAGAGTTTTTTCGGTGGTTGCTGGCTGGCGTAATCGGCCAGCACGCGGTTCATACGGGCAAGCACACCCTTTAATGCCTCGTAACCATCGTTACGCTCGCGCGTTGTCTCATCCATGTAGAGCTTGCGGTTGATCTCGAACTGCACACTGTGGCGTTGCAGGGCCGGGTTCGAATAGGCCGCAACCAGTTCTGCGCCGCGGAAAGGCTTGTTGAGCGCAACGACCAGCCCCTCCGCTTCGAGAGTTTCGGTGATCAGCGCTATAAATTCGCCGGAGGCCGACCCACCATGCAGATCGCCAAGGCAAATATCTGCCCTCACCGTTCCCGCCGGATCAGACGAAATCGCATGGCCAACAGCGGTCATCGAATGGCAGTTGATGTGATAAACGCGGCCAAACCGGCTGTAGATGGCGTTCAGCAGGCCAGCCAAATGTTCGTGGTAGGGTTCCCAGTAAGTGGCGATCCGCGCCTCAGCTTCGGCCACACTCATGAGTGCGGCATACATTGGCTCATCGCCCCAGGCATAACGCCACATCAACCCCATGCCACGTTTTGCGGTTGCGCTTTCACGCACCGGATGAGGCCAATCACCGTCTAGAAGCTGCGTGTCCATGTCGAGCAGGGACCGGTTCACATCGAGAAAACTGCGAGGAAAATGTGCACTCAGCAGCGGCGCACCGACATCGCATGCCGACAGAAACAGATCATCGATATGCGTGTCTGCCGCCACTCTCACACGTTCTGCGGAAACAGCAGGCTTGAATCCCTTGGGCATGTCGAGACCGCTATGGGGGCTGTCAAACACCATCGGCACCAGAGGTACCCGGGGTGCAATCACCGAAAGCACGCCCTCCATCGTGACATCTTGCAACTGGCCATAAAACGGGGTCATTTTTGTGTTCCCTCCGGTGCGCCTGGGTTGAGGCGCGCATTCACCTTGTCCACCGCGCGGGTGATGTCACCGAGCTTTTCGCCATCGAGAAGCCGCTGCATGGTTCGGGCAACCCGTGTCTCACGGGCAATGCAGATCTCAGCGATGTCTGCTGCCTCATCTGCCGGCAGCACCACCACACCTGACGCATCCGCCAACACGATATCGCCCGGCAAAACCGGCACACCACCACAAGCAATTGGACGATTGAATGTGCCACCAAGATCAAGCTGGCGGGTCGTGACAGACGAAACACCGCGGCACCAAACGGGCAGCCCTTCGGCAATGATTTCCGTGACATCCGTGCACGGGCCATCAATGATGACACCGACAACACCGGCCATACGCGCAGCCCGTGCAACCGCACCGCCAAGGCAGGCATGGCGGCTGTCGCCCAGCCGGTCGATCACCAGCATGTCGCCGGGGCGCACCTGGCTCAGCGCGTAATGCAACAGCGTCGAGCACATGGCGGGAATGGCGAGCGTAACAGCAGCCCCGGCACAGGCCTGTTGTTGCGGCAAGACTGCCTGAATGGAACCACTCATGAAACCGGTGTGACGCAGATGCCCGATACTGGCGGTTTCAATCTGCTGCAACGCCTCGATTACCTCCTGCGGAGGCGAAACCGGCATTGCACCGATCCGTAATTCAGTCATGGCTTTCTCCTTGCGACGGCCTTGGGGCAGATGCCTCAAATGGCTGTACAGCATTTCGTGGATCAAAACCGGCCAGATGGCGCATCAGCCGCGCAGTATGTCCAACAATATGGTCACAGATCACCTGACCTTTTTCTGCACTTGCCAATGAGGCCCGACCACCGAGCATGCCAGCCGGATCGACCTCGGTGCAATCAAGCGGTATCTGGACCGGTATTCCTTCAAAACGCGTGGCAGAGACACCACCAACAGGCAAACCGAACACGCTGCCACGCGGCGCGGGATCGCGCATCGCTTCGGTTCGAACCAGTTCGGGAAAAAGATGCATATAGACCGAGGTCATCGGTTCGCCGCCGTGACCGCGAACACGCGTTGCATCATCACCGTAAAGTGTCTTCCACAAGCTATCCGGCAGGCTCTGCCAGATGTTCAGTGCCGGTATCAGCACGCCTTTTTCACGGCGCAACTTGCGGCAAACCTGATCGATCAGTGGTGCATTCGTTGTGTGCCCATTGAAAATCAGCAACTGTTCGTGACCGTGGTCGAGGAGGGAAGTCAGAATATCCTCAAGCACGGCGGTAAACGTCGCAGCACGCAATTGAATTCCACCGGAAATGGAACGGAAAAATTCGGCATGACCAAACGGCAGCACAGGTGCTGTCAGCCCGTCGCCCGCCCGGGCGCTCATTTCCGCCAGCCGTTCGGTCAGCATGAAATCGCCCATTGGCGCATGCGGCCCCTGCTCTTCCTGCGAGGCAAGTGGAATGAGAATGACTGCGGGGCGTTTCATACGCGCCGCAAATGTCTCATGCGTCATGCGGGAAATCGCAACCGGCTCATCATCAACCATGCTGTTTCTCCCTTGTATGCTGCTCTAGCAGTCGCCCCTTGAGGTCAGGTAATTCAAGCTGTGATGAATTGACATTCACCCGCCTCGAAAGGGTCACAGAGCCATCTGCAAAACGTAAGCGAACAGTATCGCGAAACGCCGTTTCAACGAATATCCAGTCCATTTCCAGAACAGTGTCCGCACCCTCACTTTCAAGAAGACGGGCAGAGGCCAAGACCCTCAATCCTCCCGCCGGCTGATAGGAATGGTGCAGCCTCGCGCCGGGTATGGAGGTGACAGTTTCAATGTAAAAACCACATCCGGCCCGGAGGTGATGTTCACCGTCGGCGTCACGAAGAATGACGCTCAGTTCATTATTGTTGGTGGCGAGAGCGACGCTGTCGATAGCTTGATCGTTGGGCTCGACCATCCATGTACCGCACGGTACCTTGTCCGGCGAAAACGCCTTGTCTGCATAATTTACAAGCTTCAAACTAGCAAGCCGCACGTCCAGCTTCTCAGCACTCTCAGTTGTGCCGCCACCCTTCCCGAGCGCTGGACGCAGTAATTCATAGATCAGCTGATGGACACGGCGATCACTGTCTTCCAAGCCGCCAGTGAACCCCACGACGGCATTTTCGTCCGGCAGGACGATACAATATTGGCCAAACAAGCCATTGGCAGAAAAGCTGTTATGGGGACCACGCCACCATTGATATCCGTAGCCTTCACGCCGGCTAACCTTTTGACCATCTCCAACTTCGTCCGGGCCGAGATAATGGTCTCCGGTAAACACACCCATCACCACATCCCGGATCTGCATGCCGGTTGCCGCCTGCACCCATTGGCGCGGCAAAAGTTGTCGGCCATGCCATTCGCCACCCTGCAAATGCAATATGCCGAGTTTCAACATGTCCTCGCTGGTGCAGCTGAGGCCATTACCGCCGGTGTTGACGCCGTCAGTGCCCGTATCCCACGTCATGTTGGCAGACATGCCCATCGGCTGGAATATCCGCTCTGAGAGATAATCCGCGATCAACCGCCCCGTGACCTGCTGCACGATGGCAGACAGCATGTAGCTTGCGGCACTGTCGTAGACGAACACCTCACCGGGATTGTGGGGGCTGGGCTGGCGCAGGAAATCCTCCACCCAGCTTGAAAGCACCCGCCGCCAGGAGCCACCGGAAATACCACGGCCATGACCGCTGGTCATGGTCAGCAGATGCCGCACCTTCATGGCCCGCAGATTATCGTCGACCGGTCCTGCATAATCAGGGAAAAATTGCAGCACCGCATCATCGACCGACAGCAGACCATCCGACACCGCCAGACCAACAGCCATGGAGGTAAAACTTTTGGTTACGGAATGCATCATATGCGGGCGGGCAAGTGAATACGGTGCCCAATAAGCGCTGGTGATCAGCGCGCCATCCTGCCAGATGAGGAGGCTATGCAATTCGAGATCGTGACGTTTGATCTCATCCAGCATGGCAAGGATTATCGCCGGGTCCGTGCCACGCGAGGCGGGCGTTGCCTGTGGCAGATCCGCGGTTACTGCTGTCATTTTCATTGCAATACGTCCGCCTGCTGTTTTTCCATTTCTGCGAAACGCCAGTTCAGCGAAACGCCAGTTTCGGTGCGGGTCAGGGTTGGGATGGCCGAAAGCAAGGCGCGCGTATATTCCGATCGCGGAGCATCAAAAATGTCGTCGCGGGTGCCTTGCTCAACGATGGCGCCATCACGCATCACCACCACCCGGTCGGCGAGCTGTTCGACCACACCGAGGTCATGGCTGATGAACAGGCACGAAAAACCATATCGTTTCTGCAGATCAGCCAGCAGTTCCAGCACTCTGGCGCGCACGGTAACGTCAAGTGCCGACACCGCCTCATCAGCAATCACAAATTGCGGTCGCCCGACAATGGCACGTGCAATTGCCACGCGCTGACGCTGGCCACCGGAAAGCTCGTGCGGGAACCGGTCGAGATAACGCCCGTCGAGCCCTACTTCTTCCAGAATGGTGCGCGTGCGGCGCAGCTTTTCTTCCCGCCTCGAGGTGGTGTCGTGACGCAAAGCCTCTACGACGATGTCGCGAATTTTCATGCGCGGATCGAGTGAACCGAACGGGTCCTGAAAGATCATCTGGCAGTTAAGGCGGTAATTTCGCCATGCGGGCGAATCCGGCTTCACCTCTTCACCGGCGAAGAAAATACGGCCGGCGGACGCAGGTACCAGCCCGGCAATACACCGGCCAAGCGTCGTTTTGCCGGAACCGGAGGCACCGACCAGCGCCACGATTTCACCCGGCCGCACGACAAGGTCGACGCCATGCAAAGCCTTCTTGGTCTTTTGCGGCGCCATAAAGCCAGCGTGGGCAGTGTATGTGACCTCTATGCCGCGCACTTCCATAACCGGTTTCGCTTGCGGATCGATGTCTCTCAGCGGCCCACGCATCGGCATGGATTGCAGCAATTCGCGTGTATAATCATGGCGCGGATTGGAGATGATATCCGTCACCGGCCCCTGCTCGACAATCTCGCCATGCCGCATGACGATGACGCGGTCGCAGTAGCGCGCCACCATCGGCAGATCGTGGCTGATCATCAACAGTGCGGTATTTTCGCTGCGCACCATCTCGAGCATCAGTTCCAGCACCTCGCGCTGCACCAGAGCATCGAGCGCGGTCGTGGGCTCGTCGGCGATCAGCAGGGATGGTCGCAGCAGCATGGCAGATGCCAGCATCATACGTTGGCGCATGCCGCCGGAAAAATGGTGCGGGAATGCCAACAAGGCACCTTCGGGATCATGAATGCCAACCCGCCGCAAAATCTCGAGAATTTTGGCGCGCCGCGCCGCAGCATCCAGCCGCATGTGCAGTTTCAGTGGCTCTTCAAGCTGCTTGCCGATGGTCATCGACGGATTGAGCGAGGTCATCGGTTCCTGAAACACCATGCCCAGCCGAGAGCCACGCAATGCGCGAATTTCCTTGCCTTTCATCGATGGTACAGAGCGGCCTTCGAAACGGATATCACCGCCAGAAATGGCAATCGCCGGTGGCTGGAGACCCATGAGGCTGCGTGCCACCATGGTTTTTCCCGAACCGCTTTCGCCGACGATACCGACGATTTCACCCTCACCAACGCTGAATGAAACATCGCGAACGATGCGGTGATCATCAACTCCTTTCACGGAAAGACTAAGGTTTTCGACCTGAATGAGAGGCTGGTTCATTGCTTACAGTCCTCGCATGCGGGGGTCGAAACGGTCGCGGATCGCATCACCGAACAGATTTATGCCAAGCAGCGACAGGGAGATGCAGAGACCAGGGAAGATGCCGAGCCATACGGCTTCCGCGATATGCGGACGGCCACTGGCCAGCATGTTGCCCCAGGTCGGCGCTGGTGGCGGCACACCAAGACCAAGAAAGCTAAGTGCACTTTCGGTTAGCAGCACCGATCCGAACATGGAGGTTGCCAGCACGATCACCGGACCGAGGCAGTTCGGCACGATATGGCGGAACATGGTATAGGCAGCCGAATTGCCCATAATACGGGACGCTTCGATAAACTCTCGTCCACGCAGTGACAGCACCGAACCACGCACCACACGGACCATGGAGGGCGTATAGGCAATGCCTAGCGCCAGGATGATGCCGTACATATTGGCGCCGGTAATCGATAGCAGCGCCAGCGCCAGCAACATGCTGGGAAACGCCAGTAGCGCATCGTTGAATGCCATGATGACGCGGTCCGTCCAGCCACGAGCATAACCCGCCAGAACACCAAACGACACGCCGGCCAGAACGGCGATGCACACAGTCACAAGGCTGATTGAGACACTAGTACCTGCAGCCGTCATCAACCGGGACAGGACGTCGCGGCCAAATTCATCGGTGCCAAGCCAATGGGTAGCGTCCGGCGCCTGCAACTTGGAGCGCAGATCGATGCGCATCGGGTCGAAAGGTGTCCAGATGCGTCCGGCAAGCGCCGCCCCGAAAAAACAGGCGAGAAGGGCGCCGCCGAGGATACGGTTTCGTTGATGGCGTTTCATTCTGCAGTCACTCTCGGATCGAACAGGGGATAGAGCAGGTCAACCAGCAGATTGACGAGCAGATAGGTGACGGCCACAAACAGCAGGCAGCCCTGCACGACAGCGTAATCACGAGCATAGATGGAATCGACGATCAGTCGGCCGAGACCCGGAATGGTGAATACGGTTTCCACCACGGCAACGCCGCCGAGAAGATTGCCGAGGATAAGACCGATCAGCGTCCAGGTCGGGCCGAAGGCATTGCGTGCCGCATGGCGCAGAAGCACCGCCGCCTCGCCCAACCCCTTGGCGCGAGCATGGGTAATGTAATCCAGCCGCAGCACATCGAGCGTCGAGGCACGAGCCATACGAACGATAATGCCCACCTCGTGCAGCACCAGCGTTGCCACCGGCATGATCAGATAGATCAATCCAGCGACCGGATCGTCGGTGACCGAGACATAACCCAGCACCGGCAACCAGCCGAGCTTGAGGCCGAAACCGAGCAGGATCATCAATCCCAACCAGAAGGTCGGGATTGAAAGCAGCAATGTCGACATGGCAACACTAGCGAGATCAAGGCCGCCATTCTGTTTCCATGCCGCTGCCATGCCGAGTGGCACGGCGATCAAAACGGAAAGACCAACTGCAATCAGCACCATCCAAGCACTGGTCGAAAACCGCTGCAGCACAAGGTCAAGCACCGGTTGACCATTCAGCACGGAGTGACCGAGATCACCTTGCAGGACATTGCCAAGCCAGATGACAAATTGCAGCGGCACCGGTTTATCCAGTCCCATCGACTGGCGGACGGCAGCCAGTGCATCTGCATCAGCGAGATCGCCGAGCATCAGACTGGCCGGGTCTCCGGGTATCAGGCGGATGAGGCCAAACACCGCCACCGACACGATGAACAGGGTGGGAATTGCCGACAATAGTCGGCTCAGGGCAAATTTCAGCATGGTCAGTATCCGCCAGTCATTCTCACTGGGTTTTCTCAACGCCCCAGAAGCGGGCGAAGCCCTGCCAGGTGCGATATCCCTTTATCTTCGGGCCGGACACGCCGACATCGAGGCCGTTGGCCAGCATCACCAACGGTGCCTGATCCAGAAAACGGGCATGCAGATCATCAAAGATTGCCTGACGTTTTGCCTGATCGATTTCCTGTAGCGCCTGGTTGACGAGCTTGCTGACATCAGCGTCATCCCAGACGGCATTGGCCTTTTTGGCTTTCGAACCGACAACCGTCTGATAGGCGAGCGCCGGATCGGTGCGGTTGGAATAATTGAATGCCATGATCTGGTATTTGCCGCTGTTGAAACGGTCGAGCTGGCTTGCCCATTCAAGAACTTCGATTTCCGCATTGATACCGGCGGACTGCAACATGGCCTGCGCGATGATTGCAGTATCGTAGTTGATGGCCGAGCGACGGTTGGTGAGAATGTTGATCTTCTCGCCCTTGTAACCAGCCTTGGCCAGCAGTGCCTTCACGGCATCAGGATCATAGGTGTAACCCTTGTCCTGCGCCGCCGTATGATAAAGCGAGCCAGATGCAACGAGCGAATTGTTGGGAACACCCAGTCCGTACGTTACGGAGTCGACGATCTGCGGCGTATCCAGCGCGGCAATGACTGCCTGGCGCATTTCGACCTTCGACATCAACGGATCAGCCGTCTGGAACAGCATGGTCACAAGGCCACCGTGGGGAGCTGCAACAATGGCGAAGTCCTTTTCGTCCTTCAGCTTTGCGGCTTCGCCTGGCGGCAGGTAGGGCAGCACGTCCAGCGCGCCACTTTTAAGACCAGCCACCGCTGTTGCGGTGTCCGGCACCACAACATATTTCACTTCGTCAACAAGCACTTCCTTGCGACCACCGTAGCCATCGGGCTGCTCGCCTGAGATGGAGTAGTCGGCGAACTTCTTCAGGGTCAGTCCCTGCCCGCGCTTCCATTCTCCAAACTCAAACGGGCCGGTGGCGATTGGCGCCTTCCACTTGCCGTCGTCTCCAAATGACGCACGGTGCACGATACCGGTGGAGCCACACTGCGCCTGCGCCATATAATTCAGGAACATCGCATCGGGACGATCAAGCGTTAAAACAACCGTGTTGTCCTTCGCCTCGATTGTTTCCACCTTGGCGTCACGGCTGCCGTCAAAGAATGTCTTGCAGCTGAATTCCGGATCACGAATGAGCTTTTCAAGGCTCCACTGCACATCGGCGGCGGTCATCGTCTCACCATTGTGGAATTTCACGCCGTCACGAAGCATAAATGTATAGGTCTTGCCATCGTCGGATACCGTCCATTCCTTGGCCAGCATCGGGCGAATCTGGCCCTTTTCACCTGCAGCAACCAGTCCTTCAACCACGTTGAGCATGACGGAATCCGTACCAGCATCGCGGTTTATGCCCGGTTGGGAGCTTCTGATATCAGCGGTAATCTGCACATTCAGCGTATTGGCTACAGCCAATCCGGGAAGAGCCATCGCCGCAGATGCAAATAATGCACGTAACGCCGGTTTCGACAGTGACATAAGTTCGCCCTCTTGTTTTATGTTTGTGCAAAAAACATTTCATATGTATAAATCACAGTCAAGCATGTTTCGATGTCCGTCATAAAAACATGTTCGAGCCACCCCCAATTGGGCTACGTCGCAACTGTGGAGGCGGCCCATGGAGGAAAAACTGAAACTGGATGCAATAGACCTGCGCATTATCGAGGCCATGAAGCGCAATGGGCGCCTGACCAAACAGGCGCTGGCGGATGCCGTCGGCCTGTCGGCCACCCCTGCTTGGGTGCGATTGAAACGACTTGAGGCACAAGGCGTGATTACCGGCTATCACGCCCGCATATCGAGAGCGGAACAGCCATCGCCCGTTCGGGTGCTGATGGAAGTAACACTGGCCAGCCATCGCCATGCGGATTTCAAACGCTTCGAGAGCGCCGTTCGTGACATACCGGCAATCGTGTCCTGCTGGTCAGTAGGTGGTGGCGTCGATTATTTCCTGACCGTGGAAACGACTGACATCGACAGTTATCAACGGCTTGTCGACCGAATGCTGGCTATGGAAATCGGTATACAGCGCTACTTTAGCTATATCGTGACCCGGGCTGTGAAAGACCGGATGGACTAAATTCAATCCAGGATCGGACCGGACGGGCTGCGCAGCAGCTATCTTTGGCCCGATCATGTAGTCCGGCTCTGCAATACTCGCTGCATTCGATGGCAGCCGAGGACAGGACACGTGAGCGAGGCATCATTGCCCCCGCCATGCCGCAGGGCGACATTATCGGCCTTGCACCACCGCTTCGCCTGACATGCGAAGAGGTCGAAGAGGTTGTTTCGGTTCACCGTCAACGCCGCCAGACAGGTGCTGGGACAAACGCGCCAACCAATCCGTTTTCAGATCAGGGATACCGTCGCATGACAAAAAAATCCGGACATAAATCAGCCGTCTGGCTCTCCGGGCCTAACATCGCAGCAGCAGAAATTGCTGCCTCCATCGGCTACACTGCTGTCGTGCTCGATATCGAGCACGGTAGTTTTGACCTCTGCACACTTGAACAGTTCATCCCGGTTCTCAAGGGTTTGGAACTGGAGGTTCTGGCCAAGGTACTGGCGCCTGAGCGTGGTCCCATCCAGCAGGCGCTTGATTTCGGGGCAGATGCTGTAGTCATTCCCCACATTCTTGATGCTGCCCATGCAGAGAAAACATGTGCCTTCACAAAGTTCCCGCCGCATGGCGAGCGCAGTTTTGCCGGAGGTCGAACCGTAGCCTATGGCAGCCCGGATGACCAATGGTTCGTTGATCAGGATTTCAAGACCAGATGTTACCCAATGATCGAACATGCCGGTGCATTGAGAGATATCGGACACATTCTGTCGCTCGACACAGTGGACGGCGTCTTTATTGGTCCGAGCGATCTCTCCCTTCGACGCGGCCGCGGATCCTACAAACGCAGCGAGGCCGATTTTGCTGATCTGAAAGCGATTGCCGAGGCGGCAAAAGCCGCTGGCAAACACTGGCTGCTACCAGCCTGGAGCGTCTCCGAAAAGAAATTCGGCTTAGAAAATAATGCCCACACACTTGTGTTGACCATGGAGCACGGTGCCATCTCACTAGGTTTTCGCGACGCCTGGAACATTACCGCACAACTTCTCTCGCCAGCACACTGACAAGAAAATAACCACACATCTCACTGATCCAGATGACTTCGCAAACGACAAGGCGGCGGCGAACTTACATTGCTCGGCGACGCTTATCGAGACTGCCATCCGCGGTGAGACCTGGCCTTCCTGTCAAAAAACGGGCCTCAGCATAGGGACAGTGCCATCCCCGGAAGGTCCAGCTATCGAGGAGTTTAAAGGAAGGGTTCGCCTGATTGATCATTGACACAGCCTGGTAGAAAAGGCTTTCCCATTGTTAATCAGGACAGCCCTCAGGCGGCTATCTTGAGCAGGCACGTGCCGCGTTCTCCATGATCGATGACGCAGAGCGGGCAATCCAAGGTCAAGCAGTAACGTCATTGATTGGCCAAGTCCGTATCAGCGTGCCAACTACTTATCGTCACTACCGGCTCCCAGAAATGCTGGACCGTTTCACCGATGCCTTCCCGGATGTTCGGATCGAGTTGAGCATCACCAATCGGAACGTTGATTTGGTGGCGGAGGGGTACGACCTAGATATCCGCCTTGGGCCGCTCCCCGATAGTGGGCTGCTGGCGCGCAGACTGTAGGATGCACCGCTGCGGTTGGTTGCGTCCCCGCGATATCTTGAACGTGCTGGTGTCCCGACAAGCGTCGAGGACTTAGCGAAACACCAGTGCTTGCCGTTCGTAATGCCAAGTACAGGGCGCCCGGCACCATGGCTGTTTCGGATTGACGGAAAGGATCTTGATTGGACCCCTGCGGGAAAAATCCAAGTCTTTGACGACGTCCTCGGTGTTGTGCGTCTAGCGGAGAGCGGGCTGGGCATTTGCCAGACCTACGACTTTATTGTGCAAGACTCTATCGAGCGGGGACGCTTGGTGGATGTCCTCAAGAACGTTCAGGGCCGCACAAGAGCTTTCTCGATAATTTTCGCCCCACATCGGCGTCTTTCGTCGGCAACCCGGGCTCTGATAGATTTCTTGGCGAAGGAACGATAGCCACTAGGTATCGGATGATCAGTTAAGATGTACTAGACGATCGCGTTGATGCGATTCGAACCAACGGCCATCCTGTTTTGGATGGGCTAACGCCTTGAATATGCAGCAAGGCTTGATAAATCGAATGCCGAGCCGCAAGACACTACTTCGCGAACTCACGATACAGCTCGACCTTCGGTGCGTGCGTATCGATCGTTTCAATGACCTTGGCGGCCATCGGCAGGTTTTTCTTTTCCGCCTCCCATACCGTCCTAAAGCGTTCAACCGTCTCGCGCGCGGTGTCGATCACCAGCTTCTCGGAAAGCTCCGCTTTCGCAGCCAGATGCGTCAGCTCATCCTTCGACAGCGCCGCCATCTTTTTTGTGCGGGAGAAATTGAGCGCCGCCGTATCTTCCCCCTCGATGTAAGGGATAGTCGACAACAAGTCATACGCTGGCGAGAGCGCAGGGGTGCGGCGATCAGGATAGATGAGCGAGCAGTTCTTCAGGTGCAAGTCGCCATTGCCGATTAGCGTGCTGAAGACTAGACGCCGGATGAATTCCGCCACGTCGGCCGTGCTGGTTTCGATCCCCAGCACGCGGCCGATCATCCGGTAATTGCCCCTATCGTATTTGTGGTCGGGAAAGACGCCGAAGACTTGCGCAAAGTCCTCGATATGTACCGCTCCCTCCGGCGTGCGGTCAAAACGCTTGATCGCCAGCGCCTGCCCATGCAGTTCACCCACCCCCTGAGGCAGGCCGCTCACGGCGTCGAGATCAACCAGCTGGAGCTCAGGCACGTCCATACCCATCATGCGGGCGATGGTCATCATCGCGAACTCATTCTCGGGCACGCCACTATATTGTTGAGACGGCAGCTTCACGATCCACGAGCCGCCCGTGCCCTCGGCCGGAATGGTCAAGCCGCCGCCCTTTTTGTCGTTTTTAAAGGCCGAGAACTTCAGCTGCACACCCGCCAGCGAAAAGCGCAGCGCGTTCGGCCGCGCTTCGACAATAGCCTGCTCGTCATCCGGAGGCGCGTCATCCCCTTCGGAGGGATGCACCGTCACAGCCCCAGGCAGGTCGCGGCCGAGCATCCATAGCAGGAAGAATTCCCGCGACGGCTTCACACCCGCACGATCAGCGAGGTATTTGCGCAGCGGTCCTTCCGGCAGTAGGTTCGAGAAGAAGGGCGGGACCACCGTGTTGTACGGCCTGAACTTCGTGATGAGCGCCCCGAACGGGTCTTTCAGGGACAGGCTAAGCGTCGGCCGCTTTTCGTCTTCGATATATGCATCGTTGAACGCGAAGATGGTGCGCCCGTCCTGCAGATTCGTCAGGGTCGCAACCGGTTCCCCATACAGCCTGACATCGAGTACCGTGAACTTAGGCATTATCATCTTCCTCATCCAGCGCATAGGCCGAGCGAGGGACCGCGTCGTCACGGTCGCGGTGCACCGCGGCGTTTCGTAGGTGTCTCACGGCATGTGCGATCCTGCTCAGTTCCTGACGGGACGGCGGATCAGCCTGCCACCGGTCGAGGCGTGCAGTCGCCTCATTGAATGTGTCCATCTCCTCGGCCGACAGAGGAAGATGCCGTAAGAGCGCGAGGCTATCTTTGAATGTATCTGCCTCGGAAGCACTACCGAACCCGCCCCTGTGCTGGGCAAACCACCGCTCAAGGCGCCCCACCAGCTTGCGCTGGTCGGATGTCAGGACATCACTCGATGCCGATGCGCGATCGAGGATATTGCGGATTGCCGGCGTCAGTTTTTTCGGGGCAAGGACGATCTCGAGGTCGAGCGCGCGTGCCACATCCACCAAGCTGCCAAGACCGGGCTCCATGGTGCCCCGTTCTATCTGAGAAATATGGCTTTGCGTCAGGCCCGATCGTGCGCTCAGCTCGCGCTGGCTCATTTTCTGCGCTTCGCGCGCAGCGCGCAACTGCTGCGTTATATGCTCTGTTTTATATGCCATATCATTATCCTGTATCGCTCGATGCGAAACATACAGGATAATATATAGAAGATTCTCAGGAGCGATGCAACGCCGATATACAAAGCTGTATCAAATTGCTGACCTATATGGAATAATGTATCGTCTTGCAGTCTTAGGGCTTACAGCTACCCATCAGCTCCTATTGGCAAACCATCAGTGCGCGCAGCGATGTCACGGTAACGTCTTATGAGGAGCGACCGCGATAGACGCACGTTCATGAGTACTTCGCCAGTCAGCTACAAGCGCCATCATTTCCCAGCCCAAATCATCGCCCACGCGGTCTGGCTCTACTTTCGGTTTCCGCTGAGCCTGCGCCTTGTCGAAGAATTGCTGCTCGAGCGCGGCATTGCCGTCTCCCATGAAACGATCCGCCTCTGGGGAAAAAAGTTCGGCCCGGATTATGCGCGCCGCCTTCGCCGCAAGAAGCCCAGCGGCAACGATGTGTGGCACTTGGACGAGGTCGTCATCATCATTTCCGGCAGGAAACACTGGGTATGGCGGGCCGTCGAACAGGACGGGTATGTGCTCGACGAAATCGTTCAGAACCGCCGCAACACCAAGGCTGCCAGACGATTGTTGACCCGTCTTCTGAAGAAGCAGGGTATCGCACAGAAGCGGATGATCACTGACAAGTTGCGCTCCTATGGAGCAGCCCGACGGCAGGTCATGCCGCACGTCGAACACCGATCCCACAAAGGTTTAAACAACCGGGCCGAGAATTCGCATGTGCCACTGCGGAAACGGGAGCGGATGATGCAAGGCTTCCGATCACCGGGAGGTCTTCAGCGCTTCGTCTCTGCCTTCTCCGCTCTCCGTAACCTCTTCGTCCCGCCCCGCTCACAACGCTCCGCATTCCAAAACCGCGTTCACCGCATCCAGGCGATCGCAGAGTGGAAAGCTGCGGCCGGAGCCATGGCCTGAGACCAATCAGAAAGGCAGAAGTCTCTCATGCATCCGATGTCAAGTTAAGGTGACATCGCCCCTCGAAGGCATCGTCGGCAAGCCTCTCAGTCAGCCCTATCGCTCCGGCCGAACCGGCGATTGGGTGAAGATCAAATGCGTTGAGAGTGAAGCCTTCATGGTCGGCTACGAGCAATCGGCAGCATCGCCAACGGGCTTCGCATCTCTTATGAGCGGCGGCAAGGTTGTCGGTCGCTTCGACGGCGCAATCGACAATCCCAAAGCTGACGTCACGACGGCTGCCAGCTACGACCTTCTGGCGCGCCCGCAGCTCGCCGATGAAATCGAGGCCGCGTGATAAAGCGCTGACTTGTCCGTTGCGCGCCTCCTATTGTGGCGCGCGGCGGAGCCGTTCACAGACATCTAGCCGGGTTTGACTTCGTCCCGCCTTGGCTGGCCGCGACCCTACGGTGGGACGATCCACGCGGCCAGCAGACGTTAATGCATTAATTTGCGGTCCGGACGTCAAGATCTCGCGGGAAAAGCACCTGCTTCGGGCGCGCTGAGGCTTCCGTCCACAGTGACAAGGCCAACAATCCTTCCGGGTCGTCCCATCGAACGGTGCGTCCAGATCGGCCCGCCGGACGGGCGAAACCACTCTGCAGCAAGAAGAATGATCAAGCGTCGGTTTCTACTCCACAGATGCGCCACCACTTGACAGGGCACCATAGCCGCCTCCCGGGAGCTTGCTCGAGGAAATTTACACTGTAGCCTAACGAGCACTCGATCGGGATTACCTACAACGAATTCGAGAAAGAGGATCTTCATGCGGACGGCCAATACCAGCACGCTAGAAATCGCATATTTCGAACATGGTTCTTCGGAAGGTTGGCCTGTGGTGGTGAGCCATGGGTTTCCATATGACATTCACGCTTATGACGAGGTTGCTCCTCGTCTGGCAGACGCAGGAGCGCGAGTGATCGTCCCTTACCTGCGCGGCTTTGGTCCAACGCGCTTTCTATCGCGCTCATCAATGCGCAGTGGCCAACAAGCCGCTCTTGGAAAGGATGTCATCGACCTGCTGGATGCTCTTGGCATCGAAAAGGCTGTCCTGGCGGGTTACGACTGGGGCGGTCTTGCCTCTTGTGTCGCATCAGCGTTGTGGCCGGAAAGAGTGGCTGGACTGGTGTCCTATGCTGGCTACGACATCATCGATGTAAAGCGTCTTGGCCATGCCTATCAGCCCAGCCTCGAACAGGCAGTCTGGTACCAACATCTGTTCCAGCACGAGCGCGGGCGTGAATGCCTGTCCCTGCATCGCCGCGATTTGTGCAGGATCCTATGGAAGCAGTGGTCGCCGACGTGGGCATTCGACGACGAAACGCTCGACAGGACCGCAGCCTCGTTCGACAACCCTGATTTCGTTGACGTAGTTATCCACTCCTACCGTTTCGATTTCGGGACTGAACCGGGTGACCCAGCGCTTGCTGACCTGGAGACGCGACTAGCCAGCAAACCACCCATCACCGTTCCTTCGATCACCATTGACGGGACGCAAGACCCGCTGAAACCAGGCGGAACGGCGGATCATGCCCCCATGTTCAAAGCTCGACACGAGCATCGGGTCGTTGAGTGTGGGCACAATTTACCCTGGGAGGCACCACAGCAGTTTGCCGACGCTGTCATCACGGTTCACGCTTGGAGCGGGACAGTGTCCTAGACACTGCGTCGCTTGCGTCGGATGCATGAGCCGCGCCAACCAACGAGGCGCTGCTTCAGACGGCATTCAACACAGTGCCATCCGAGACAGATGCAAAGCTTGCATGGGCTCAGACCACTGGGCGTTCCCGTTGCGCGATGAAGGTTTCGGGTGTTCCGTCATCGCTGTTGACGAAGACGATATCCTTCGGCTCCCGGCGTGGTGTGTCCACGGACAGAAATACGACCGGCTCCTCAATGATCTTCGGCAACGCATGAACCGTGCCCTTTTCGAAGAAGAGCAAATCTCCCGGTTTGAATTCCGCCTCAGTTGAAGGGTCTTCGATCCAGAAGGTCCCTCGGCCAGAGAGCACGTAGAGGTACTCGTCACAGCCGCGGTGATAATGCGGGGGCGTTCCTCTGTAGACACGGAATACGCGTGAACTCGCCGCGGCTGTGTCGGTCAGATACTCGTCTATCAGAAGCGTATCGGCCGCCTGCGGGAATTTCGCGATGATCGACGCAAGATCGAAACGGGCCGAGCGCGCGTTTGTCTTCGTGGGCATGACAAACTCCTTACGCGGCCAGTTCGGATGCGCCGGCATAGCGCGGAGCCGGATGAACATTTGAAAGATGCGGCAGCATGATCTGACGGGCGGCTTCATATGCCTCCCATTCCGCACCGTCCTGGAGCGAAGGAATTGTCACCTTTTCCTGGCGGTCGAGGCCGAGAAGGGCGGAATCAACCAGATCCGCAGTGCTCATCAGCCACTCGCTCGGAAGGTTGCTGACGCCGACGCCCGCGACATCCCAGAATTCGGTCGATGTGGCGCCCGGCAATACCGCCTGAGCACGGATGCCCTTGGAGGAAAGCTCATGCTGCAGCGACTGGGTGAAGGCCAGCATATATGCCTTTGTGCCGCCATAGACGCCGTTGAGCAGCTCCGGAGCGATCGCCACAATGGACGCAATGTTGATGATCGTGCCGCCACCTCGCTTGACCATGCCAGGCACGACGGCATAGGTCAGACGCGTTGGGGCTGTGACGTTGGTGGCAATCATTTCGGCCATTTTGCCGATATCGCTCTCCAGAAGCGTGCCGGCGCCACCGAAGCCGGCATTGTTGACAAGAACAGAAATGCTCTCGTCGCCTGAGAAACGCGCCTCGAGCGTAGCGAGATCAGCGTCCTTGGTAAGATCGGCGGTCAGAACCGTTACCCTTGCATCGTGAGACTTGCGGATACGCTCGGCGACGGCCTCGAGCTTTCGCTTGTTTCGCGCGACCAGGATGACGTCGTAACCACGCCTCGCCAGCCGATCCGCATAGGTCGCGCCGATACCAGAAGATGCGCCTGTGATGACCGCGGTCGTGTTTTCAGTGCTCATGTTTAAACTCCTTCAGAGGCAATAAGAACGGCACCGGAAAGCTAGAGCGGACGCAGCCGTGAATATTTGACGATACATTCACTGCTCGTAAGGCGAAGATGGACCGTCTTTGCGAGCACAATCATCGAATTGATCGCCAAGTCGGGTTCCCACCCTGGAGGCATACTCGCATCATCCGGGCGCCCCCGTGGACCATGTTGACGTCGTCAAAGTCACTTCGGTCGCAGTTCTGCCTTCAGTCAAAGCAGATCTTGGATGGCCCCAGAACTTTCGGTCGCCCGGTTCGGGATACGCCGATCCAAACCATCGAAAAGAGTGACTAACATCTTTGGCAGCGGCACCCCATCCAAAGGTTTGGGGTTGTGCGCACCTGAGTTCAATCGCCAAATCAAGGTACGTTGGGCAAAAAGAGATCATTGAGTTTAACCAAGGAGTTAACGAGATGATCGCTACCGCAAACATATCTTGGACAATCAATGCCGATGCCGTGCGCCCCAGCATCGCCACCGGTGTTCACCCATCAGCTGTGGATGCCGACATCGCCAAGATGCCCGCCCTCTTCCCGGACGCGAGCACCGAAGTTGTTCGTGGCGGGCTCGCTCCATGGCAGTACAAGAAGGTGTTAAAGTTCATCGAAGAGAACCTTTCTGAAACGATCAGGATCGAGGAACTCGCAGATACTGCCCGCTTGAGCTGCAGTCACTTTTCTCGTGCTTTTCGGGCAACGGCCGGCCAGTCGCCGTACGACTATGTTCTCGGTCGCCGGATGGCTTTCGCCAAGCAATTGATGGCGCAGACAGACGCTTCCCTCAGCCAGATTGCCCTTGATTGCGGAATGTCGGACCAAGCTCATCTTTGCAAGGTGTTTCGCCGCACCTTCGGGACGACGCCAAACGCATGGCGAAAGCCTCAGCGGACGGAGGCGAAACACACGCTTCACTGAAAACATATCGACAGTCGTCGCTGCCGGCATGCCCGCGGCGACGCTTGGTCTCACGGCTGAACGACCGACAAACCTGTAATCGCCTCTTGCCGGCGCTTACAGGTTTTTTGTTATGGATGGGCGTGGTCTACAGGGACTTGTTCTCGACCAAAGGATTGAAGTTAAAGTGGCACTGCTTCTCAGGCGCCCTCAAGGCAGCGAATGAGATCATCGGCGAGAATTGGCTTTTGGAGGAGCTCCCTGGCTCC
Organism: Agrobacterium sp. InxBP2; assembly: GCF_026191755.1. NCBI lineage: Bacteria > Pseudomonadati > Pseudomonadota > Alphaproteobacteria > Hyphomicrobiales > Rhizobiaceae > Agrobacterium > Agrobacterium sp. InxBP2. The sequence goes on from NZ_JAINDY010000028.1 coordinate 39,887, forward strand.
GCTCGTTATGGCGCGCTGCCGCAGCATGTCGTCCCGTAATGCTGTCATCATGACGACTGGAATACCGGGATGCTGGGCGCGAACGACGTTTTGCAGATCAAGGCCACTCATGCCAGGCATATTGATGTCTGTTAAGAGGACATCGACGCGCTTCGTGTCTGGAGATTGCAAAAACGCGTCTCCAGATCCAAAGGCAAGGACATCGTAACCCATTGCCTCGAGGAAACCGGATGTGGCCTCAAGCAGCGCCTCGTCGTCATCAACGATAGCAATGGTTTTCTTGCCGAGGAACACCGGCGCCGTCCTTTCCGCAACACGTTCAGTCATCGCTGTAAATAGCCTGTCGATGGCCTCGCGATAGTTATACGATCGTATGGCCATATGCCGAAACGATCATAAACAGGCCCGACCAGCAGGCTAAAGGTACGAATGCATCTCGTGAATTTTGGTTGCGTCAGCCGGCTTTCAGCAGCTCCGCCTTGCGGACCAGGTCTGCGACCGAGCCCGACTTCATCTTGCGCATGACGTTGCCGCGATGAATTTTGACGGTGATTTCGCTCAGTTGCAGCTCATGGGCGATCTGTTTGTTCAGCAGACCTCGGATGACAGCATCCATGACCTGTGTTTCGCGCGGCGTCAGCGTGGCGGCAAGCTTGGATATTTCCATCGTTGCAGACAACTGAGAACGTTGCTCCCGATCTTTCTCGATCGCAGCAGTTACGGCATCGATGATATCCTGATCCCGGAATGGCTTCTGCAGAAAATCAAGCGCTCCCGCTTTCATCGCTCGGACAGTCATCGGGACGTCCCCATACCCGGTCATGAAAATGATCGGCTTCCGATTACCGGCTGCCGCGAGTTTGGTCTGTAACTCGAGACCGCTGAGCCCGGGCAGCCGCACATCGAGAACCAAGCATCCGGGGCGATCGGGCACGGCCGCGGCCAAAAGTTCGGCGGTAGAGCCAAACCCGACCGAAGCGATCCCAACGGACCTGAGGATTTCGCCGACGCTTTCCCGCATCCCTTCGTCGTCGTCAACGATGGTAACAAGGGGTGTTGCGTCGGTCATGCGTTCTCTCCAGGCAAACTCGGCTTGCGGATGTACGAAACGTCGTCGTCAAATCTTCCTACAGAGCTTCAGCCTTACGCGCCATAGACAGAACGCCTACTCCACGCGGTATTTGCTCCTTAGAGGTGCAGACAGGTCCGCGAAGTGCTAACAGAAATCTCGCCAGACCGATCAATCATTTTAGCGACACATTTCATGGCCGATGTCCTGCCAACCGAGACCTCCACCTTCCGTTCGACAGGTGGAGGAACAACCAAACCGATCGCGGTAACCTCGCGAATTCTCGTGTCGAGCCTCATCGGGACGTCCGTCGAATTCTACGATTTCTACATCTATGCGACTGCCGCAAGCTTGATATTCGGGCCACTCTTCTTTCCGGCTTCCGTCTCATCGCTGGAGCTGATCGGAGCCTATGCAAGCTTTGGCATCGCGTTCATGGCGAGGCCGATCGGAGGCGTTGTCTTCGGGCATTTTGGAGATCGGGTGGGTCGCAAGGCCACCCTCGTAGCGTCGCTATTATTGATGGGCCTCTCAACAGCTGCGATCGGCCTTCTTCCAAGCTACGCGGTCGCGGGTTGGCTAGCCCCCGCCCTCCTCTGTCTGTTGCGTTTCGGCCAAGGCTTGGCGCTCGGGGGAGAATGGACAGGCGCTGTCCTGCTGGCGCTGGAAAATGCTCCTCCTGGATGGCGGGCCCGTTTTGCGATGTTCGCACCGCTCGGTGCACCGATCGGCTTCCTCTTGGCCAATGGACTATTCCTGTTGCTGACGGTTTCGCTGACCCCGGCGGAGTTCGCCAGCTGGGGATGGCGCATTCCCTTCCTCGTCAGCCTTCCGCTTGTAGGCTTTGGCCTCTGGCTGCGCTTCAACCTGGTCGAAACCCCCGAATTCACCGAGGCGGTCGCTGAGACAAAGCCCGCACGCGTGCCCCTTGTTGAGGTCGTGCGCGATCATTCCTCCCAGCTCATCATCGGCGCTTTCGGTGTCGTCGCATGCTTTTCTCTTTATTATGTGGTGACCGCGTTTGCGCTCGGCTACGGCACGACAAGCCTCGGCTATACAAGAGCTGAATTTCTTGGAGTGCAGCTGATTGCCATCTTGTTCATGGCAGGCTCGATCATCGTCGCCAGTTGGCTTGCCGATCGGCTGAGCCACGAACGAGTATTGATCTGGGGATGCGTCGGTACAATCCTGTCAGGCATCGCCATATCGCCGATGATGAGCAGTGGCTCGCTGTCGACGATCTTCCTCTACCTGGCTCTTTCTCTCTGTGCCATGGGCTTCGTCAACGGACCGCTCGGCGCCTGGCTGCCGAGCTTGTTTCCCGCCCGTGTCCGATATTCCGGCACCTCGCTCGCCTTTAACATTGGCGGTATCGTGGGTGGCGCCTTTTCTCCTGTGATCGCTCAGACGCTTGCCTCCACCAGCGGCCTCCTCGCAGTCGGTTTCTACCTGGCGATCACCGGCGGACTGAGCCTTGTCGCATTCGATGCGAGCGCGCGCGCCCGAACCATGCATGCGCTCACGCAAAGTGAGAAGCGCTATCGCGCTATTTTTGAGCAGAACCATGTTTCCCTTTGTGAACTCGACCTATCAAGGCTGCGTGAGAAACTCGATGAGATAGCTCTGGCCAATGGTGGCAGTGTCAGAGACTTCTTCGAACGTCATCCGGGCTCTGCCGACGAATGCGCGGATCTCATACACTTTGTTGACGTCAACGACGCCACAGTGAAGTTATTTGCTTGCAGCTCGGCAGAAGAGCTCCTCGGTCCGATGCGCCGGTTTCTACCGACCAATGCGGACACGTTTCTTTCGTTGATATTGGCGGTGGAGGATAGCGCTGAACGTTATGAGAAGGAGTTACATCTGCTGACCCGTGAGGGCAAACCGGTTACGGTTCTGTTTATTGCAGCACTGACGACGGATCGGGACGCTCTTGACCGTGTCGCTTGCGCGATGATCGATGTGACTGAGCGTGAGCAAGCGAAGGAGGCACTCCTTGCGGCCCAAGTGCAGCTTGCCCGTGCCGGTCGGGTGGCAACCGTGGGGGCGGTCTCCGCCACTATTGCGCACGAGGTCAATCAGCCGATTGGTGCCGCCGTGATGTTCGCACAGGCTTGCATCCGCTGGCTGAAATCTGAAACGCCGGACATACAGGCAGCCCATAACGCAGCCGAGAAGGTTGTGCAGCACAGTATGCGCGCCAGCCAGATCATTCAGCGTACTCGCGAGCAGATCAAAGGAAATCAGCCTCGACCTGAACCTGTCGATCTCAAGGAGCTTATCCTGGAGGTGATCGGACTGCTGGAGCGAGAGGTCACATCTTCCGCGACACGCATCAAATCGATCTTTGCGCAACTCGACCACGTGGTCCTCGCCAACAGGGTGGAAATGCAGCAGGTGATCGCAAATCTCGTCACGAACGCCATCCACGCGATGAACGAGACCTCACTGGAGAGGCGGGAACTGAAGCTGGTTACCGATCAAGTTTCAGACGATACCATAAGGCTGACGGTCCGCGACAACGGGACTGGGATCCGACAAGACAATCTTACAAAACTGTTCGACCCATTCTTCACAACCAAGTCCGAAGGCATGGGCGTTGGCCTTTCAATCTGCAAGACGATTGTTGAAGCACACGGCGGCTCGCTGGCCGCTCGCAACCATCCCGACGGCGGGGCCGTGTTCGAGATGATCTTGCCCCAGGCAATGACGCCCAGTCATGGAGCCTCAGCCATTCCTGCGGTTTGATACGAGTTACCCGCTGAAATCAGAGGCGATGGGGGCAATCATCGCCGCTGATCGTAATGCAAAATCAGTTACGCCAATTACTTGTTCAACAGAACCGGGCCAGCTTCGATCTTGATGCGGAGCAGCTTGTAGGGCTTCTTGCGCATGTCGACGCCCTGATGGAAACCAGCCTGCTTGTCGAGCTGGTTGGCGGTAAAGTAGAGGTAGCCGTCCGCCGCTATAGAGAGAGTATCCGGCCATTGGATCTCAGGGGAATGGACGAGCGTCGACCACTTCCCCTTGTCGAGCACCCGGATACTGTCATGCTCGTAGTCGCCACCGTAGACGCGGCCCTTGTCATCTGTCTCCAGTCCATCGGAAGCACCCTTGAGCCCAAGATCCTTGACCTTGGCGGAAAGCTGCTTTCCGCTGACGTTCTGGTCGAGCAAAGCCGCCGTCGGTATAGAATAGAGATGTCGTCCAGACACCGCCGAGTAATAGAGGGTTCCGCCATCGGGAGAGATGGCAATTCCATCACTGGCGATTTGAATCTTCGAGGGTTTTCCGCCCTTCGGGCGGTTCATGAACTTCTGGCCGTCGACGACAGCGATGAAATCCTTGTCAGCCGACGTACTCGGGTCGCCTGATAGGCGACGGAAGGCCTTCCCAGACGCAAGATCGACAACGATGATGCCGCCGGGACCCGTCAGGGAGCTGTCGGTCACATAGGCGACACCCTCCGAACCCCTGGTCAGATCGAAACGGACATCATTCACATAAGTCGTGTCGAGGATAACGTCAGCTGGGAAGACGATGGTCTTGACCACCTTGTTGGTCGCGAGATCAACGGCGACCAGCTTGGCGCCGCCCTGTAGCGGCGGCTTGAAACCGGGTGCCGCGGTGTCAAGGATCCACAGACGGTTGGCCGGATCAACGACGACGCTCTGGACGCTAATCAGGCTCTTGGCCGGATTGACCGGGTCAGCTTTGTTGATTTGCGCATCAGGGTAGGCAACCGCCTTGCCATCGATCCATTCCGCCACAGTGAAGGGTACGTCGTCACCCCAACGTGGGTAGTTGATGAAGATGCGGCCGTCACGTGCGACGGTAACCCCGGTCGGCATTGCGTCGTTAAAAGTCGCGACGGTTTCAAGCTTAGGCGATTTATCTTCAGCAAAAGAGCGGCCAACGGGGACTGCCAGCATCAAGCCAGCGGCGGACAGCAACAACAGCGTTTTCTTTATCATCGAGATCTCCATAGAGCACAGCCCATCGATCCCGGCCGGGCGGAGCGCGCTGGGCCGGAAGGGCAAGTTTCGAGACAGTTGCACGGACAAGGCCGGTGCAAAATTTGCTTTCAATAAGAGGTCGGTTTTATGCGATGGCGCCGCCGCCATCGACACGAACATTGGAGCCGGTCGCAAAGGGCGTTGCCATGAGGAAAAGCACTGCATTGGCAATGTCGGTCGACTTCCCGATCGTCTTTGCCGGCAGATTTGCCGCGACCTTGGCAAACATTGCGCCTTTCGCGTCCTGGTCCATTTTCGACCAGAGGGGCGTATCGATCAGGCCAGGCGACACGGTATTCACCCGGACCGGTGAGAGTTCCAGTGCAAGGCCCCGCGCTAAGCCTTCAAGCGCGGCATTGATGGCGCCCTGCAGCACCGACGTGGCCGACGGCCGCTCGCTGAGGAAACCCGAGACCAGGGTCAAGGTGCCACGTTCGGTGAACCGGGCGAACCGGGCCACGCGATAGGCGCCCCAGAATTTGCTCTCCATCGCCTGTTGCGCGTCTGCAAGCGCAAGCTTGCGCACAGGTCCCGTAGGCGTCTGTGCCGCTGACACGACGATATGATCGAACGGATTATTTGCGCTGAAAAAGGCTTCGAGCATGTTTTCGTCCGCTGTATCGAGAACTGCGGATAGAGCCTGAGGTCCCAGCGACTTCAGCGCCTCGTCAAGCTTGGGACGTGACCGTGAGGCGATCGTGACGGCAGCACCGGCTGCGACTGCCGCCTCTGCCACGGCCAAGCCGATGCCCGAACTGCCGCCAACAACGAGAATGCGGCTGTTTGCTAGAGATGCCATGTTATTACCCTTCCTGCCTCACTCAATCGCGAGTTCGGCAATATCTGGTTTCAGAGGAGCTGCTGAAGGCGTTGCAGGTGCAACGGTTCCGCAAGAAGCACATCAAGACGAGCCGCCAGCGATTGGAACGGGGCCGCCTGCGCATGAGCTTCGAGAGCGGTGCCATCGCGCCAGCTCTCCAGCATCACGGCTGAATCAGGGTCGTCGCGGTCCACGGTCAGATCGTAGAGCAGGCAGCCATCCTCCTTTCGCACTTCCGGCACGATTGCCTTCAATGCATCAAAGAGCGCCGACCGCTGCTCCGGCTTTGCCTTTAACCTTGCAACGAGGTGAATAACCTCCGAAGCATTCTCGTCCATTGTCCTATCCTCTTTCACGGTGACCATCGCCCGAAGATCGGGGCGGCAAGACGACTAATCTTCCGCCCTCGCCTCTTCACTTGGCCTCGAAACCTTCGAGCACGAGCTTGCCTTTGGTCTTTCCACTTTCGATCGTCGTATGGGCCTTTTTCAAGTTCGCGGCGTTTATGGGATAAAGCGTCTCAGTCACGGTTGTGTAGATCTTCCCCTCGTCGATCAGCCGGGAAACCTCGTTCAGCAGCTTGCCCTGTTCGGCAATGTCGGCGGTCTCGAAGATTGAACGCGTAAACATCAGCTCCCAATGGATCGATGCAGCCTTGCGCTTGAAGCCAAGGACATCGAGGCTGTCCGGGTCGTCGATCAATCCGAAGCGGCCCTGCGGCGCGATGAGCTCGATAATCTCCTTCAGATGACGATGGGTTTCGGTCGTGGAGAAGACGAAGGCCGGCGCGCCGATACCGAGGGCGGCAACCTGTTCGGCAAGCGGCTTGGAATGGTCGATGACGTGGTGAGCACCGAGGCTTTTCACCCATTCCTGCGTTTCCGGACGCGACGCCGTGGCAATGACTGTTACATTGGTAAGCGCTCGTACAATCTGAATTGCGATGGAGCCAACGCCACCCGCACCGCCGATAATGACGATTGCGTTTGCCGCACCTGGCACGGGCTTGCGAATATCCAGCCGGTCAAAGAGCATTTCCCAGGCGGTAATGGCCGTCAGCGGCAAGGCCGCAGCTTCTGCGTTCGACAGTGTCTTTGGCTTAGCCCCAACGATACGCTCATCGACGAGATGAAACTGGCTGTTGGCGCCGGGTCGGATCAGCGAACCGGCATAAAACACCTCGTCGCCGATCTTGAAGCCTTTCACGCCAGGCCCGGCTTCAACCACCTTGCCGACGGCATCCCAGCCGAGAACCTTCCATTGACCTGCTTCCGGATTGGCGTTTTTGCGAACCTTTGTATCGACCGGATTGACCGAAATCGCCTCGACCTCGACGAGAATGTCGCGGCCCGCCGGCGTCGGACGGGGAAGTTCGATATCCTGCAAGGCGTCGTCCCGTTCGATGGCGCCTGCTGTCTGGTAACCGATTGCTTTCATGATTTTGCTCCTTTGATCAAAGCGGGATTGCTGATTGATATGGTACCAAAATGGTCTATATTCGCAGGAGTGCAATACGCACAAAGAACGCACGTAGTATCAAAAAGGATACTGTCATGGCAAAAGCCAGACACTCCCGATTCGATTGTTCCCCCGGCTGCTCGGTCGAGGCGGCGATCGGTCTTATCGATGGAAAATGGAAGTCAGTGGTCCTTTTCCACCTCCTGTCCGGCACGTTGAGGTTCAACGAGCTCCGCAAGCATATCGTCAAAGTCACGCCACGCATGCTGACCAATCAGTTGCGTGAGCTTGAGGACGACGGGCTGATCGAGCGGAAGGTTTATGCGCAGGTCCCACCGAAGGTCGAATACAGCCTTTCGGAACTTGGCCGCAGCATGGAGCCGATCCTGCTTGCACTCAAATATTGGGGCGATGCCAATATTAGCCTCTATGGTAAACCTCGCGGCGTTGATCCGCGGGAGGCGAAAGTCACGAAGCGTGGCGAAGCCCACGCCTGAGAGCTCTATGATCTAGCGTGTCCGTCAATTACGGACCCGAGGCGGAAGTCGATATGCGACGCATTGGTTTCATTATGGAAGATGGCTTCCAGGTCATGGGCATGGCCGCCCTGACTGCCTTCGAATTCGCCAATGACGCGCTGGGCGAGGAAATGTACCGCCTGACGGTCATGTCCGAAAAGGGTGGCACAATCCGCTCGTCACTTGGCATCCGTATCGAGACCGAACCGCTCAGCGACTTTCCCGATACGCTGATGGTTGTCGGAGAACTCGTTCCTAAGCCTGCGCCTGCGAGACTGCTTGCCTATATCCGCGATGCTGCGAGCCAGTCGCGTCGCGTCGCCGGCGTCTGCACCGGGGCCTTCCTTTTGGCCGAAGCGGGCTTGCTGGATGGTCGCACCGCGACCACACACTGGGCCCATGCGAGAACACTGCGAGAGCGCTACCCGGCAATCGCAGTCGACGACGACAGGATCTTCGTCCATGACGACAACATCTGGACCTCTGCCGGCATGAGTGCGGCCATAGACCTGACGCTCGCCATGATCGAAGACGATCATGGCGCCGAACTCTCGCGCCTTATCGCCCGCAAGATGGTCGTCTATCACCGCCGGCCCGGCGGCCAATCACAGTTCTCCGCCCTGCTGGAACTTGAGCCTCGTTCGGATCGCGTCCGCCGGGCTCTTGTCTATGCAAAGGAGAATCTTCGCAATCCTCTGACAGTGGAGGAGCTCGCCGAAGCCGCAAGCCTCAGCCCGCGCCAGTTCAGCCGTCTGTTTCGTGACGAGACCGGCCAATCGCCGGCGAAGGCAGTGGAGCGCCTGCGACTGGAGGCAGCCAAGGCCATGCTGGAAGACGGTCGCCACCCGATCGAAATTGTGGCAAGGGATACGGGCTTTGCCGACCGAGACCGAATGCGCCGTGCCTTCCTACGCTCCTTCGGGCAGCCGCCGCAAAGCCTTCGCCGCAGCTTGCGGATGATCGACGGTGAACGTGCCGAGGAATTCGCCGCCTGAAGTTTCTCGAATTGTTCGATCCGATCACGCTATGAGCCCGGCCCGCCAATAGCGATAGGCCATCACCATCGATAGCAGGAAGTTACAAGCTTGACGCTCTCCTGCCGCGCATCATCGCGGCGCTTGAAGGAGATCAAACATGTCAGCAATTTCAACACTTTCAGACAACGAAGTCACGCCGCATGTGGCAGACGTCTTTGCCTCGGCAAAGGCCACCATGGGGAAGGTCCCTAACCTCTACCGGGTCCTTGCCCATGCACCGGCAGCCCTCGATGTCTATACCGGAAGCAAGGGATTTCTGCGCAATGGCGTCCTTTCCGCCGCGGCGCAGGAGCAGATCGCTATCGCCATCGCAACCGCAAACGGCTGTGATTATTGTCTCGCCGCACATACTGGCGGAGCACGCGCGGCAGGGGTCAGCGCCGAAGACCGCGCCAATGCCCAAAAGGGGCGAACGTCCGATCCGAAGATCCAGGCGATTCTCGATCTCGCTCTGGCAATCAATGCCACCCACGGACAGGGAGCGGCTCCAGCGCTTGAGGCAGCCAGAGCTTACGGTCTGACCGATGCGGAGATCCTTGAGACGATTGCCCACGTGGCCGTCAACATCCTCACCAACAGCGTCAACAACACAGTGGGCACAGTCCTCGATTTCCCGAAGGTCGAGCGCGTCGCCTGACAATGCTTCATCCCGATCATGCTAGCTGTATGTCCTAAAATGACGTTTAGATGTCATTTCAGACATCGAGGCTATGAGGCATGATCTTCCCATCGAAGCACCGCTTCCATCGAAACCCAGATCCAAAGGAGAGCTTTCATGCAACTTGAGAACAATACGATCTTCATCACGGGCGGCACATCCGGTATCGGCCGCGCACTGGCGGAATCTTTTCACCGCCTCGGTAACAAGGTCATCATTGCCGGCCGCCGCAAGGCGCTGCTCGACGAGGTCACCGCCGCCAACCCCGGCATGGAAGGAATTGAGCTCGATATCGCCGATCCTTCAGATATCGAGCGCGTAGCAGCCCGGCTGATCCGCGACTATCCGTCGCTCAATGTCCTCGTCAACAATGCCGGCATCATGCCTTTCGACGATGCAGGCGCAAAGATCGATGACGCGCAATCGCGGCGGATCATCGACACCAACCTACTCGGCCCGATCCGTCTGACTTCTGCGCTGATTGATCATCTCAAGGCTCAGCCGAAGGCTACGATCATCCACAACACGTCTGTCCTGGCCTATCTGCCGCTCGCCTCCACTGCGGTCTACTCCGCCACCAAGGCTGCGCTGCACTCCTACGCTCTGTCGCAGCGTTTTCAGCTGCGCGACACCAATGTCAGCGTCCAGGAAATCGCGCCGCCATGGGTCGACACCGATCTGATCAAGAAGAGCGGCGATCCGCGCGCAATGCCGCTAGACATCTTCATCGAGAAGACGATGAAGGGTCTCGGTACCGAAGCCGAGGAGATCTATGTCGATGAGATCAAGGCCATCCGCGACAATCCCGGAAGCGGGGAGCACGCGCTCTTCAACGCCTTCAACGAATCTCTGGTCGCAAATCCGATCCCCGTCTGACACGACAGGCCGAGGCCCGGTTGCGGACAAGGCGGCCGGGCATTCGGCTGGAGGTTACCATGCTGCAGAAACATGACTTGAAATCAGCCATTCCCATTAACGGCGGGGATCTCGGAGGGCCCGAGCCGTCCATGCTACCGGCATGGTTCCTGGCGCTTGGGACCTTCGCAATCGGTACCGAAGGGTTCATGATCGCACCATTGTTGCCGACCATCTCAGCCGATCTCGGCATGAGCCTGTCGGCAACCGCCATGCTGGTTGTTGTCTTTACCCTGGTATTGGCGCTCAGCTCGCCGATCGCAACGGTCATCACCGGTGGCTTGCGTCGGCGGGACACGTTGTTGCTTGCCATGATGCTCTTCACGGGCGGCAATCTGGTTGCGGCCTTCGCGCCCGGGTTCGGCACGCTGATATTTGCACGCATCCTGATGGCGGTTGCCGCCGGTCTCTATGCGCCGAACGCCAACGCGCTTGCCGGAATGATCGTGCCGGCAGAGAAAAGAGGACGCGCACTTGCCATCGTCAGCGGCGGCATGACGATCGCGATCGCACTTGGGCTTCCGCTTGGCTCGATCATCGGCCACGCATTTGGCTGGCGCTCGACATTTCTCATGGTCGCCGCCACGGGGGCTGCCGCGATTATCGGCATCCTGGCAGGTGTCGGACGCAACGCGGGGGCTCACATGGTCATCGCGAGCCTCGACGAGCGTATCGGCGTGATCCGTCAGGCACCCGTGTTGAAGCTCCTATCGGTGACGCTGTTCTGGTCGATGGGTGCTTATACGGCCTATCCCTATATCGCACCCTATCTCTCGCAGACACTTGGGTTAGCCGACAGGGGCATTGCGGCAACCGTCACGCTTTGGGGCGTATTCGCGGCGCTCGGCGTCTTCACCGGCGGCGCACTGAACGATCGGTTCGGGTCGCTCAAGGTTGCGAAGCTCTCGCTTATCGCGCTCGCGCTCTCTTTCGCCGCTTTGGCTGTGGCCACAGTACTTCCGGACATGGGTGCCGTTTTGCTGGCACTTCTCGCCGTCGCCGGATGGGGGTTCAGTGTCTGGTCCTTCTTTCCCGCGCAGATGGCTCGACTGATCGTTGCTGGAGGACAGAGCCACGCCTCCGTCGCACTCTCCCTCAACACATCTACTATGTATCTCGGCTTTTCCATCGGCAGCGCGATCGGCGCCGGGATCATCGCGATTGGCAATGTCTGGATGATCGGTGCTGCGGCTGCCGTGATGGAATTGGTTGCATTGGCTCTCGATGAAATCTGGAAGCGCAGACAATCCCGACGGGAACGGCGTTGAACCTGGATCAGAGATGGCGGCACTGCAGATGTCTGTGGTGGCGCCATCAGTGAAGAGACCGCATTGGGCTCGCATATCCCGATGGGATTACGTGAAATCTGTCCACGCGGCCGAGAGCCGCTGGTCGTCGACTTGGTTCAGCCTCTGGGACAGCGCGGTCGCTATATTGGTATAAGCATCGCTACCCAGAACCAGCCGTAGAGCCGCCGTGGGATTGTCGGTTGCTTCGATGATAGCGGCGGCAATCTTTTTAGGGTCTCCGATGGGGTTGCGAGCAGGATCTCGCAGGACCGATCCGAGAGAGGCGATGGGAGTTTGCTCATATCCCGGAGGCGTGTTGGATAGATGCTCGGCTGCAGCGACGCGACTGGGGACGGTAAACTACGGCATGCTTCCTACAAGGGGCTGCGGGAACGGCAGGACAATGCCGACGTTTACAAGCTAGACTAGACACGCAGGCGTACGTCACCGGACAAACTGCATTCGGTCGCAACGGAGGAATTGCTGCCATGTGCAATCTTTATCGCATGGAAGACAAGGACTGGGTCTCGAAATGGGCCCAGGATGCCGAGAGCTTTATCAACCTGATGCCGGCGTATCAGATGAACCCTGACCAAATGGGGCCCATCGTCCGCAACACTGCGGATGGCAAGACGCAGCTTGTGCATGCGCGATGGGGCCTGCCCTCACCGATTTTCCTGCAAAAGAAGGCTGCGGAAGCAAGAGCGGATAAGCTTAAGGCCAAGGGCAAGGCCGTCGATATCAACGAACTCATTCGCATGGAGCCCGACCGTGGTGTGACCAATGTTCGCAAGCTCAACCTGCCTCACTGGACGAGATGGTTCGGCGTCGAGCACAGGTGTCTCGTGCCCGTCACCAGCTTTGCCGAACCGGATCCGGCGAGCCAACAGGACGGTGGCAATGTGCCCAATGCATGGTTTGCGCGCGACGAGGCAAAATCGCTGATGTTCTTCGCCGGTATCCACGTGCCGCAATGGAAAAGCGTCCGCAAGGTGAAGGATGGAATGACCACGGACGATCTCTATGGCTTCCTGACCACGGATCCGAACGATCTTGTGAAGCCAATCCACGAAAAGGCCATGCCTGTTCTGCTGCTGACGAAAGAGGAAACCGACGTCTGGATGCGAGCACCTTGGGAGGAAGCAAAGCAACTCGCCCGCCCACTACCAAACGATGCGCTCATCATCCTGTCACGTGAGCCCTACGGATCTTCAATCGTATCGAAATCTGGCGAGCCGGTGGAGCAAGACGGTCTGGTGTAACCGATTAGCCGTTTCGCTCGGCAGCAGCACTCCACAATCGGGTCAACCACCGCGGCGCAGTTGTGCGAGAACATGATTTCAATTTAATGTCGTCCCTCTCTTCGCAGCAGCTCAGCCTTCCGCTCGATTCCCCAGGTATAGCGGAATGACGCTCCATCTTTTCTCACAACACGGTGGCAGGGAATAGCGATGGCGAGTGGATTGCTCGCGCAGGCGCTAGCCACAGCCTTACCGGCCTTCGGATATCCAACCCTAGCTGCAAGATCTTCATAGCTGATGATCTCGCCCGGAGAAATATCTCGCAACGCAAGCCAGACGCGACGCTGGAAGGTAGTCCCACGCAGGTCGAGCGGCAAGTCGAAGCCGACCTCTGGGCGCTCAACCATTCCAACAACCTTGGCGACGGTGTCCTCGTATCGTTCGTCCCCTCCGACAAAGTTCGCGTTTGGAAATCGATCCTGAAGATCTGTCAGGAGGGCGGCAGGATCATCCCCAAGGAGAATTGCCGCAACGCCCTTGGCGCTCGATGCAACCAGGATCGCACCAAGCGATGTCTGGCCGACTGCAAAGTGCAGCGTTTCCCTGCGCCCGCCCGCCCTGTAGTCTGCCGGAGCCATTCCGAGCGCGCGGCTGCATACCGCGTAGAATCGTCCACTGGAACCGTATCCTGCGTCATAGAACGTCGATGTAATGGTCCTGCCCGGTTTTAGTCCTTCCCGGACGAGTTGAGCCCTCCTCTCGAGCATGTATGCTCGCGGGGTCATTCCCGTGTGTGCACGGAACGTTCGGTGGAAGTGCCCTTCACTGATCCCCAGGGCGTGCGCGAGCGCCGCGACGGTCGGCGAGCTGTCTCCGGCATCAATCAGCTTGCACGCCTCGGCGACCAGATCGGCATTCCTCCTTGCGAATTCCTCATCATTGGGACGGCATCGCAGGCACGGGCGAAAGCCTGCTCTTTGTGCGTCGGAGACGCACCCGAACCAGCGCATGTTCTCTGGCCGGGGAGGACGGGAGATGCAGGTCGCCCTGCAGTAGACGCCGGTTGTGAGGACGCCGCGGAATGCGAGCGCTGTCGCTTCGGTCAGAACTTCCGCGGCATCCGTCATCAGCCGGCGCTCCTCTGCATCGAGCCAAACGGGTTGTCGATGAGGTAACGCCACAGGCCGTCCGGGCCACGGCGGGCGATGTCCGTTGCGGTCGCCACCATGTTGATCTTCGTGCCGTCCCGCGCCGTGCCGATATACGACCAATCGAGAATGAGGGACGCGATGTCGCCCGCCACGAACAGGTGACGCTGCGTGATCGACATCTGAAGGCCGAGGCTGAAGTACTTGGAGAGCTCCCTGCCGATCGCCTCCCTGCCGACGTGAGCGACCCCTGCGGCGTCTACGATCAATCCTTCCGGGTCGTAGAAACCGAGCATGGTGTCAACGTCGAGCGAGTTCAGGTGTGCAAGGAGCGCCGGGACGATACCTTCCGGCGTCGAGGAGAGTGCGAGCTTGGTAGTCATTCGATGTCCTTTGTTGTTGTTTCCGCTCTTGCGAGCATCGTGACAATGGGCGGACTTCCAGCCGTCGAAACTCCGTTTTCTGATCTCATATTCGCAATTTCGAGCACTTGATGTGATCACGGGTTGACTCCGATCAAAATCATAGACATTTTATATCCACGATTAGGAGATGCAACATGAAACTGAGCGAAGGCGTCGAACAGGCGATCCACTGCACGGCATTCCTGGCGGGGCTGTCGCAAGACGGCGTGCTGTCGGCTGCAGCACTGGCCGCACTCCACGGCGTGTCGACAAGCTATCTGCTGAAGCACCTGCAGGCGCTGTCCGGCGCGGGCATCGTCGCGACAACACCAGGGCCGAAAGGCGGCTACAGGCTGGCCAAGGCCCCACGCGAAATCAGCCTCCTGGATATCGTCCTCGCGGTCGAGGGACCGGCGCCCGCCTTCCGGTGCGCCGAAATCCGCCAGCGAGGGCCGAACCCTCTTCCGCAGCGCTATTTCACAAAACCCTGCCAGATCAACGCCGCGATGCTGAAAGCCGAGAAAGCGTATCGCGCAGAACTCGCCAAGGTGTCCGTTGCGGACCTTCTGGCGGATCTCGGCGCAGACGACGACGGTGGTATCGCCGCCCGCGGATGCGCCTTCCTCGAACTCCACGAACGCAAGACGGGCAATCGCGCCTCGTCATAGGAGAAAGCAGAAATGAGTAAGATAAAGAAGGTAGCAGTCATCGGCGGCACGGGCCTGATCGGCTCGAAGGCAGTGAAGCTGCTGCAGGATGCCGGCCACGAGGCCGTCGTCGCAAGCTCCCGCAACGGCATCAATGCCTATACGGGAGAAGGACTGGCCGCTGCGCTAGCGGGCGCCGACGCCGTCATCGACGTTTCCAACATGATGTCGTTCGACAAGACTGTGATAACCGACTTCTTTGCAACGTCGAGCAGCAACCTGACGATCGCAGAAAAGGCCGCGGGCGTACGCCACCACGTCGTCCTTTCCATAGTCAACGCCGATCAGCTCGCGGCCAATCCCTACATGGCCGGCAAGCTGGCGCAGGAGGAGACCGTCGCGGCGTCGGGCCAAGGGTACACCATCGTCCGCGCGACGCAGTTCCATGAGTTCATCGAGACCCTGGCCGGCGCTTATGCGGCGGACGGCGCGGTGAAAGTGCCGGATACCGACTTCCAGCCGATCGCGGCCGACGACGTCGCCGCTGCTCTGGTGGAGGCCGCGCTCGGCGAGCCGAGGAACGGAACCGTCGACCTTGCCGGACCTGAACGGGGACCGTTCGAATCTTTCATCCGGACTTATCTTGATGCCAGGGGCGACGCTCGTCCGGTCAAAGCCGACGAGGCCGTCGACTACTTCGGCGCTCCCGTTGTCGCAGGCTCACTGGTTCCCGGCGGAGACTACATCAAGGGCCGGATCACTCTCACAGAATGGCTCAAGGCATAGGCAGAGAGGCACATCATGAAGACCATCTTCTATGCCGCTACGGCACTTGCGGTCGCTCTGGCCACAGCTTCCGCTCATGACGTCGTCAAGCCTGGACTTGTGTACGACACGAAGGACGCAAAGGTGACGCTGGTTTACGAGCATCCCCTCCCGGACGTTCCCGGCAAGAGCGTCAAGGGCGTGCTCGTCGAGTACGGCCCCGGCGGCTACAGTTCCGCTCATACGCATGCAAGATCCGCCTTGATCTATGCGACGGTTCTCGAAGGCGCGATCCTGAGCGCCGTGAATGGTGGCGAGACGAAGACCTTCACTGCCGGCCAGAACTTCACAGAGCTGCCGGGCGACCGCCACGACGTCAGCGCCAACGCCAGCAAGACCGAGCCGGCGAAACTGCTGGCGGTCTTCGTCGTCGATACTGATGACACCGCCCTGACGACGCCGCGCAAGCCGTAGCGCTACCTACCAGACTACCCCTCACCTAGCACAAGCAACGACGGTTTCTCCGGCGAACGGAGAACCGTGTCTACGAGAAAGGAAAACAATATGTCCCGCATGAACTGGTCCGAAGTCGCCCCCGAGGGTGCCAAGGCGCTCTTCGGCGTCCATCACTACGTCACCAAGAAAACGAACCTGCCTGAAGAGCTCATTCATCTCGTCTTCCTGCGCGTGTCGCAGATCAACGGCTGCGCCCATTGCATCGACATGCACAGCCGCGATCTGCGCAAGACGATGTCCGTCGATAAGATCACGCTTGTTCCTGTCTGGGACGAGGTGCCTCACCTGTTCAGCGAGCAGGAACGAGCAGCACTGGCCTGGGCCGAGGAGGTGACCAACGTCAGCCAGACCCACGCGTCTGACGAGGCTTATGCCGCAGCCGCAGCCGCTTTCGAACCGAAGGACCTCGTCGATCTGACCATCACGATCGCCGCAATGAACGCCTTCAACCGCTTGGGCGCGCCATTCCGGCTTCCGGTGGCGGCCAAGGCCTGATCAGCGTCCGGTCATCGCTCGACGAGCACCCTGCCGGTCCGGACAGGTCGACAGGGTGTTCCGCTCACAGTGGCAACCCCAGCATCCGCGTCGCGATCTCCCAGAGCCGGACCGCGTTGTCCTCATCAACGGCGTATCTGGCCACGCCTTTGAAGGGCCCAGATCCCCGCTCGTCAACGACCGAGGCCTCCTGGCAATCGTCGAAATATCTACCGGAAATGCCTTCGACGAGCGGCGAACCCGCCAGCAGCACCGACGTGGCTGCTCCCTGCTCTATTGTCTTGCGCAAATGCTCGGGGGTTCGCAGGCCTCCGGTGTGCTTCTGAAGCCCCGTGGCAATCGCTCCGGGATTGAGCGCGTTGGACGTTATCCCGTC
This sequence comes from Agrobacterium sp. InxBP2, assembly GCF_026191755.1. Taxonomy (NCBI): domain Bacteria; kingdom Pseudomonadati; phylum Pseudomonadota; class Alphaproteobacteria; order Hyphomicrobiales; family Rhizobiaceae; genus Agrobacterium; species Agrobacterium sp. InxBP2. Next base: position 57,259 of record NZ_JAINDY010000028.1, read on the forward strand.
GCTGGCCCAGTTCTTGGCGATCCCAACGGACAGCAGGATGCAGGCTGTCTTCGATTGCCCATAGGCAAGCAGCGGATCGTATGGAATGAAGCGGAAGTCCGGATCGTCCCAGAACACGGGCGCGAACAGGTTGCCAGTCGAGGCGACGGAAACGACACGGGCACCATTTGCCTTGGCTAGATGCCGTCGCAGCGCTAGCGTGAGTGCGAAGTGCCCCAGATAGTTCGTCGCGAACTGCATCTCCCGTCCTTCCGCAGTCCGCTGGATTTCCGGAATGGCCATGACGCCTGCATTGTTGACGAGGACGTGCAGAGGGTCGTTCCAGTTCTCAGCAAATTCCTGGACGGAAGAAAGATCGGAGAGGTCGAGCCGGCGAACACGCAGCCAAGCCTCGGGCATACTCTTTTTCAGCTCAGCGACTGCCTTCTCCGCCTCATTCGGGCGGCGGGCTGCAATCGTCACAGCAGCTCCCGCGGCAGCGAGAGCGCGGCTCGTCTCCAGCCCGATGCCAGCGGCGCCACCGGTTACGATGACGTTCCGGCCGGCGAGGTCGACGCCTTCCAGAACGTCGGCGGCCGTAGATGAAAAGCCGAACGGTATCGGTAAAGTCATTGTTGTACTCCTTCAGTAATCGACTTGTCCCAAAGATAAGCGCATGGCATTCATGAACTAGATGACCACCGTTACACGCAATGATGAGATAATTCGAACAGTGGGCTTGCTCCCTCCTGGCGAGCTAGCGGCCTTCCTTGCCGTCGCCGAGCACGGAGGTTTTCGCGCTGCGTCCCGAGTTCTGGGCCAGACGGCGTCGGCGCTGAGCCACGCAGTCGCCGGACTGGAGAGACGTCTCAAAGTGAAGCTCTTCCACCGTTCGACGAGGAACGTCTCGCTGACGGAGCCTGGGCGGAGACTTGCGGAGCGGCTCATGCCGGCGCTCAGCGAAATCGGAATGGCGGTCGATGAGCTTCACGACCAGGCCGCCTCGCCGTCCGGGCTTGTACGGATTAACTGCGACGCCAACGCCGCCGAGCAGTTGCTAATGCCGCTGTTGACGCGCTTCATGAAGCTGCAGCCGGCAATGCGCTTCGAAATCCGGTCCGAAGGGCGACTGGTCGATATCGCCGAAGGAGGTTTCGACTGCGGCATCCGCGCGGCGGAACTCGTCCCCGGGGAGATGGTCGCAATCCCGATCGGTCCAGACCAGCAGCACATCGTGGTGGCATCGCCCGCCTATCTCGACAATGCGCCGCTTCTCGAAAGTCCGTCGGATCTCTCGCTTCACCAGTGCATCCAGCTCCGCATGGCGGGCGGGTCGATTTATCGCTGGGAGTTTCAGCGCCGCGGCGAGGAGGTCGTCGTGGCGACGACCGGCAACCTCGTGGTCGACCAGTCCCGACTTCTTCCGGCCGCGGCTCTGGACGACTGCGGCCTCGCCTATGTCACGCGATGGATGGCCGAGGAAGCACTTGCGGACGGGAGACTCCGGCAGGCGTTAGCCGAGTGGACGCCGCCCTATCCTGGCCTCTGCCTTTACTATCCCAGACACCGCCATATCGGAGGGGGGATGCGGGCCTTTCTGGACTTTCTGAAGGCCAATCGATCGATCTAAGCTCTTGAAGGGACTCGAACCATCGTTCCTGTCATTCGTTGGCCATATTCGAATGAAACTTCCCAACGCAGCCAACCACTTGCTCTGAGCAGCCGGTGGGTCTGATGGTCATCACGAAGTCAGAAAGCGCCACCATCTCCGCAAACTCGGCAGCTTTTCTTCCGCTTGTCGTCGTCGTTCATCAGGGCACCTTCACGAGGGAATTCTCGGCATACTCGACGAAGAGGGCCGTCATGTCGACCAGCGTTGTGACAATAGGTGGCCGGTTCCATTTGTCGCTCTGAACCTCGATATGGTTTGCGTCCTGGGTGTGCATGTATTTCGAGTGCATGATCCGGTCGCAGAGGCCTTGTTCGGTAGGAAGAGATTTCGAGGATGCTGCAAAGTCGTCAATTAGAGGTTTTCCGAGCAGTCATGCTTACCGGCGGCATGACGTCCGCGTCAGAGACGGTCCGAATATCGCAACCCGCGATCAGCAGGCTCATTCGAGATCTGGAAGACGAATTAGGCTTTAAACTGTTCGAAAGGTTTGGAAATCGCCTGCGTCCGACGTCGGAGGCAGTCATCCTTTATAAAGAGGTGTCACTGCATTTCCACGGTATCGACCGCATTGGCAAAGTTGCAAACGACCTGCGCAATTCCCAACTCGGATCTGTCCGCATCGCTTGCTATACAGCGCTGGCAATGAGTTTCATGTCCGAAGTCATTCAAACTTTTGTGGCCAGCAGACCCGATGTTTCAATCTATCTGCATGATGACTCTTCTCGCACCGTTCTCGAACTGGTGGCGCTTCATCACTTCGATCTCGGTATTGCGTTCACGACTGGCGACTACCCAGGCCTGCTCATCGAGCCGCTACCTCGCTTTTGCGCCGAATGCATTCTGCCGATTTCACATCCGTTGAGTAAAAAGGAGACAATCGTCCCCAATGATCTCAATGGAGAGACGTTGATTTCGCTGGGCGTCAATAGTCTGCTTCGCATGCAGCTAGACTCCGTCTTGGCCGCAAACGAAGTTGCCTGCAAACGCCGGATCGAAAGCACGCTTGCCCTCAGTGTCTGCGATATGGTTAGTAGAGGACTCGGGGTTGGGTTGGTCGACCCGTTCACCGAAAGCTTCTACAGTAACCGCAGTCTCTGCCGCCGGCCTTTCGTGCCCGCGGTACCGTATGATTTCGCGCTCGCATTGCCAGGCGGCAAGACGCCTCCACGTATCGTAGACGAATTCTGCGGCGTCCTGCGGGAAGCTGTAGGTAAGTTGCCTTTTGCGAGGTTGTAGCGTGGCAAGGCAGCATCGAAGAGAACTCTTGACCTGCGGCATTCGACTGCACATTAAGCCCCTCGAAGATCATCGCGTCGCCGCCTCTAGTGATACTGGAGCGGAACTTTTGTCGAAGCTCAGACCAATTGCGTCAATCTCGAGGCGATAACCGTAGATGGCAGCAATCAAGATTGCCGCCACAATGGCCACGGGCGTCGCAACCGCGAGAGCGGGAATCGCGCACATTTTTTTAGCTATATCAGTTAGTTATTTCTTCCCGGTGTGCTCGACGTTTTCCCGTGCTTCACGTCCTCTACCGTGCTGCTGGGGTGGCGCGGAGCGCCTCCAATTCTTCTCTTTTCATAGTTCCATCGGCCGCCACACGGCCGTTCTCTTTCCTTCCCGCAGATTGCGGGCCTCGATCACCCCGCCGCGAAGAGCGGGGGGACAAGGGCGCTGCGCGCAGCTGACAGAAGTTGCAGCAGGGGGCGGCGGCGGAGCCCTCCCTTGTGGCCGACTGCTCGCCAGCGGCAGGGTCTAACGGGTCTCAATGAGACCCGTTGGGAAAGAACTGGTGCACGATCTCCAGATCGGTTGCTGGACGCCATAGGTGCTCTGCGTGGAGATCGGGACCCGTCTCCTGTTGAGCGATTCCAGCTCTTAAACCAGACGAACCGTCGTCCAAGCCAGTGCGTGGGGAAAATGCCACATCATCATTGTCGACCTGGCCGTGTAGACAATCGTACTCCCATTGAAGGCTATGACCTGTCGTGACAAATATATCCCTGCAAAATTGACGAGCCAACTTTTCGCTAGGCTATTCACGGATCCGCCCTCAACGGTCCATCTCGAACGACTGGAGCGTTAGGTCACGGAAAGCCTTTGAGGCTTCCGTGAGTGGTAGCGACGCGGCGGTTGCCAGAACGATCTTATGCGGCGGAATGTCGTCGGAGATTTCGAGGCGCGTCACTCCTTGCCCATCATAGGTGGCGCCGTGTGCAATGTCCGTGGCGAGCAGGCTGAAACCAAGCTTGTTGGCCACCATCGAGCGAACCATCTCGATGGATGTCGTCTCCAAAGCGATCGTCACCGGCAATCCCTGGCTTTGGGCGATCGAGAGAAAGAAGTCCCTGCTAAATGGCAGGCTTATGAGAATCAGGGGATCGCTCAACAAATCTCGCACGAAAACCGTCTTTGCGCTGGCGAGATGATGCCCGTCGTGGACGAGCGCATAGGGGCGAACCTCCTTAAGGCTCGTGAGGTGCAGCCCGGTCGGAAGGCCGACGTCATACATGATCGCGAGGTCAATTCTGCCCGAATTTAGCCCCTCGACGAGACCGCGCAGGTCATTCTCGACCAGCTCGACGCGGCTGCCGGGAAAGCGTTCCCCGAACAGACGGACAAGCCTGGGAACATAACGCGGCCCAACGGTGGAAAACACCCCGAGGGTCAGCTTGTGAGACATCAAGTCGGCAGTCCTTGCGGAGAACACCTGCTCCGCCTGATCCAGCAACCGCCGAAACTCGGGGATCTTCGAGCGCCCGAACGGCGTCGCCTGCAACCCATGGCCAGACGTCCGCCGAAACAATGGCTGCCCGAAATGCGCCTCGAGTTGCGTAACGGCTTGGGACACCGATGGCTGCGATACATTAAGCGCCCTTGCAGCAGCGGCAGTCGACCCGTGGTCGGCAACCGCGAGGGCGTATACCACCTGTCTGAGATTGAAGGGTAGAGCCAAACTCAATATCTCGTATCAATAATCTATATTTCTACTTATACCCCCGATGTGACTAGGCTGGAAGCACCATTGGAGCCGAACATGCCGTCGATCAACAGACCCTTGAGCGGAATAACGGTCATTGATTTCACGCGGGTCCTCGCTGGCCCCTACTGCACCGCGCTGCTCGCCGACATGGGCGCGGAGGTGATCAAGATCGAGAGCATGGAGGGTGACGACTATCGCAAGGTCGGCCCCTTTTTCGACGGCAAAAGCGCCCTCTTCGAGGGCGTCAATCGCGGCAAGAAATCCATCGCCATGGATCTGAAAAACCCGGACGAAATCAAGGCGCTCCACGCTCTGGCGGGGCGGGCCGATGTGGTGGTCGAGAATTTCCGACCTGGCGTGATGGCCAAGCTTGGCCTTGGGCCGGAAGTGCTGCGCGTGGACAATGAGAGGCTCGTTTTTGCATCGATCTCCGGCTTTGGCCAGACGGGGCCGAATGCCATGCGGCCTGCCTACGATATCATCGTTCAAGCCATGACCGGGCTGATGGAATTGACCGGAAACGAGACCGGCGACCCCACCATGATCGGTGAGTCCTTCGGAGACGTTGCGGCGGGCGTGTTTGCGAGCTGGGCGATCATGGTCGCGCTCTTCGAGAGGGAAAGAACCGGAAAAGGCCGGACAATCGATATCTCCCTGTTTGACTCGTTGCTGGCAATGATGCCGACATCAGGAGCGCGTGTCCTGCTCGCGAATGGCGATCCGATCCGCACCGGCAACAAGCATCCCCTATCGGCGCCCTTTGGCGTCTACCCCGCCGGAGACGGCTTCTTCGCTGTCGCGGTTTTGAACGATCGGCTTTTCAAGATCTTCTGCGAGGTCATTGGACGCCACGAATTCGCTGACGATCCGAGGTTTGCAACAGACGCCGAGCGACGAAGAAACGAGCCGGATTTGGCTGAAGCAATCATCGCCTGGGCACGAGACTTCACCGCCACCGATGTCGTCGACATTCTAACAACGGCAGGCGTTCCGGCCTCGGTGATATCATCGGCGAGGCAAGCCTGGACCTCCGAGCAAGCTGATTATCGAGGCCTTTATTCGCTTGCGGCAGCCCGGGACGGCAGCCAGCTTCCGCTTCCAGAGCAACCGGCGCACTTCATCGACGACCGACGAGGAGGCCGCACTGCGGCACCGGAATTGAATGAACACAATGATGAGATACGCGCATTGATCGGGGCGGCATGCCAATGAGCGAGCTGAATGATGAAGAGCGAATGATGCTCGAACAGATCGAGCGCTTCGCGAAACAGGAGCTGGGACCTTACGCCTCAGCTCTCGACGAGGGTGAAGAACCCGCCACACGCCATCTCAAGTTTATGTCCGCCTTGGGCCTGATGGGCCTCAACATCGCGCGGGATCATGGCGGCATTGGATTGAGCGGTATTGCCCTTTATGAGGCGGTCGAGTTGATTGCCGGCGCGTGCGGCTCGACCGCGTCGATGTTGACGGCCCATTTTCTCGCCACCGATTCCGTTGAGATCGGTGGCAACGACGAACAGAGAGAGCGAATTCTGCCGCTTGCCGCTTCCGGTCAAATGCTGGGCGCTTTTGCCCTCACCGAACCTCATGCCGGCTCCAACCCAGTCGATATGGGCACGACAGCGGTAAAGTCCGAGCGCGGATATCGCATACGTGGCACCAAGTGCTTCATTTCCAACGCAGCATACGCGGATTTCATCATCGTCTACGCCAAAACGGCTCCCGAAGCGGGCGCGGGCGGCATCAGCGCCTTTCTGGTCGAGCCGAAAGAAATCTCGAGCATCGAGTTCGGCTTGCCGGAGCGGACCATGGGCCTCAGAGGCGGTCACGTCTTTACCGTGACGCTCGATTGTGTCGTCCCATTGTCGAGCCTGATGGGGGCCGAGGGATCGGGCTTTCGAACCGCGCTGAGGGTGCTGGATAACGGCCGGATAGAAGTGGCGGCACAGGCCACGGGTGTCGCGGCGGCGGCTCTTGACGCAGCGATCGCCTATTCGAAGGAGCGGAAGGTCGGCGGGCATCCCGTTGCGGATTTTCAGGGCATTCAATGGATGCTCGCCGATTGTGCCGTTGAGCTCTCGGCTGCTCGAGCACTCGGCAAAAGCGCGGCCGGCATGCGAGGCACCGGCAAACGCTATTCGACGGAAGCCGCAATGGCCAAGCTTTTCGCGACGGAAGCGGCAGGACGTATCGCCGACAAGGCCCTGCAGATCCACGGCGGCAACGGCTACACCCGAGACTACCCGCTGGAGAGATATGTGCGGGATCTGCGTATCCTGCGAATTTACGAAGGCAGCTCGGAGATCCAACGCGGGTTGATCGCGCGAAGCCTGCTTCGTGACCGATAAATCCTCGAAGCGCATCGCCATGGCTCGAGCGTGGAGCAAGAGGTCCATCGCGCTGGCCTATTGTTCAGCCAAAAATCAGGGCCGCCGGCATGGCAACGATATTTGAGAAGGATCTTCCCGAGAACGTCCTCAGTATAGAGAGGCGAAGCAGGATCTGGAATGGCGCCATTGTCGAAGACATTCACGAGCATGCCAAGGGCTGCGTTGTTCACCCGATGCCACATGCGAATGAAACCCGGTTTACAGTCAGTCTGGCGGAGGTCGGGAGCGCGACGGAGTGCCGGCTGACGCCTGACAATGCCAATCCTCTGGAACACAGCACCAACCATATGGCGGTGATCTCACAAGGACTGCCTTGGTGGGGCTACGCGCGGCAGCTTCGGTATGCCAGATATGCGATGATCGTGTTCGATATCCCCATTCTGGAAGCGCGTTTGCAAGGTGACTTCCGTCCAGCCATTTTCGAAGAGCCGCGACTGCGCTTCAACGATCCCAGGATTCTATCACTGGTGAAGATGCTCATCGAGATCCCCGACGCCAGCGCGTCATACGCCTTGTTCGGCGACAGCCTGGTGGCCGGCATATTGGCCCTCCTGAGCGCTATTCCATTGGCTGACCGGCAGCCCATGAAGCTTGCCCCGTGGCAGGTTCGTCGGGTCAAGGACTATATGCACAGCAGGCTTCCTCGACCGGTCGAGCTGGCTGAACTTGCCGCCTTGCTCGGCCAGTCGCAATGGCATTTCTGCCGAGCCTTCAAGGCATCGACCGGAACCTCCCCATACCAATGGCAGCTTCAGGAAAGAACCAAGATGGCCCAGGGACATCTTCTCAAATCGGATGCCCCGCTTGACGTCATTGCCGAAGCGACGGGCTTCAGCGATGCCATGCATCTGATCCGGGCGTTCAAGAAGCGAACCGGCCAAACGCCGGCTGCCTGGCGACGCGAGAACAGCCTTCGATAGAAATCGCTGCCAACATCAAGCGATGTCAAGGAAGGCAAGACCGTACATGGAAGCGCAAGAACGTGCATGGCATCGGACACGGACGCGCGTATAGTCAGCTCAATTCTGCAATCAGGTAGGCTTTCATTTGGATCAGATACTCGCCATACGGACCTTCGTGCGCGTTGCCGAGGCAGGATCTTTCGCCAAGGCGGCGGACAGCATGAATTTGCCGCGCTCGTCGGTCAGCAAGCTCGTTCAGGATCTCGAGGCCCATCTCGGGACGAAGCTGGTTGAACGCACCACCCGGTCGGTGACGATGACCACGGAAGGCGTCAACTATCATGAGCGCGCTCTTCGTCTGCTTGCCGACCTCGACGATATGGACGGTACGGTCGCGGGCGCGCGCAGCACGCCTAAGGGAAAGCTTCGAATCGATATCGGATCGGTGCTGGCGAATGAAATTCTCATTCCGGCCCTGGCCGACTTCCAGCTTCAGTACCCCGACATCGATCTGATGTTGGGCGTCAGCGACCGCTCGGCCGACCTTATCGGCGAAGGCATCGATTGCGTCATTCGCGGGGGAACGCTTACCGACTCCTCAATGATGGCGCGAAAGCTGTGCGAGCTCGACTATGTGCTCTGCGCCGCGCCCAGCTATCTGAACGGACGAGACCCGCCGGCGCGTCCGGAGGATGTCCAGTCACACCGCGTCGTCAGCTATTTTTCCGCATCCTCGGGAAAGCGATTTCCCCTGCGCTTCCAGCGCGGCGATGAGCGCATCGAATATGCGCCCAGTTCCGCAGGCATCTCGGTCAATGAAAGCACCGCGCATCTGAACGCGCTGCTTGCCGGATTGGGGATCGGTCAGAGCTTCGGCTTCCTGGCGAGACCGCACATCGAGCGCGGCTCGCTGGTCGAGTTCCTTCCGGAGTGGAAACCCGAAAATCACACCCTCCATCTCGTCTACCCGGCCGACCGATTTCCGAACCCTCGGCTGCGCGCCTTTGCCGACTGGGCGGCCAGGATTTTCGAGCGGGTCGACGCCAGACGCGCCGCCACACCCGAGATCATCCATGCGGATGGATAATCTCTCCACGCCGAGCGACTTCTCGCCGCCACGCTAGCCGACTAGATTTTCCTCATCGGAGGGCGACGACAGGCAGGAAGCCAACGCCACCTCCCGAACAGTTTCAACAGTTCAACAGGCCGCGCGCATTCGGGCTGGACCCTTCCGCGCGCCCAGCATCAGGAGAAAGTAAGATGACCAACAGGCTCGCAAACAAGATCGCGGTCGTAACCGGCGCCACCAGCGGCATCGGCCTTGCAACCGCCAAGCTCTTCGCGGCGGAAGGCGCCCGCGTTTACATCACCGGCCGCCGCAAGGATGCGCTGGACAAGGCGGTGGCCGAGATCGGCCACGGCGCTGTCGGCATCCAGGCGGATTCCGCGAAGAATGAGGATCTCGACAAGCTCTTCGCTCAGGTCAAGTCGGAGCACGGACGCCTCGACGCCCTCGTCGTCAACGCCGGCGGCGGCACCATGCTTCCGCTCGGCCAGATCACCGAGGAGCAGATCGACGACACCTTCGGCCGCAACGTGAAGGCCGTCATTTTCACCGTGCAGAAGGCGCTCCCGCTGATGGGCCAGGGCTCGTCGGTCGTGCTGACCGGATCGACCGCGGGCACCGAAGGCACCGCCGCCTTCTCCGTCTATTCCGCCTCCAAGGCAGCCGTGCGCAACCTTGCCCGCTCCTGGGCGCTCGATCTCAAGGGCACCGGCATCCGCGTCAACGTCGTCTCGCCCGGCGCGACCCGCACCCCGGGCCTCGTCGAACTCGCCGGCGACGACAAGCAACAGCAGCAGGGTCTTCTCGACTATCTCGCCTCGCGCATCCCGCTCGGCCGCGTCGGCGAATCCGAGGAGATCGCCAAGGCGACACTCTTCCTCGCTTCCGACGATGCAAGCTTCGTCAACGGCGCCGAACTGTTCGCCGACGGCGGCCAGGCTCAGGTCTAACCAAGCGACGGGAGTGGTTGACGGCCACTCCCCTTTCTCAAGGAGTTAAGGCGATGCGCGCTGCAGTCTATTTCAAGCATGGAAAGCCCGAGGCCGTCCTTCAAGCCATAGAAGTCGAACATCCGAAACGTCCGGGGCGCGGTGAAGTCCTGATCCGGGTGCTGCTGCGCCCCGTCCATCACGGCGACCTTCTTGGCGTGGCGGGACGCTACCAACCAGGATCGGTAGTTCCAAAAGAAGGCGTGCGCGTCGGCTTCGAAGGCTACGGCATCGTGGAGGAAGCAGGAGATGGCGTCGATCTCAAGCCTGGCGTCCGCGCCGCGTTCTTCCCTGGCCGGGGAGCCTGGAGCGAAAAGGCTATCGTTTCGGCCGAATACGTCACGGAGATCCCGGCCAACGTCTCGGATGAAGCCGCGGCGCAGCTCCACGTCAATCCGCTAACGACGGCGCTTCTGCTGCGGGCGGTCGAGACATCAGGCGCCAAACCGGGGCGGGACGTCGTCGTTTTGACGGCCGCCGGATCCGCCGTTGCCCGACTGACGATCGGACTCCTTCTCGATCGCGGCTTCGACGTGGTTGGTGTCGTCAGGCGTGAAGCCGGCGTGAACGAACTCAACGTCGTGTTCCCGGACCTGCCGGTCGTTTCCACCGACAAGGCCGGCTGGCAGGACAAGGTCATTTCGGCCGCCGACGGTCATCCGATCGGCGTCGTGCTCGACCCGGTCGGCGGCGAGACGGCCAGCGCGGCGGCCGGGCTGCTGGCTCAAGGTGGCAGCCTCGTATCCTACGGCGATCTGTCCGGGCAGCCGATCTCGGTGCCTGCCCTCTATTTCTCGACCCGCGACATCAGGATCTCGGGCGTGACCGTCGGGCGCTGGGCGAGCCTGCCGGTCGAAATCCGCAAGGCCGATCTCAAGCTGGCGATAGAACTGGCCGCCGGCAAACCGGAACTTTTCCCGGTCGAGAAGACCTTCGATCTGGCCGATGTCGGCAAGGCCGCCGCACTTGTCGAACTGCCCGGCAAGACCGGTACGGTCCTGCTCTCCTCCTACTAGAAAGCTGCCGGGCACGGCACGCGCGCCGAAATCCGTAGCAAGAACGTCCAGAGAGAGCAAATCCGAACATCGGCGCAGGCTCTGCGCCGATCTGATGTCTTAACCGATCATCAACCACAACATGAGGAAACACCATGGCAGACCATGACAAGACATTGCCCACCGGCGTCGTCGTAAGCGCCTACTACCGCGTCCATCCCGACGATCGCCAGACATTCATCGACGCGGTCATCCCTGATATGACCGCCGCCGAAAAGATCAGTGGTTGCCGGTTCTATGCGTTCGCGCAGGACCTCGTCGACCCGAACACCTTCCACCTGATCGAAGGTTACGAGAACGAGCAGGCTTATGAGGAGCACGAAAATTCCGAGACCTTCCTCAAGGCGCTCGCTCATGTCGTGAAAAATGTCCGCATTCTCGATCGGCAGGGCGTGCGCTACGACGTTGCCAAGCTGCATGTCGACGACCCTCGCGGTCGCGTCTCCGCCTGACGCGCCGCTCCCTGGAGGCGCGCGGTCATTTCAGACCGTTTTCGCGCCTCCATGCTCCCGGCGTCTGGCCGGATCGCTTCTTGAAGGTTCGTATCAGATGCATTGCGTCGCTAAACCCGGTGGCTTCGGCCACGGCTTCGAGCGGGCTCTCCGAATTGAGGAGCAGTCGCTGAACCATTTTCACCCGCTCGTCGAGTTGCCATTGATATGGCGACACACCGGTCGAAGCCTTGAAGGCGCGCGCAAAATGCCACTGTGAGAGCCCGACCAAGGCAGCAAGTTCCTGCAACTCCACGTGTTCGGGCAGACGTGACAGCATGTATTCGGTCACCCGGTGAAGCTGCCGGGGTGCGAGCGTTCCCGAACGCGCGTGCGTTTCCCTCGTTTCAAACGCAATTGCGAATATCGCAGCGGTCAGGCTGTCGCCGTATAGCCGGTAGGTGTCATCCTCGGCAGGGATTTCCGCCAGCATCGTCACCAGCTTCCATATCCTGGGTTCGGTAAATTTCAGTCTAGGTGCACCACCCCGTGCGCAAGAAACATGGTGCTCGAACTTTTCAGAAAGTGCATTGAGGTCGAAGATGACCGTGGCGTCATAGACGAACTTCACTTCGGAAGCGTATCCCCACAACGGCGTTCCTGCCGGAGCGAAGGCCATGTTTCTGGGCTTGTGTTCCACCGGACACGGTACATTCTTGCTGAGCCGAGGCTCTGTGATGCCACCTACCTCGTCGAGATTGATCGACAAGCGGGTCATGTCCTCGTAACCGAGAGGGTGAAGGATTTCGCCTTGCGCGTAATACGCCTTCGTGATGTCTATACGGACGCTATTCCAGGACTGCGTCCGCGTGGTGATGCTGCGAATATTGTATGGCAGGCCGAGCAGTTCGGCTTCGCGCGTGTTCATCGGCGGTTACGCCTCCAGGTTCCGGGAGCCTCTCCAGTGAGCTTCTTGAAAACACGACTAAGGTGCACTGAATCGCAAAATCCGACAGCCTTCGCGATCGCGTCGAGAGGGGCGTCCGAGCGAAGCAGAAGTCCCTGAGCGGCATCCACCCGCTTGTCGAGCTGCCACTGGTAAGGCGACAGACCTGTTGAAGCCTTGAATGCCCGGCAGAAATGCCATTGCGACATCCCGGCCAGCCGTGACAGCTCGTGTAATTCGATGTGGCGAGGCAATTGGTCCTGGATATAGCTGACGATGAGTGAGAGCGCATGATCCGAAAGGCGCGCCGCTGCAGCAGGCGGCTCACCGCCTTCCGCAGATAACAGCGCGAACACGGCAGACGTGAGACTATCACCCAGAAGCATCATCGCAGGATCTTCTTGCGGGATGTCGACAAGCATCCGGACGAGTGTGTGGATCCGGTGGTCGGTGAACCGCATCCGCGGCCGCTCGAACATCCGGGCGTGGAAATCTTCCTGGAACGTCTTCTCCAGCGTTTCCAGATCGAATAGCAACAGCGCGTACCGACTGTAGTGCAGCTCCTTGGTCGCGTGCCCCCAGAGCGGCATTCCTCGTGGCACGAGTGTCATGTGGTTGGGCCTGTGGTCCAGAAGGCAAGCCTGCTGTGGTTTCAACCTCGGCTCGGTCACACCGCCAACCTCGTCGAGCGCCATGGCGATGCCGGTCTCCTCCTCGTTCAGCAAAAAATGGAGGACTTCGCCTTTCGTGTATTCGTGCACATCGACAATCGTGACGCCGTTCCAGGACTGCGCACTGCTGTCGATCCTTACGACGTTTTCGTGAAGATCGTTCGCACTCTCGACACTCATTGCCTTCCTGTTCCCTCCAGCCGCCGGCAAACACCGGTCAGCCGACAACCTATCCGCTCGCGCTAGCCCGTAAACAGTCGAATGCGGCCGGAGCGAAGTTTGGAGCAAGAACGTGCAGCTTCAGCAAGAACACGCATCGCTCGCGTGACCGGAGCCGAATAGTCTTCAGCCGTCCAACTAACACGAACAGAAACGCCGACCGTGACCTCGACCGACCAGCCCCTGCCCCTCACACGACGCGACGCGCTCCTGACTGGTGCAGCGTTGGCCGCGACGATGTCGCTGCCAGCAGCGCCCAGCCTTGCCGCAACCAAATCATCAAACCATCCAACTGACGGAAATCTTCCCATGACTGAAAGCTTCATCAAGACCAAGGACGGCTTCGACATCTTCTTCAAAGACTGGGGTCCGAAGGACGCGCAGCCGATCGTCTTTCATCATGGCTGGCCGCTGTCATCGGACGATTGGGACGCCCAGATGCTGTTCTTCCTGGCCAATGGTTACCGCGTTGTCGCCCATGACCGCCGTGGCCATGGCCGCTCAGCCCAAGTCTCCGAAGGCCATGACATGGATCACTACGCCGCCGACGCCTTTGCCGTCGTCGAGCACCTGAACCTCAGGAACGCCGTCCATATCGGACACTCCACCGGCGGCGGCGAAGTGGCACGTTATGTCGCGAAGTACGGCCAGCCGCACGGCCGCGTTGCCAAGGCCGTGCTCGTCTCCGCCGTCCCGCCGCTAATGGTCAAGACCGCCTCCAATCCTGGCGGCACGCCGATCGAGGTCTTCGACGGCTTCCGTTCGGCGCTGGCCGCCAACCGGGCGCAATTCTTCCTCGACGTCCCCACTGGACCGTTCTACGGCTTCAACAGAGAAGGCGCGAAGCCTTCACAAGGCGTCATCCAGAACTGGTGGCGGCAGGGCATGATGGGCAGCGCAAAAGCCCACTACGAAGGCATCAAAGCTTTCTCGGAAACGGATCAGACGGAGGATCTAAAGGCCATTGCCGTGCCGACCCTCGTCATGCATGGCGACGACGACCAGGTCGTTCCGATCGCCGACGCCGGCGAGCTATCCGTCAAGCTCCTGAAGAACGGCACGCTCAAGGTCTACAAGGGCTATTCGCACGGCATGCTGACCGTGAATGCCGACGTCCTCAATCCCGATCTGCTTGCCTTCGTGAAGGCGTGAGAACAAGGGCGGGCAGCGGGATATTATCCATCACGGTGGATGATGTCTCCATCCCGGCCAGCTTCTCGGCTGCTGCCCGCCCTTCTATCCTCTTCGCATCGGAAACACGGATGCGTCAGCTCTATCGGTCCGCCTACCCCAGGCGGGAGAGCTTTCGTGCATCCCTAAACCTTGAGGTTCGAGTATGACGGAGACAAGTGAGCCCTCAACCTCTTCGTGGCCTGCGGTTCTTTCAATCGCGGTCGGCACCTTCGTGCTGGTCACAAGCGAGTTCCTTCCGATCGGACTGTTGTCGCACATCGCCAACCAGTTCGACATCCAAGCCGGGCAGGCAGGTCTGCTGGTCACAGTGCCTGGCCTCATCGCGGCCATCGCGGCGCCGCTGTGCACCGTATCGGCACGAGATATTGATCGCAAGCTCCTTCTGATCGGCTTCACGGTTCTTGTCCTGATCTCGAACCTGATCGTCGCCAGCGCTTCCAGTTTTGAAGTAGCGATCCTCGGACGCGCCCTGCTCGGCATCAGTGTCGGGGGCTTCTGGACCTTTGCTGCGGCCGTCGGACGCAAGCTTGTCGCCCACCGTGACGGCAATCGCGCGACATCGATCATCATGGCCGGAATATCCATCGGGACCGTCGTCGGCGTGCCCCTCGGGTCAGCGCTCGGGAGCATCATGGGCTGGCGCCTATCATTTATCGCCGTCGCCGCATTGTGTCTGCTCGTCGCGGCAGCACAGGCGGCACTTCTGCCCAAGATCCTGATCGAGGCCGGGCAGTCCTGGCGAGGTTTGCGGGAAACAGCTCGGAGCCGTAGCCTGACGCTCGCGTTCACCGCGACCGCACTCACCGCCGGTGGCCACTTTGCCGCCTACACCTACCTCGAGCCGCATCTGGTCATCAACGCGCTGCTAGATCCGGCAAGGCTTGGCCTGTTCCTAGCAATCTATGGCGTCTTCGGTATCGTTGGCACCTTCGTCGGCGAGCGCCTGAGCCGTCAAAAGCCTGCGTCCGGGTTCATGCTCGTCGCTATAGCGATGGCGGCGTCGATCATCCTGACCGCTCTTTTGTCTTGGAACCCTTTCGCCGAGGCCGTCGCCGTTGCCCTATGGGGAGCAGCTTTCGGAGCAGTTCCCGTCTGCGTGCAGATCTGGACCTATGCCTCCGATCCCGCAAGGTTCGAAAGCAGTTCTGCGATCACTGTCAGCGTCTTTCAGATCGCAGTTGCTGCTGGCTCATTTTTCGGCGGACTGGTCGCCGACGCGCAAGGGATTATCGCCGCCTTCCTGGCCGGCGCATGTCTGAACCTCCTAGCTGCACTGCTGGTCGCCAGGAAGATCCTTCACCCCAATATCATCACAAAGGAGATCTGAATGATCGTTCGTCCGCTACTGTTCGCCATTGCCGCGTTTACCGCAAGCGTTGGGATGGCTGATTTGGCTTCGGCTCAATCCGCTACGGCTACTACCGCCGCGCCGGCGCCAAGCGATGCCGAGCTCGTTGCCTCCCTTCCAGGCTTTCGCAATGCCGATGTCACCGTTAACGGCGTCAAACTTCACTACGTGATCGGTGGACAGGGTTCACCGGTGGTACTGTTGCCGGGCTGGCCGCAGACGTGGTGGTCCTGGCACAAGATCATGCCTGAGCTTGCCAAGGGTCACACGGTCATATCGCTCGACATTCGCGGCATGGGGCAATCCGACAAGCCGGCCGATGGCTATGAAAAGAAGACCCTCGCCAACGACGTCCATGAACTGGTGAAAGCCCTCGGCTTTCAAAAAGCCGACATCATCGGCCACGATATTGGCTCGATGGTCGCCTTCGCTTACGCCGCCAATTACCCGGAAGCGACAAGCAAACTGATCATGCTGGACATCCCACATCCAGATGCTGAGCTTGCTAAATGGCCGCTGCTGCCGACGGTAGGGACCTTTAGCGACAAGATCGATGAGAATCATGGATATCCGTGGTGGTTTGCCTTTCATCAAGTCAAGGGCCTTCCCGAGGATCTTCTCGAGGGTCGCCAGGCGATCATGCAGAACTGGCTCTTCCGCTATTTGATGAAGGACGAAAGCAAGATCGACGCGCGTGACCGTGCTGTCTATGCAGCAGCCTACGGCGACCGCGATTCAATCCGAGCAAGCGACGGCTGGTACCAAGCCTTCCCGCAAGACATCATTGATGATGGCAGCTACGCCAAGCTCGAGATGCCTGTACTGGCGCTCGGCGGAACCGGCTACGGTTGGCTCAAGGCGACCCTGGAGCGCAAGACAACCAATCTGACCGCGATCAAGATTGCGAACAGCGGGCACTTCATCGCCGAGGAGCAGCCAGAAGAGACGCTGAAACTCATCAACCAATTCCTCAATTAAAGCATCAACTCGGGAAAGAACCCACCCATGACCGTTCAAACGACCGACGCTTCGCGTCGCCGCATATTGCAGCTTGCTCTCGCCCTGCCTGTCGCGACCGCCTTCGTTTCGCAAGCTGCTGCATCAAGCTCCGCAGGCATCCTTCCGCCAGCGACGAAAGACATCAAGCCGTTCAAGGTGTCGGTGCCACAGTCGGTCATCGACGACCTGAAGCGCCGGCTTAAGAACACCCGCTGGCCCGAAAAGGAAACCGTTTCCGACTGGTCCCAAGGCGTCCCTCTTCAAAAGGCGAAGGCGCTGATCTCCTACTGGGGAGAGAAGTACGATTGGCGGAAGTTCGAGAAGCGCATCAACGCCTATCCGCAGTTCCGCACGGAAATCGACGGGCTCGGCATCCACTTCATCCACGTCAAGTCGAAGCACGAGAATGCTCTGCCGATCATTCTCACCCATGGCTGGCCGGGGTCGGTCGTCGAGTTTCTCAAAGTGATCGAACCCCTAACCAATCCAACCGAGCACGGCGGCAAGGCGGAAGACGCGTTCCACGTCGTCATCCCCTCGCAGCCCGGCTTCGGCTTTTCCGACAAGCCGGCCTCTGAAGGGTGGACCGTGGTGCGGACCGCCAATGCATGGGCTACACTGATGAAGCGCCTCGGCTACGACAAGTGGGTGGCGCAAGGCGGAGACTGGGGATCTGGCGTCACTCATGCGCTCGGACATGTCCGGCCCGAAGGGCTGGTGGCAGCCCATGTGAACTGGCCGCTGGTCTTTCCGGAGAAATTCCCGGAGAACCCGACGCCCGAGGAAAAAGCCGCGATGGATGCGGCGATGAAGTTTGCGAACGATCAGTTCGGCTACTTCAAGGAACAGGCGACTCGGCCCCAGACGATCGGATATGCGCTAGCCGATTCACCCGTCGGCCAGGCGACGTGGATCTACGAGAAATTCCAGGCCTGGACGGACAATCGCGGCGAACCAGAAGACGCGCTGACGGTCGACGAGATGCTCGATGACATCTCGCTCTACTGGTTTACGGATACGGCCGCCTCGTCCGCCCGAATCTACTGGGAAAACGCCCGTAACGGCGGCGGTTTCGACGCCGGTCGGATCGAACTGCCGATGGCAGCCACGATCTTTCCGAAGGAGATTTACCGCGCACCGAAGGCGTGGGCCGAAGCCCACTGGCCGAACCTGTTTTATTGGAACGAGGTCGACAAAGGTGGTCACTTCGCCGCTTTCGAACAGCCCGACCTCTTCGCGCAGGAAATGCGCGAGGCCTTCAAGTCCATCCGCTGATCCAACTCTAGCAAAGCCAAGGAAACAACATGCCGACCAACGAAGAAGTCATCCGCGAACTCTACCGGACCGCAGAAGTGAAGGACGTCGCAGCATTCGTCGCCCTCTTCGCCGAGGGCGGCTATTTCTGGGACGTGTCAGCCGGCGCGAAGTATTACGGCGCCGATATCGGTAAGACGGTCGACATCTACGCTACCGCCTTCCATGACATGCATCGCGAACTCGGAAACTTCTACGTAACCGACGACGTGGTCATCGTGGAACTGACCCTCAACGGCACCCATACCGGCCCTCTCGCGCTGGCAGCCGGCACAATTGCGGCTACGGGCAAGGAAATGCACGCACCATGCTGCGACGTCTTCCATCTGAAGGATGGCAAGGTGACGTCCTTCCATTGCTACACGGCCGCGACGATCATCTTCGGCCAGCTTGGCGTATTGAGCAACCTCGGCGCGTCGCTCCAGCAAGCGTGACAGTGGCTGCGGCCGATTTCGAAGAGCCGCGGCGCATTCTGATCATCCATGCTGATGGATTGTATCTCTCTGCGCCGCCGCTTCTGCGCAGGTCGCCTGCCGCCTAGATCATGGCGTGTCTTTGAATCCCAGAATGGAAACGACAATGAACGATGTGAACCCTGACAGCCCCCGCGATATCGACCCTAGCCGCCGGCTGTTCCTTGGAGCCGCAGCTGCAGTTTCCGCCTTCATGGCGGTCGGTGGAGCGGCGGCGGCAACACAGTCGACCGGCGGCCTGGAGATGCCTGCTGCGACGAATGGCATCGATCCATTCAAGGTGAAAATCCCGGCCTCAGCAATTGAAGACCTTCGAGCCCGTCTCCGTGCCGCACGCCTGCCGGAAAGGGAAACAGTCTCCGACTGGTCGCAAGGCGCTCCCCTAAGTTCGGTCGAGGCGCTGTTGAAATACTGGCGCGACAGCTACGATATGCGTCGCCTGGAGAAGCGCCTGAACGCCTACCCGCAATTCCGGACCCAGATAGATGGCTTGGGCATTCACTTCATCCATGTGAAGTCAAAACATGCGGATGCGCGACCTTTAGTCCTGACGCATGGATGGCCAGGTTCTGTCGTCGAGTTCCTCAACGTGATCGGTCCGCTCACCGATCCCATCGCCCACGGCGGCAAGGCCGAGGACGCATTCCACGTCGTTATCCCTTCGCTACCGGGCTACGGCTTTTCCGACAAACCGATGGAGACCGGTTGGGGCTTGCCGCGGATCGCGCGAGCATGGGCGCAGTTGATGCAGCGCCTGGGCTACACGCAATATTATGCCCAAGGTGGAGACTGGGGTGCTGGTGTCACCACATGGATGGCGAAGCAACATGTTGCCGGACTGAAAGGTATTCACCTCAACCTGCCCTTGCTGTTTCCGCCGCCGATTGAAGGCACTCCCGACGCGGAAGAGCAGGCATCGATTGCCCAACTGGTCGCTTTCGGGACCCATGGCTCCGGCTACGCCAAAATACAATCCACCCGCCCACAGACGATCGGCTATGCGCTCGCGGATTCTCCGACCGGTCAAGCCGCTTGGATCTACGAGAAATTCGGAGAATGGACCGATGCGGACCATCATCCGGAGAAGGAGCTAGGCTACGATCAGATGCTGGATGACATCATGCTCTACTGGCTAACCGACACCGCAGCGTCTTCAGCGCGCCTCTACGCCGAAAGCTTCGACACCGATTTTAACCCGCAGAAGCTCGATATCCCCGTTGCGGTCAGTGTGTTCCCTGCGGAGCTCTATCGCCCGCTGAAGATCTGGGGCGAGCGCATGTATTCGAAACTGACCTATTGGAATGAAGCCGCCCACGGCGGTCACTTCGCTGCATTCGAGCAGCCTGCAATCTTCACTGAAGAACTCCGGAAGGCGTTCGCAACCATGTGATGCCCTTGCCGGGCTCTGCCCGGCATTAGCTTCGATGTAACAACAAGGAAGAAGCCGATGAACCTCTGGTCCTCACGAAAGTCGATGGCTCTTGCTGCCTCCATTCTGGCAACCGCGGGCGCCTGCGCTGCCTTTGCTCATGATCCCACGCAGCACGATCACGCGGTGATGCAGACGGATGACGCTGGGCCCGAGGCGGCTTACCTCGCGGAAAACGATGCGGCCATGAACAAGATGATGGCGGAGATGGAGGTCAAGCCGACAGGTGATGTCGACCGCGACTTCGTGGCGATGATGACGCCCCATCACCAGGGCGCCATCGAGATGGCACTCGCAGTTCTCAAATACGGCAAGAACGAACAGCTCAAGCGCATCGCGCAGGAGATCATCGTGGATCAGCAGCAGGAGATCGCGGCCATGAAGCTTGCGATCGGCGATCCGCTCCCCCCATCCGAAGCGGCCCCAACCCAGGTCGCGCCGGAGACTACCCCCACCGGATCCACACCCAGCAAGACCATGCAGGGCATGGACCCCAACATGAAGATGTGAGCCAGAGGTCCTCCCAATGAACATTCGGACGTCTTTTGCCGCCAGCTTGCTGGCGGGCAGCATGCTATTGCCTTTTTCCGCCTTCGCCGGACAGGCACCCTTCGCCGCTACCGATCCGGACATTCCCGTCAGCAGCAAGGACCGCGTCTATGCCGCCGAGCAATTCTCCAACACGGTGTCGGTGACCGATCCCGCGACCAACAAGCTGCTCGGTGTCATCAAGCTCGGCGATCCACAGCCCGGCAACCTCTCGCCGCTCTACAAGGGCCAGGTGCTGGTCCACGGCATGGGCTTTTCGCCCGACAAGAAGACGATCGCGGTGGTCTCGATCGGTTCGAACTCGGTGACCTTCATCGACACTGCAACGAATGCGGTAAAGCACACCACCTATGTCGGCCGCTCGCCGCACGAGGCATTCTATACGCCCGATGGCAAGGAAGTATGGGTGACGGTCCGTGGCGAGGACTATATCTCCGTCATCGACGCCGCCACATTCGAGGAGAAGACGCAGATCAAGGTGCCTGCCGGGCCTGGCATGCAGATCTTCTCGCCTGACGGCAAGTACGGCTACATCTGCTCATCCTTCAATCCGGAGACCGTCGTCGTCACCGTCGCCGATCACGAGATCGTCGGCCATGTGAAGCAGGCGAGCCCATTCTGCCCCAATATCGCGGCCTCGCCTGATGGAAAGCAGGTCTGGTTTACGCTGAAAGACATAGGCAAGACCCAGGTCTTCAATGCCCAGCCGCCCTTCGATCTGATCCAGACGATTGATACCGGCCCGATCACCAACCACGTCAACCTAGTCACCAACAAAAACGGCAGCTTCGCTTACATCACTGTCGGCGGCCTCAACGAGGTCAAGGTATTCCGCACCGACAATTTCGAGCAAGTCGCCACCATCCCCGTCGGCAAACTGCCACACGGCGTCTGGCCCTCCGGCGACGGCACGCGCGTCTATGTCGGCCTTGAAAACGCCGATGCGATGGCCGCGATCGATACGCTGACCAACCAGGTCATCGCGACGATCCCGATCGGCCAGGCGGCGCAGGCCGTCAACTATGTGCCGAATGCGGTTCCTGAAGGCGACGGCATGCAGAACCTGCAGCCGCTCGGCACCGCCGGCGTCGCCGCTCATCTGACGCTGTCGGCAAAGGGCGACAAGCAAAAGACGGCGCCGACGAGCGTTACGCTCTTTGACCAGGGGCTGACGCAAGTGCTGCAGGCATCCGTGACCGGGCTGGAACCGAAGACGATGTACGTGCTGGCACTGTCCGACAAGGCCGATGGCAGCGGCCCCCTCCAGGGCCTGTCCAACTTCATGACGAACCCGGCCGGTTCCGCGATCGTCAACGCAGTCGGCCCGATCCGGCAGATCGTCGAATCCAAGCACAAGGATGAGCGCAGGTATATCGTCGTTGCCTCATCGGTCGACGGCAAGCCCGGCAAGGTCCTGCAGGTGCAGGCCGATTGACGTAAACCGATGGCTCGCGGCATGACTGCGGGCCATCCACCCAGGATCTCACAGAAGACGACTTGCCAGCCAATCGTAACGCGAAAACGTCAGCACTTAGCGATTGGGCACTTGAACCGAGGCGGGCGAATACCTTAAGTCAGGGACCGGATCAGATTGATATAAGGCACTGCTGAAGCGACGGGGACGCAGCTCGAGACGACCCGTTCGCGTCCACAGGAAGTAGGTCAACATGGCGTCGATAGCAGGGCGTAGTAGTAGGAAGGTGTTGCCGGCTTCGACATTGGTCTTCGACTCCCAATGACTGCTATCGACGACGAGGCCGACTTCCTCACTAAGATCGTCAAGCTTGATAGCTGGACAGGTTCGTGGAATGGCGTAACGATCGATGAGCGACGTGAGCGGCTGAAAGGGAAAGTCCTTCACGAGCTTGTCCGGGAAGATGAAACCGGGCTCACCATTAATCTTGACGAAGTCGGCGGCTTCACCGAACCTCGGTTGAAGAGAGACCAGCCTTGCCCAATTGACCACCGTCCAAACCACATGGCCCTGATCCCGAAGGGTATGCGCCTGTGGGGATACGGGGAGCTTGAATACTGCCACTATGCGGTATTGCGTTTCGACATTCCAACACTCGTCAGAACATTCGGCGATGAGTTCACCGCTCGGGCATTCGAGCGTCCACGCATTAGATTCATGGACAGTCGAATTCTGACACTCGTCCGTATGTTGCTTGAAATCCGAACAGAAAAGACCTCGAACCTGCTCGGCGAAAGCCTGACTGCCGCGATTTTCGCGATCCTATCTGCGGGGGATGCCGAAGTACGCGAGGCGGGCAAGCTGGCCCATTGGCAGGTGAAGCGGGTCACCGAGTATATGCGCGAACAATTACCCCGTCAGATAGAACTAAGCGAGCTCGCTGGAATCCTAAACCAATCGCAGTGGCACTTTTGTCGAGCCTTCAGGGCGTCGACCGGGCTTTCGCCCTACCAGTGGCAGCTCGAGCAAAGAATCAAATTTGCAAAGGAACTGCTTCTTGATACCGACATCCCGCTGGAAGCGGTCGCGCAGGCCACGGGATTTGTCGATGCGATGCATCTCAACCGGGTATTCAAGCGCCGGGCGGGCGAAACACCAGGTGCATGGCGCCGTTCACAGAAGTAGCTGTCGGGCGTTCTTCGTACATCTAGTCGGCAACGTGATGATGAAACTCAGGCCCTGGGGTGAAGAGGGGATAATTCAGCACGCCACCTATGCAGGTTGGCACTCAGGCAGGACAATGCCGACGTCTTCAGGCTGGCACTTCTCGAGCAGGGCCAACCAATAGCCGACGTTAGATTATCCGCTATTCGATCTGGTCGGAGTGGATAGCCCGCGATGTGCAATCTTTATCGGATGGAAGACAAGGACTGGGTTTCGAAATGGGCTCAGGATGCAGAAAGCCTGATCAAACTCATGCCCGCCTATCAGATGAACCCGGATCAGTCCGGGCCAATCATCCGCAATGGCCGCCAAGGCCCGCGCCGAGAAGCTGAAGGCAAAAGGACAGCCCGTGGATATGGACGAGCTGGTGCGCATGGAACCGGATCGAGGCGTCACCAACATCCGAAAGCCGACCCTTCCCCACTGGAAGTGCTGGTTTGGCGTCGAACATCGCTGCATCGTACCGGTCACAAGCTTTGCCGAGCCTGATCCTGGAGCCCAAGAGCCCGGCGGCAACGTGCCGAACGCCTGGTTTGCGCGGGACGAGCAGAAATCCCTGATGTTCTTTGCCGGCATCCATGTCCCCGGCTGGCCAAGTGTCCGCAAGGTCAAGGACGGGCTGACAACTGACGACCTCTACGGTTTTCTGACAAGGGACCCGAACGGGCTGGTGAAGCCGATCCATGAGAAGGCGATGCCGGTCCTGCTCATGACAAAAGAGGAAACCGAGATCTGGCTGCGGGCGCCGTGGGATGAGGCCAAGGATCTCGCCCGGCCCCTGGCCGACGATGCGCTGATCATTTCTTCGCGCGAGCCCTATGGCTCCTCGATCGTCTCGAAATCCGGCGAACCGGTCGTGCAGGGTATCCTCCTGCAGACCGGCAGGGTCAGTAGTCCATGTTCGCATGCATCATGAACTCGCGGCTCCACCGCTCAAGGAAATCCTCCATGTCCTCCTCGGTTCCGCTGACAGCAGTATGGTATCTTTTTATATGTTCCTCGTCATATGAAGGGTCGACGCCAGCATCCATCAGCCGATGAGGGCCTTCGAGAGGACCAGTCGTTAGAAGTTCATCCAAGCTGTCGAAGATTGCGCAAACCTCAGCGTGATCTTCCTGCTCAATCGGGATGAAGGAGAAGCGAACACTGTTACCGAAACGGCTGAAATTCGTCGGTATCGCGCCGACGTGCGGCAGGTGAAAGAAGATGGATCCACCGTCATTCTCGAAACCGCCATGTGCAAACGGGTTGCGGATCCTCTCCTTGATGTCGCGCATCTTGCCTAAGGGACCAGCAGAAAGCGAAGCATCCGTCACGATTTGACTGAGTTTTACGTCCCATTTTCCGCCGAGAAATTCCAACAGCTCACCCTGGTTGAGCACCTTGCCGCTAAATGCTCGCAGCAGAACGAGTCGATGCTCCAATAGACTGAAGTAGGCATCGACCATTGCTGTCGAATAATAAAAGCCTTCGTGTTTCGCCTCCATCATCTTCCCGAATCCGGACATCATGTCGCTCACCAAAGATGACGCTATATCCATAGGTGACCCAGCGTTCTGCTTTTCAGCCTTTTTGGCTCTGCTTTGTCTCGGCTTTCGGTTCGCCTTGGCGTAAGCCCTGTCGGCTTTATCTCGGAAAAACCTGTAGCGGTTCTCGAATTCGCTGTATCGGTTTGCGATTAATGCCTGACCGAGCGCCACCTGATGTTTCGCGATCGGAGCGAGGAAAGTCTCAACGTGCTTTAGCGCCGTCTTGAGCTGGTTGATGAGCCTCTGCCGGTCCTTCGCATCGCCGCCTTTCATACCGATTGCGAAGCCAAACTTGCGATGCTCGAACAAAACCGGAAAGCCTTTAAAGCTCCCATAGACTGTCCAACGCACCTTTTCTCCGCTCCCTGACCACCCCCAGTCCATGACATTCCGCATCATGAACAGGACGAGTTCCGGCACAGGGAAGTCCCGTTTATCTGGTCTGGAACTCGGGATCTCATAGCTGTGCTGATCGTGTGGGAATTCTTTCGACAATCCTACGAGGCTCTTGCCAACGCGAGATTTCAGAGTTTCGAACGGTTCATTCGACGTCACGGCTAATATCTTTCTTCGTAAGGCGATGCGAAGGCTCTCAAATCTCGTAGGCTGGCTTAGATCGCGCTCATTTTACAATCAAAACTGGCAACGACAGATACAGCTATCCACTCGCGTCCAGTTCGCAAGCTGATCCGTGGCAACGCACGCGCAAAAGCCGAATAGTATACAAGTTCTCGACTACACGTACGCGATGAAGACAAAGTTCGGCGGATAATGCTGAAACCATTCCTGTAAAATCCAGCCTGGCGGGCGAAAATGCGACTACAGAGCTCTGGCTTAACTTACATTGCGGATATCTTCCCTCAGTTGTGGACCTTTTTTTACGACACAACTAATCTCCGTGCTGCCGGATTCAAAGGAACGCAGCGTGCACGACAAGCGGTATCAGGTATTCATTAGTTCAACATTTCAAGATCTCCGGGAGGAGCGCCGAGCGGTCCAAGATGCGATTATAAGCATGGGAGATTTTCCCGTGCAGATGGAGTCATTCCCGGCCGCGGACGAAGATCAGTTCGAGTTCATTAAGTCACTTATCGACAAGTGCGACTACTACGTTCTCCTCATCGCAGGACGTTATGGTAGCCCCGCTGAGGACGGGATGAGCTATACCCACAAGGAATTTCGGTACGCCGTCGAGAAAGGTGTTCCCGTTTTAGTGATGCTCCACGGAGAGCCGGGCAAGATCCCTTCAGAGAAGCTAGAGTCAACTGACGCTGGCCGGAAGTCCCTGGCTGGCTTTATTAAAGAGGCTGAGCATAAGCGGCTCCGGAAGACCTGGACGACATTCGGCGACCTCAAGCTGGCCGTCCGTGAGGCCCTTGATCACGCCAAGGCGACCAAGCCACGCGTGGGCTGGATCAGGGGCGACGCTGTCACAAGTATTAATACGCTTGAGGAACTAAACGAGGTTCGAAAGGAAAATGAGAAATTTCGTGCAGCGTTGGGTAATCTGAGCGTAGAAATTCCACTTCCGAAGCTCCCCGATGCTGTCGAACTCACTACCCTGGCACTTTTGCCGCTAACGTCGAAGAATAACAGCAAGCGGGGCAGCTCCGCAAAGGTCCAAGGATCGTGGATATCCTTCTTCCCATTTTTCTTCTCGAACCTTGATGTCTCAACGAACGACTGGAACGGCGAATTCTATTTCTCTATTGATCACGACGACTCATGCATCAAGATCGCCTCCGCAATCGCGGGGGAGTTAGCTCCTGTCGATACGACTGGCTGCTTCAAGCTAACCCACAGCACGCTGGACCGCCTGATTTCCTACTACACCGAAGCAGGACTTATGATTGCATCGGGGAACGAGGGCCAGAGCCCGTTCACAGAGACGGCTCAGCGTCTCGCTCGCCGTCACCACATAGTCGGAAGCGGATCTCCATTTGCAATCATCGAAGGCGAGATAAGCGTCACGACGATCGGATTCGCAGGCGGCGATTTTTCACGAAGCCTCGATGAAGACATCCCATTCTAGCGGCACCGATCTGAACGGCCAGTGGGCCGACAGAAATTCCGTATCCCGCTGCATTTGAGCAGAGTTCGAGATTTCATTTCGGCTGCTCGACGGTACATGCATTATCGGATTGACCTGTGCCCTGCGGCTTCAGCGCGATATGATTGATGGCCTTCACTTTCCATTGTCAGATTTTTTTCTTAATTTATTGACATTGTCAGATTTCGAAACGATGATGCAGACATTGGAGGCGACGATGACCGACGGACCTTTCCGGAATTCTGCATTGAGCAATAAATGGAAGCAGTATGGACGGGACCTCGTCAATGACGCGGCCTCGCCAGACGAGCGCACCAAGCAGGCTTGTCACAGCGTGCTCGGCGCCATCGATATGAAGGAATTCGATCGGCTCTATCGTGAACTGGATTCCCGTGCATCGCGTGACCAGATGGATCTGGATTCCATAGCAGCGACGGAAGCTATCTTCGACAACAATGAGCGCTCGCCTTTCGGCGACTCGCTCGAGCGCAATCTACTTTGCAATCTTCGCGAAGGGATGTCGGAAAGAAAATCGCTCGACGCGGCTCTCGGAAGCGCTGTCAGCGAGCTTCTCGAAAACGCCAGAAATCGTATCCACGAAGAATGTCTTCGGGCCAGAGACGTTAGAGATATGAGCCAATCGGATTTTGCAAAAGGCGTTCAGCGAAACCGAGAAACCTTCGCGAATATCGATATCGGCAGCATTTGTGCTGCTCTCGAGAACGGCAACAAGAACGCGTTCCGCCGGACCGCGCGAACGGATGTGAACGATGGACCAGATGAAGACTGAAGCGCCCACTGAGGTCCATCACGAAAAACACCTTTTCGCTGTTGAAAGAGGCCGGGGCGCTCAACGTCCGGAATTGGATAAAGCTACCGTTGCCGAGATCGGCAAGCATATACAGTTCGTCCCGGATATTCTTGATACCTTTGACGTAAAGGGATTTGCGGCGAAACACTATGACCTGATGGTTTTGGCGGCCGCGATCGAGTTCGCCGACCGCCGGTGGAGGCGACCGGCATCATGGCTGCGCAATCTTCATCTTACGATCCCCGTCATCGACCACGCATGCTGGTCGAGGCCTGAGGTGCAGTCGTCACTGCGAAGCGCCATGAATTTTCTGACCGGCGACAGCTGGCGTTTTACTTTTGTCAAAGCCGCCGAGGCGTCTCCAATAGGTTGGCGGCAGGTTCCGCTTATGTTTGAGCAACCGAAGACCTTCGCGATCGCATATAGCAACGGATTGGATTCGCGTGCAGTGTCCGCGCTGAGCGGCCCGCCCTCCGAAGCGTTGTGTATCCGCGTAGCCAGCACCAGGCAGCGCCGGATGGAGGGCGACAGCCACTTCACTCTAATTCCGTTCCGGGTGAAGGGCTTCAAGGGCAAGGAAAGTAGCTTCCGATCTCGTGGTTTCCAGTTCGCGGCAATGGCGACGATTGCCTCGCATCTTTCCAACATAAGCAGAATTATCGTCCCAGAAAGCGGGCAAGGCGCACTCGGGCCGGTACTCGTACCCCTCTATAGTATCTACACTGATTACCGAAATTTCCCGGCGTTCTTCAGAAAGATGGAACGGTTCACGCGCGCATTGCTCGACTGCAGCATAAAGTTTGAACAGCCACGCCTATGGTCAACCAAAGGTGAGACGATGAAGGCGTTCCTGGGGCTGCCAGGTAAGAAACAACAGCATTTGATCAATACCCGTTCGTGCTGGCAGACGCGCAGAATCGTCAATGCCGAGCACCGGCGGCAATGCGGTCTCTGTGCTGCTTGCCTCTTGCGCCGAATGAGCCTTCACGCAGCGGAAATCGTAGAGCCGGCCGACGCCTATGTTGTCTCGGATCTATCAGCTGCAGAAGTCGATTCAGCGCTCGCGAGCATCACTGACGACGCTGATCGTAACATCATGGTTGAATACGGAAGCGTGGGGGCTCGCCATCTCGACCATCTTGCCACGATGTCCGAATTGCCGGATGCAAAGTTAAGGCCATTCGCTTCACAGATTGCCGCCGCGACTGGTGAGGCCTATGAGCAAACTCTTCGAAACTTGAGAATAATGTTAATGACGCATGCCCACGAATGGCGGACCTTCTTGTCCGCGCAAGGTGACAAAAGCTTCTTGAAAAACTGGATGGACGGAGGCCGCTATGACTGCTCTGAATGAGCTGAGCGCGCAGGAAATTGGCCGCCGTCTTCGGATTGCACGCGAGAACGCCGATATTCGCCAAGATGATGCTGCGCAGTTCATCGACGTCTCGCGACCGACGCTAGTCTCCATCGAGAAGGGTGTAAGACGTGTTCGCATCCAGGAGATCCAGACTTTGGCTCGCCACTATGGCGTGTCGGTAAATGCACTGTTGCGACGCGAGGCCGTCCATACCGATCTGATGCCGCGGTTTCGCAAGCTCCGAGAGACGGAAGACGACCATACGTTGGAGGCAGTACGGCTGCTCAATGACTTGATCAAAGCGGACGTGGAGCTCGAAAACATTCTCGGCATACAGCGCCGCCGTAACTATCCTCCTGAGCGAGGCATAAACGAGGGTGACGCAGTCGCGTTGGGTGAATCCCATGCGAAGGAGCTTCGTGATTGGCTCGGGTTGGGATCAGGTCCCGTCGCCGATATCTTTTCGATCGTGGAGCGGGGACTCGGAATTCGCCTTTACCAACGACGCCTTTCTTCAAAGTCAAGGGTCGCGGGCTTGTTCACTTACGATGACAACGTGGGCGCTTGCATTCTTCTGAACGCAAACCATCCGCTACCTCGCAGGGTCCAGACTGCGGCACACGAGACCGGGCACTTCTATGGAACGCGGCAAATACCTGAAGTCCTCGAAGAGGATGAGAAATTCCTTTCGCGGGACGAGCGCTACGCAAATGCCTTCGGCCGCGCATTTGTCACGCCGGCTGAAAGCTTTGGCGAGAGCTTTCGAGAACTGAAGGAGATTACTGGAAAGACGACGCGGCGCCTCGTCATTCTCCTTGCTGACCAATATGGGATTTCCCGCCAGGCCTGTGTTCTGCGTTTGGAAGAACTGGGGCTTGTGAAGAAGGGAACGTGGTCATGGTTTGAAGATAACGGAGGCATCACGGACGAGCAGGCGCGAGAGGTTCTTGGGAGCGCCGGAGACCGGCGCGACGCTGGGAAGGCTGATGCAGATCGGTTGGTTTCGCAACGAATGAGTTTGATGGCACATGCTGCTTGGAAGCGCGAGCTGATGTCAGAGGGGCAGCTCGCCGAACTCCTGAAAATCACCAGGCTGCAGTTGCGCGAGATCGTCGACGAGATCGAGCTTGAGGAAAAAGAGACGGATGACCTACTCAAATTCCCTGAGTGACGATACCGTCCCTTTGGTTCTCGATACCAGCGTGCTGATCAACCTGCATGCCAGCAGGTGCGGGGTCGATATCCTCACCTCGATTCCCAATCCGATCATCGTCGCGAACATCGTAGCTGGCGAGCTTGAAAACGAGACGAGCCGTCGCAACGGCGAGGAGGCTTTCCTGGGGGCGCTTTCAGCAGCTGGACACGTCTCATTGCTTGATCTGACGGATCAGGAATTTGAGATGTTCTTCGAGCTCACTTCAATATCGCCCACACTCGATGACGGAGAGGCGGCGACGATCGCACTTGCCAGCATGAGGAGCCTCTATCCGGTAATAGACGAGAAACGCGGCCGGAACCGCGCCAATGCAATCATGGGCGTCGAACCTGCATGGTCGCTCGATCTCGTTCTTCATCCGATAATTGCCGAGAGCCTTGGGGAGGAGGGTCATAGGGAGGCCGTTTTCCGGGCACTGCGAGATGGTCGAATGCGCATTCCTCCAGAAAGCACTTCCCATGTGGTCGGTATCATAGGAATCGAAAATGCCGAATACTGCACCTGTCTCCCGGGCTACAAGCAGCTGTTCTCGCGTCGTGAGCCGCAGAAAATGCAAATGAACCAGTTGCTTATTTAGTAGATTCACTCACTCACGGAGCAACGAGAAAGCTGCCAGGTGCCGCCGTCCAAGGAGCAACTCGAGCGCCAAAGATCGATGACGCTCCATTTATCTCACCTAAAGGCAAGCCCGCGTGCGCCTTAGGGCGGAAGGAACGACCCGCAATCTACTATCCCACCTTCCAGCTTTCGAACGGACCGAGTACGAGTGCGGGGCCCTTGGATTTACGTTCTCTCTTTGAGCGTTCGACAGTACGATTTATGAAGTCCTTTGTCCTAGCGCCTGGCGCGCGAGCAATATCATCGACAACACGCGGTTGGCCGCCAACAATCTTGATTTCGCCTTCTTCGCGTCTCTGTGATTCGACAGGAAGTTCGATGAGCGCGGTGTATTGAGCGCCCGCTAATTCAAGAGATAGCGGTGCAAGAACCATGTCCTGCTCATCAACGACCCCATCCCCCTCCCATGTCGGAACAAATAGATTCACTCCCGGCAGAAAGCCGAGCGCAAGCAATTCCTGATGATGCTCAACCCAATCGTAAAACTCTGAAAGCAAGACCTTTCGTTGCTTTCGGCCCGCATACCTTTCAATCGCTGTCGCCATTCGCCGTAGCATTGGAGCGACGGGTATCCAGTTGCTGAACGGCCCCTCCTCGCCCTCGGCTGCCGGCAACTCAACCACTCCATTGCCAAAGTCGATTTTCACTCTTCTCTTGGACTTGGCTAATATGGCGCCCACCTCAATGATAGTGACCGCTTCGTCCAAATCGACAGTCCGGGATCCCTCGTAGTCAAAAACAATACCCGCCCATTCCTTTTCGAAATCGAGCGTGACCTCGAAGAACGAATTCGCGAAGCGGGTTGGAGCACTTTGACTTCCTTCCACGAAAGGTGGCACGGCATACATGTCAGCTGCAAATCTCGCCCAGCTTCCATCTTCCACATCTTCGATCTCGATCGATACTGACATGAGAGATGGCGCTCGAAACTCAAAGAGGGCTTCGCGGAAGAAATCCGTATCGTTTTCTAGGCGGATGCCGAACCGTCGGCGCTCCACGGTCAGATCCACTACGTCGATCTCCTGGCGCTTTCCGAGAAAAAGGCTATGGACCTTCTCTCTCGCGTCTTCGCCTGGGATGAAAAAGTGTCCAGTTATCGAACCGTCATCAAAACCACATGTCCGGCGCTGATGCATCTTGGTTTCGAGATAAGTGGAAAATGGCCCTCCAAGAATTCCATCGAGAGCTTTCGACAGTCCTTCACCATCTCGACCAAGCTCGATACCCCGGTCCGTCGGAATCCGCACCGTCACTCGATGTAGCTTGCGGTTACCGCTGGCTTCCTCCCTCCTAACCCGGCGTAGTGTCTTGTAAATGATCTCCCCATCAATTGGGACGATCATAGCGCGGGTCGGCGAACGCGCTCCATTGCCGTATTCGAGGACAGCAATGGCGGCGGGCAAATCAGCGTCAACGAGATGCTTAAGAGCTGAGAGCTTGATGCGGGGTGGCTCTGCCGGGCGATCCGTAGATTTGACCTGCACGAGGAACTTCGGCAGATCGTTCTGCTGATCGAGCGGCGTGGCGGCCGAGCGGACGGGCTCGCGTTCCAGAAGAAAATCCCATCCAAGACGATCAACGAGTGATTTCTGCGCTCGGAACCCCTCCGGCTGGCACCAGCCGAAGAAATGACCTTCACCCATCCCACCAACGTCACGCGTTTCCATTTTCCCACTTGTCTCCAGAACTGATGCATCGCTAGAACGGCGTACCTCGCCGCTTGCGAAGAGTTCACGTCATGTTGCATCGTAGAGTTGACTTCTGGAGTCGTTCAATCGAGATGGCTGTGCTCTCAACAGGTTTCAACGTATTACTTCGATTCAGACATCACCTCGACGTCTACACGCTGCGGGATTGATCTTTTGCTGACACGAACGCCTTCTGCCGATGACCGGCGTGTTCAAGATTTCTGCCGCCGGGTCGCACCCGAAGCTAGACCTCGCCTTTTGGAGATAACACCGGATCCTCAATCTCTGCCTCAGGAGTGCTTTCCGAACGTCGCGCGGAAAGTCGAATTTGAAGGTGGCCGCATAGTGTTTGGTTGGGCAGTCTGGGAATGGCCAGGCGTTTACATAGAAGCGGAGCACCACGCAGTATACGAAAACCCGGAAGGTGCATGGATCGACAATACACCCTCTCCGTCAAACGATATCACCCATCGATTGTTTGTGCGCGATGACTCCGCGATTTACGATTTCAACAATGAAGGCATTCGTCGCGATAATCAGCGGCAAGCTCTTGCACGCGATCCGCTGATCCAGGCATTTTTCGACAGCGCCAAAGAATATAACAAGGCAATGGACAGGCTCCCGGGATTCGGGGACATCCAAGTGAGCGGAGCCGTCGCGCGGCGTATCCAAGCGCTTCAGATGGAAAATGCCAGACTGACGATGCAGCTTGCAATGAAATATACGCCGAGGAACGCGCGCTGCTTTTGTGGGAGTGGCCGAAAATTCAAACAATGTCACGGGCATCCCGGACTTCGCACCTAGCGTTCGGCAACCATATCCGATGGCTGGACGGTGAACGCCTCGGTTAATTGTCGCCAAGTGGGCGACACGAGTATCTCTCTGGAATGTCTGTTTCCCACCGATTGCGCAATTAAGCGGGCGCTACATTTTCATCCAAGACTGAATCGCGAGCTCTAACCAAATTCGACTTAGGGGATGGTTTTTAAAGATGTTCGATATCCTCAGCGCAAGAGATTTCTATTCCATGCTCGTTGATGATTTTAACGACTTCGCTGCCGAGCCACATTCGGCAAGACGCGCAATGCACTGCGCTATAACCGCCTATCATCTTCACGAGTGGGTTTGGGGAGACTGGCTCAGTAAAGACAAGGCTGCGCGCGATGCTATGGGCATCTCGAAGAGAGACCGGGAACAGTTCCTGGAGTGGATCGACCGACACTGCGTCTGGTTCCAAATGGTTCAGGAGTTGGCGAACGGCTCGAAGCATTTCGCGAGAAACACTGGCTTTGCGACAGTTTTGGTAAGTGGTTACGGCGAGGGAGGATTTGGGGTCGGACCGTATGGAAAGGGATATCTTGTGATCGATCTAGGCGAAGAGGTCGGAGATCAGCGGTGGCTCCCTGCCGCGCACCTTTTAGAAGTGGTTGTCCGCTTTTGGCGTGATTTCTTTCGAAAATATCTCCCTTCGCCCGACCTCCCGGTGAGCGCCCAGCACGTCGATTGACGCAGCTCGTGCCGCGCCGCCTCAAGTCGAGCCTTCTCTCTGCTCGCATCTGGGTCGGGTGCCGCGACCACATCAAGAATGTACTTCAAAGATTTCCAAAAGATCGTGACGGGCCTGTCGTTGAGCGGCTCAAGACCCCGCCGCTTGCCCAACTGGTGGATCGCGTTGCGCGAATGCTGATGTTGGTTATCGCACAGCGGGATGACCTCTCTATTCACGGCCTTCTGGCCTATGCCCCGCCACTCATAGCCAATGGTGTGGTGGCAGGTAATCCGTCCGCCGCATTCGTGGCCCCATTTCTTCCCAACAGCGCATGCCAGTTCAGCAATACGGGCAAAATGGCACGCGAGAAGTTCACCATTACGTTACGCGTCGAAAAGCTATACTCGTCAACATAATTTAGGGGACAGACAATGTACGAGTTTTTGATCGAGCTTTACCACGTGACAGTCAAGAACCTGCCGGAGCTGCGGTTTGACAAGCGCAGTGAGGTTCACCGCACACTGGTTTCGCTCTATTCAACGATCATCGAGCTAACCAATGCCGCCCTGCAAATCCGTGAGGCAGGTGGTTATACTGGCATGGACATTTTGCTCCGGTCGGCGCTTGAAGCTCACGTTGACCTGATTAACCTCGCTAACGACGACGAATATCTGAAGGTCATGCTCTCCGCCTACCATAAAGAGTGGATCAAGCTCGCGAGTGATGGTGTAAACGGCGAAAATCCCTTCCTTGCCTATTTCAAGGACAGCCCTGAGGCACAGGCGAAGCTCGAAGAACACAAGACCGAGCTGGAACAGCTGAAGAAGACGGTACGCATCCCCACCAACCTTGAGAAGTTCCAGAAGGCGGGAATGGAGAACGAGTACCGCTCGATCTACAACAGCCTGTGCAACGACAGCCACAACAACCTGCGCTCCTTGACAAGCAGGCATTTCCGGCCGCGGGATGGCGGCCTGGATATGGTAATATTTGACAAGCCGACCATCGACGATCTTGCGGCTACGCTTGATACCTTCATCGCCACGTTGAACACCTCAAACCACATCATGCATGACTACTTCAGCTCGGAGCCCGAGGTAACCGAGGAGCTGGAGCACTACCGCCGTGTCCGTCAAGAGAAGGGTTTGTCGTGGGTGGAAGATCTGGTGGTTTAGCCAGGCACAGCCGCTAGCGAGAAATAGTCCCCGCTGCTCATCCCGGCTCGGACCTCATCGAGGTAGGTTTTATCCACGCCGTAAACCTTCTCGCGAGCTTGAGCGATGATGACCTGATTGACGCCGGCCACGACAGCCGGAGGCTGGTTGTCGAGCAAGGCATCGTTGAACGCAGGCTTGGCTATAATGAAGAGCTTGTTGGGACTAATGGGAATAGCCATGTGCCCGTTCGGGCCGCCGAGTCCCGACGTCATAATGAGCGGCCGATCACAGGTCAGAAAGCGACGATTGGCGGTTTGAGCGTCGTAAACCATCCAATCCATATTCATCATGGTGCGGATAACGTTCTGGTTTTGGGCAAGTTTGGTGGGCACGAGGATGGCCGCAAGCTCCCGAACGCTCGGATTGGCCAGGAGCAAGGCCTCGGCGGCTGTCTCAGGCATACCCTCTTTCCGAATACGAGCCCATATGGCTTCCGTTTTGGCATCCGGCTTCATGAAGTCCTTGTAGATGCGATCCTTAAACAAGGACATCTCGGTCGGATTCCGAATACCGAGCCAGAGCAGGAACCGCGCCCAGACTGCCCGCTCTTCTTCAGTGATATGTACGCCTTGAAGCAGCTTATCCCGCACCTTCGCCGCTGACGTATCAATCTCCTGGTTGAATACCTTCTCGACATTCTGCTTGGTGTCTTCGGTCACGCCGGGAAGCGTGTAGAGGTTAGGGACATAGCCGGTTTTTGTAGTCACCCAGCGACGGCAGCGAATCTCCATGGTCGGCGGCACGCGGCCATACTCGACCAGCTTGAGGTCCGTCTCGCTCAGCCACGGGCGCAGGTAGAATTGCGGCAGGAAGTGGTGATCGTCGGTGTCTTCGCCTTTTGCCATAGCCGATACTAAGCTTCCGCCCTGCCCCTTACCTCTTCAAGCAGCCACTTGTTTACATCTTCTATCCGCCTCACCACGAGCTGGTAGTTGTTCTGGTCCCAGTTGACGACCTGTCCCACGATCTTCGCATCCTCCGCCTTCCATTGGCGGTTTTCTGCCATCGCTTTTGAAAGGCCCGTTTCCCAAACAAGGGAACCGCTGAAGCCGTTTGCCTTCTCCTTCTTCATGTTTTCCTGTGCCTCGTCACTGGTTCCGGATGTGAACTCAATCTCAGAGGGCCTGCAGAGAAGATAGAAAAACCGCGTGTCGTCCGTGAAATCGGCGTTGATCTGCGTGCAATAGCCCGTGGCGCTGGTTTGGTTGATATCGAAAGCGTACTGGGCGTTCTCCCCCGCGTAACCCCTAAAAAAGTACACCTCTTGCGGGAATGGGTCGAACTTGCCGGCAAACCATTCAAACTGAATGGCTTGCGCCTCATGTTCCATGCCCTGCCACAACTCCGCCGGAATGGGCAGGATGGCGGAATCCAACGAGCCCGGCGCGCGGATGTATTGATCTGGAAGTTTGACTGGCTGGTCCGAGCCGTGAAACAGTATATCATCCGCGTGTTCGTCAGCGACATGTCGGGCAGTCAGCACGAAGATCTTGTCATCGAGTGAGACGAAGGTTCCGGTGCCTTTGTAATTAACGGAATGCTCATTGCTCGCAGTGAGCGGCGTCACACATGGCGCAATCCACTTGTTCATGATGTCGGTAAGCAGGTCCACCTGCTGCTTCCAAAGCTGTTCCTTTTCCAAACTCATGTATCCTCCTAAACGTGACAACGGCACCATATGGCTTAACCTCACGCCGTCAAACGCAGTTGTCTAAATGTCAGGCCAGCATCAAACTATGCTTCATCGGGCTCCAGACCGTCCGGCAGCACATCTTGAGCGGACTGAAGGCTTAGCAGGCCGGCATCCCCTAATGCTTCGGCGTCCGGAAGATCTCGCAACGTCTCCATTCCGAATGCCGAAAGGAAGTGCGCCGTCGTTACGTAGGTGTACGGCGCCCCCGGTGTAGGGCTACGAGGCCCGGAGCCGATGAAACCTGCACCACGTAAATTACCGATCGTATCGCGGCTGACCTCTCTGCCAAAAATCTTCGACAGCTCGCTGCGCGTGACCGGCTGGAAATATCCGACCGCCATCAGCACCATCGCCTCGAATTCTGATAACGCCGCAGCCCCTCCCCGCGTCGGCGCCGACGAAGCGCGGATTGTCTCGGCGAACCGCGGTCGGGTTCGATGCTGCCAGCCGCCGGCGACCGACACCAAATCATAGGGTCGATCCCGAAGCTCCTCGATGAGATCATCAATCAGCAGATCGATGCTGCAATCTTTTCCTACCACCCGCGCCAGCGTTTCTCGGCTGACGGGCTCGGCCGAAGCAAAGATCACCGCCTCCACCCGCATCATCCATTCCCGCCAGCGCATCTCCGCCGGGAACTGATCCAGTTCACGATCATAAAGAAGTTCGTCTGCGGCGTTCGCCTTTCGACGAGATGGTTTGAGTGCAGGAGATCCGGCCATGATCACAATCCAAAAATTCGGAAGGCTGAGCGGCCGGAGAGCTCGCGCACCGCCTCGAAACTTTCCAGACGTTCGAACAGCCGGTTGGCCGCCCAGCGCGACAGGGTGCTGCCGGGCGCGGACGCCGGCACGGCGTCTTCGGTCAGCAATCGGCGGATCACCGGCTCCGCGCCCCTGGTACGGACCTTGGGCGCCACGGCCAACAGCCGCGCGGCCCGGCGATCAATCTCAACAGCAGAGCGGAGTGCGGCCTCTACGCCATTGACCAGCGCCAGGGAGATCGCTTTCGGATAAGCCGGTTCCCCCGGCCGCACGCGACCGCGGCCACCGATGGTGCGAAAGGCTGGGCCAAAGCGCTCAGGCGACAGTAGGGGCACCGGTTTCGGCCAGTTCAGCCTGTGCGCCAGCACGAGCTCGGCGAGGCCAAGGGCCAGCACCTCGGTGTCCGGGCGAACGGCAGAGATCGCCGTTATCAGGTCCGCCACCGCGAAGGGTGCTGCTCGACCGGATTGATTTGCAGAATCGACCATCTCAGGTATCGAGGCAAGCCTATCGTCCCACTTCATTCCAAGGAGTGCGGTAAGCTCCTTAACGAACGGTGTTGGGACCATGCCAGATTGGCGCGCCAGCATTCGTGTGGCCAGAAACAGTTTTCCCGCCGGGCCGGGATCGTCGCCAGAAGACGTCAGCAAAACCGCGTCGCGGATTGCGGTTTCTTCCTCGCTGCGACCAAGCATTCGGGCGGCAATGGCGGCAGATTTCAGAGCGAGGCGATCGCGCCAACAGTCGAGCCACGGCGAATCCGCGCGGATCAAATCGTCAAGTGATTTCAAGGCGATACCGGCGGCGAAGGCGGCGTCGGACTCGTTGATGTCGTGGCTTCGCAGCCGCGCCCAGCCCGGCAGCCGGGGTGACCAGGGGAGTGGTGCTGGAGTGGAAAGAGCGAGCGAATCCATGCAACGGAGCATAATTCACATGCGCGGTTTTTGCCAGACGTTACGCGACTAACCGCACGGCATGTCGGCTATATATTACGTCCGATAATCTTGCATTATCGGACATATTCGTCATTATAGAGAAATGAGCCAAATCATCGAGCAAAACACCAAAAATCACGTCGAGGAGACCTCAGCGCCGTCTCTCAGCACGGCGGCTGGGCGTGATGTTTCCGCGCCGGAGGTGTCAGGCGCAAGCCCCCTCCCCTCTCTCGCCGGCGGTGGCGAGACACCTGCTCATCTTGCCAGCCTCGCCGATCGCGCTCGTGGCTATGTCCAGGCGGCCAGTTCCGCCAACACGCGCAAGGCCTACGCGGCCGACTGGAAGCATTTTTCGGCGTGGTGCAGGCGCTCCAATCTGGCCCCCCTGCCCCCGCATCCGCAAACCGTCGGACTTTACATCACAGCCTGCGCTTCCGGCACGGCTGAACGGGGTGCAAAAGCGAACTCTGTCTCGACCATCGAACGCCGCCTCTCCTCACTCTCCTGGAACTATGCCCAGCGTGGCCTCTCGCTCGATCGCAAGGACCGGCATATCGCCACCGTGATGGCCGGCATCCGCAACAGCCACGCCAAGCCACCTGTCCAGAAGGAAGCGGTCATGGCTGAGGATATCATTGCCATGGTCGAGACGCTCGATCGCGGCTCTCTGCGCGGCCTGCGGGATCGGGCCATGTTGCTCATCGGCTTTGCTGGCGGCCTTCGGCGCTCCGAGATCGTCGGCCTCGACCTGAAGGCCGACCAGACTGAGGACGGTCGCGGTTGGATCGAGGTCCTCGACAAGGGTATGCTTATTACGCTGCGCGGTAAAACCGGATGGCGAGAGGTGGAGGTCGGTCGTGGCTCGGCCGATGCGACCTGCCCGGTCGCCGCAATCGAGACCTGGATCAAGTTCGCCAAGCTGGCTCATGGCCCTCTGTTTCGCCGGGTCACCGGGCAAGGGAAAGCTATCGGCTCGGAGCGGTTGAACGACAAGGAGGTTGCTCGGCTTGTGAAAAGGGCCGCAATGGCCGCAGGCGTTCGCGGTGATCTCAGTGAGATCGAACGCGCCATCAAATTCTCCGGACATTCCCTTCGCGCGGGCTTGGCCTCCTCCGCTGAAGTCGACGAGCGTTACGTGCAGAAACAGCTCGGTCATGCTTCAGCGGAGATGACACGCAGATATCAGCGCCGGCGTGATCGCTTCCGCGTGAATCTGACTAAGGCATCAGGGCTTTAGTTGGCCCCTCCCCTACTCCGCAGTGAAATCGTAAGAGGAGATTTCAGTGCAGAATTTCACGCTTAGCGATTCAATTGAAATCGGGAGCCAAAAGCCACAGCAGCCTCGGAGATCGGCCGCAGCAGGCTCTGGATGGGCAATCTGGCGAGATCGTAAGACATTGAATTTATGGTAAATGATTTGTAAAAGGAACTCTATATGAATATTAAGGTTCCTCACATGCTATGTTCGGGAGTTGAGGTCATAACCATCGATAAGTACCTCTTATCGATGGTAGTTGATTTCGCGGCGCAAATCACCGAAAATCGTAGCAAATCCCGGTCCTGACGGCCGCCAGAACGCGCATTCTTTTGGAGCACCCCGTGCCAAAAACATCGCTGACCGCCGTCGAGCGCCGCGCCGAAGAACTCGACACCATCGCATCGGTGTTGCCGCTGGAACGCCGCGACGAACTCGCCGAACTGTTGACCGATGAGGACGTCGAGACGCTGCGTCACCTCGTCAACCAGGGCATGGGCGACAATACGCTGCGCGCACTGACATCCGATCTCACTTATCTCGAGGCCTGGGGGCTGGCTTCGACCGGACAATCGCTACCATGGCCGGCACCTGAAGCCCTATTGCTCAAATTCGTCGCCCATCATCTGTGGGATCCGGAAAAGCGCGCAGGCGACCCCAACCACGGCATGCCCGCCGATGTCGACGAGAATCTCAGGCGCCAGGGTTTTCTGAAATCCATCGGCCCGCATGCGCCTGATACGGTGCGCCGCAGGCTGGCTAGTTGGTCGACACTCACCAAATGGCGCGGTCTTGACGGCGCTTTCGCCTCCCCTGCCCTCAAACAGGCGATCCGGTTGGCAGTTCGTGCTGTTCCCCGAAAGCGCCGTCGAAAAAGCGCAAAAGCGGTCACAGGGGACATCCTGCAAATGCTGCTAGCCACGTGCGCAAGTGATAGCCTGCGCGACGTTCGCGATCGGGCGATACTGATGGTCGCCTTTGCCTCGGGTGGTCGCCGACGCAGCGAGATTGCCTCATTGCACGTCGAGCAACTGACTGTCGAGGCTCCGATCGAAGTGCCCGACAGCCCTCCCCTCCCCTCTCTCGCCATCCATCTCGGCCGGACGAAAACAACCACCGGCGAACAAGATGAGATCGTCTACCTGACGGGCCAGCCGGTGGAGGCGCTTAATGCCTGGATGGCAGTCGCAGGCATTGAAAAAGGCAGCGTGTTTCGGGGGATTGGCAGGTGGAATACAGTTTCGAAGCGGGCGCTCGACCCGCAGTCGATCAATGCCATTCTCAAGCAGCGCGCCAAAATGGCAGGGTTGGAGCCAGGGGAGTTTTCGGCGCACGGGTTGCGGTCAGGGTATCTGACGGAAGCCGCCAATCGCGGCATCCCCCTCCCCGAAGCAATGGAACAGTCGCGCCATCGATCGGTGCAGCAGGCTTCGAGCTATTATAACAATGCTACGCGGAGAAGCGGTCGGGCAACCAGACTCCTAACATAATTGATTTTCCTCCTTGCAATCACGGAACACAACTCCATGAACGCATGGCTGGTTAAACGAGGAATTGAAGCCGAACTCCAACACATGGTCAACGAAAGCCCTGCGGGGCGCTGTTGGGACGTCGTCAGGTCGGTAAAGCGACATCGGCAGGCAATATTGGCGAAAGCCGGCCCTCGACTTATCTCGACCTGGAGTCGGAGGCGGATTGGGCCAAACTGGCGGAACTAGAACTCTATCTTGCAAGCCTTTGTAACAAGCTGGTCATCCGTGACGAAGTTCATCGCCTGCCAAACGCATTCCAAATTCTGCGAGGCTTGATCGATCGCAATCGCCCTGCCGGACGGCGAACTGGCGAGTTTCTGCTACTTGGCTACGCTTCGATCGACCTCAAACAATTCGGAGAAGCATTGGCTTGCCGCATTGCCTATCCTGGAATGCAACCCGTCGATGGGGTAGAAGTGCCGGACCACACGCTCGACAGGCTTTGGTCACGTCGAGATTTACCGTAACCGGTGTTCTGCCCCCACGTTGCCTGCACTCGCCTGATTGTGATCGACGTTCCATGGACGAGGGACAAGGAGTTTCTCCATGGAGACTACACCGGAGGTTCTCACGACGCGGCGCGGGCGACGTGAGGCTCATCGCCAATGGCCGGCCGCGGAACAGGACCCACTTGCGGGCGTGAAGACCTCCAACATCCTATTCGCAAGCGACGGAAACGGAAGAATTCAACAACACTGAAGCCCATTCTGCGGCCATCGCGCAGCTCGATCTTCTGGGTGGTGCTTTGACGCGCTTTACTAAATACGGGGATGCTTGTTGCCGATGCAACGAGC
Organism: Agrobacterium sp. InxBP2; assembly: GCF_026191755.1. Taxonomy (NCBI): domain Bacteria; kingdom Pseudomonadati; phylum Pseudomonadota; class Alphaproteobacteria; order Hyphomicrobiales; family Rhizobiaceae; genus Agrobacterium; species Agrobacterium sp. InxBP2. The sequence goes on from NZ_JAINDY010000028.1 coordinate 99,454, forward strand.
CCCGCCCCCTCTCCTCCTCCGCAAAAAGCGGCTTTGCTATATGGCCAGTTCCGACGCTTGCCTTGAAATTTAAATTAGCTCTGGTCTTGTCCGGGAATAGGTCCGAGTAGCAACGTTGAAAGCAACCATTCCTCCCCTGGCGGACCGTCCGCAACCTCCAGAGCCAGCACTATAGTGTAAAGCGCAGTACCGAAGTCCCGCGCGGTCACGAACGAGTTCAACCCGGATGGTGGAAACCTTGTCAGCTGACAAGGTTTACGGCGTAAGTCGTGTCCGTGGTGCACCGTCAGAGAGCCGAGCGGCTGCGAATTTTTTCGCATTTCCTCAGTAGAATGCGCTGCCGGCTGACAAGGTTTCGCAGTGGTAGTCTGCTCCAGGCTTGTCGAAGTACCACTTTTTCACGGACCGGTGCATCTCGGATTAGACGAGAACCTTGTCAGCTGACAAGGTTCTGCGGCGGTAGTCAGGTCCCGTGTACAGCATCAGAGAACCGAGCGACCGCGAATATTGCATTACTTCGGTGGCAAAAACCTTGCCAGCTGACAAGGTTTTGGTGTCCGACCTAGACCGGACTATCCTAACGCAGTGCGTCCCGGCCTACTTCAACAGGCTTGCCGTGAATGGGGTCGCTGGCGCGGTTTCCTAGATCCCACAGGCGTTGAGCAAAGAAGCTCAGCAGTAGCGCCTCGGGCGCCGGCAGGGCAGGGAATGCCCGGTAATAGCGAGGGCGGTTGGTGTGATGGCTTTGATATCCAAAAGATCAGACCGGATCGGCGTGCAGATCGTCTGGAAGACGGACTTGTGAGGTGGCGTCGCTGGTTCTCCAACAAGATGTTTGCCTTCATGGAAGAAGCGACATTGGCCAATGGCAATATCATGTTGGAGAACCTGCGTGGCAGGGTAGGGGACCGGTTGTGCAAACGGATTGAAGCTGTTGGAGCGGCGGAAGCGCGGAATTTGATCCGGTCAACGCGGAAAGATGAATAGACGCCCGAAAGCCGGCGGTGTGTTGTCCTTTGCAAGGCTAGGAATTCCGCATCATATTTGATCTTCCGGACCCTGACACACTCTACGCAGCTTTACTGGCCCGAAATGAACGTTTCGATGGTCAAGTCTTCGTGTGTCGCTTCAACCGGCGTTTTTCGTCATCTAACCTTCCCTGCGCGAAAACCTAAGCGCGAAAACGCGTCAACGGCGGCTCCGCCAAGGATTGGAGACGCTGGCCGTTGGCGGGAAAGTTGTTTTGGCTCAACACGAGGCCAGCTTTGAATCTGCCAGCGCGTTTCGCGCCGCTTTAGCGCGTCTACTCGGCCAATCTCCATCGCAGTTGCAATCGGACAAGCAGCTACGGGCAACATGGATAACGACGCCGCTCGGCGACATGATCGCCGTGAGTAGTCAGAGCCATCTGCGTCTTTTTGGAATTCGTGGATCGAAAAGGTCTGCCTGCAGAGCTCAAAAAGCTCCAGCAGGTGTCCAAAGAGGGTATCCGTATCGGTAGCCTGCCGCTCTTGGAGCAGGCCACGGCAGAACTCACTGAGTATCTTGCGGCGCGTTGCGACAGGTTTTCAACACCACTTGCGATGTCCGCCAACCCCTTCACTCAACACGTGTGGGACGTATTGCGCGAAATACCAGCTCTCGAGCCCGAACCTATTCCGAAATTGCACGTCAGATCGGTCGCCCCACCGCAATTCGCGCGGTGGCACGTGCCACTGGTGCCAATCAAATAGCTCTCATGATTCCATGTCACAGGGTCATCGGAGCAGACGGATCTTTGACGGGATATGACGGAGGCCTCTGGCGCAAGCGGCGGCTGATCGAATCGAACGACAACATAAAACAGTAATTAAGGAATACCCTTGCATGACATCCCAAATCTACAAAGCCCAGTATTTTCGAAGCTTACATAAACCGTCGAACCCGCTGTTTCTCTACAATGTCTGGGATGCCGGAAGTGCCCTTGCGGTGGCGCGCGCTGGTTCAAAAGCTGTTGCGACCAGCAGCTGGTCCGTTGCTGCTGCCCAAGGTTACGCAGATGGCCAACAGCTTCCCTTTGAGGAGATGCTTGCAGTTGTCACGAGAATCGCAAAATCGGTGAAGCTACCGGTCACCGTCAATTTTGAGGGTAGGTATGCGGCCGATCCTGAATTGTCGGGCAGAACGTCCGAAGGTTACTAGAACTACGCATTGTCGGCTTCAATTTTGAGGACCAGATCGTGGATGGCCCCGGCCTCTATGGTGTTGAGGATCAGGCTGCTCGGTTACTCGCGGCTCGCCGTTCAGCCGATTCTACCGGTGTTCCAGCATTCATCAATGCCCGGACAGGCGTCTTCCTAAAAGCCGATCAGGGCACCGCACACGCTGATTTAGTCGAGGAGGCGCTTGTCCGCGAGAAGCATATGCAACGGCCGGCGCTGACGGCTTTCTCGTTCCTGGATTGACAGATGATGCGTTGAACCGCCGAGTCTGTGACGCGGCAACAATGCCTGTTAATTTGATGACAACTAGCAGCCAGGACGTCCATAGGTTGACCGAGTTGGCCGTGGCCGGCATCACTTTAGGACCGGCACCATATATCGCTCTCATCTCTGCCGTTGAAGAAGAAGCGAACGCTCTTCTGTACCTTGGAAGAATGTTCCGGAAATTAGCTTATCCCCTTGGCCCTTTAGTGCTCAGCAGCCACTTCGTCGATCTGCACCTCATGGACCTGTCGTCGGTGGAGAAGCGTGGCGTAGTCGATAGGGCATTTTGTGGCGAACTGATTGGCAGATGCCGCTTGCCATGATTGTCGCACGCGTTCTTCAGGTGTTTTGTAAAGAACGGAGGCGGATTGGTCAGAGGCGCGCTACATGATTCAAACGCAGCCTCACCAGAGGCGAGAAGCGACGCCAGATGGGCGGGAGACCAGTTAGTTGCGCAGATGTACACTGGTGACCGTGCGCGGCCGCAAAGGCTGGGATTAGGGGCGTAGCGGGGACGCAGATTTGCAACCCATCGGACTGCGCTGGAATTTGTTGAACGTGGCGATACCTTCGGCCAAGAAAGGCCGGTTCTACCTTCGCCCGCGACTGAGGTGCGGGAACCGCTTCAGGGAAGGACCAACTGCCGTCAAGAATTTCTGCTGCGGCCCACGAGCCTTGCCGCGCAATTCCAACTAGCGGTAATCGGGATACAATTAGCGGTCTTGCCCGAGCAGTCGCCAAACTTCACGTGAACCGGTCCGTCAGCCTCCTTATTGGCGGTCAGATTGTTGGGGGTATATAGGTTGGTGTCGTTTTTCTCGACATAGCCTGCGGCATTGTGGGCACTGATGATTTTCGCGCGCGATCTTCGGAGTGCTTTGTGCAGATAACGAATGCGCGAGAAATTGAACAGTTGCAAGCGTGTTCTATGACCTAAATGCAGGCCCGCGACCCTCGAGATCAGAGGTCGGACGGCGGTCTGGTTAAAACCAGCGTGAAATGCGTTTCGGTGGCCGTCTACGGCGAAATTGCTTGGCGTATGGCGTCCGGGGGAGGGTACGTGTTGGTCTCCACGCGGGACGGCCGTGCATGATGGACGAAAACACAGGCCGCCAAATCAAAAACACCGGATAGCCATCAAAATGGCAGATGCCATCTTGATGGCTATTTCGTTCTAAGTTAAATTTGATCCAGAGGAAGGAGCACTTAATGGTAACCCCGCAACTATCTGTCCGCAGTTCCAAAGCGCGCGACCTTGCCCATAAGCTCGCCCGCCGAGAAAATCGCACGATTGCCGAAATCGTCGAGCGCGCGCTCGAATCCTATGAGGCTCGAGAGGCGGGACGTGAACCCGCTGCGAAATTCTATAGCCGTCTTTCATCCCAGTCGGGTACGGATATGGATTTCGACAGTATCATCAATGAAAACAGACGCGCGCACAAAGGCGTAGAGCTTTGATTTTTCTGGACACGAATGTGATGTCTGAGACTTTTAAGAAAGCTCCCGATTCTGCGGTCATAGCATGGCTGGTTCGCCACGATGCCGAATTGGCATTGCCGACGGTTGCAGTTGCTGAGATCGCATTTGGTATTCAAAAGATCAGGCCGGATCAGCGAGCAGATCGCTTGGAAGAAGGACTTGTGAGCTGGCGTCGCCGGTTCTCGGACAAGATGTTCGCCTTCACGGAAGAAGCAGCATTGGCCTATGGCGATATCATGGGAGACGCTGCGCGGCAGGGGAGGAGGATGTCGGCTCCGGACGGCATGATCGCGGCGATAGCGCGGATCAATGGTGGCCGGTTGGCGACCAGAAACCTCAAAGATTTCGAAACAACAGGACTTGAATTGATCTCGCCTTGGCAATTCTAACAGTGATAGCGGATCCTACAACAATCGGGCCGCACGCCCGCTTCGCTTTGTCGCGTTGTTGCAGTAGCTGGACGCCTGTTGCACTGATCGATGGCGCGACTGTATCCATCGCCTCAGGCAGCGGAATGCCGCGATCGGCGGCCTCCGTCAAATATCCTGACCGCAAACCGTGCGCAGAAAACTCCCCGGGACCCAACCCCGCCATTTCCGCCCGATGTTTAGGATCGCGTCGATCGACTGCGGATCGAGCGCCCGGCGCGAGACCGTTCCCCACCTTCCGATGCCCCGAAACACGCTTCCCATATCGATCCTGGCGGCCGTCAGCCCGGCATTCAATGCCTCGACAGGCCGGCCTGTGAGATAGACGACTTCGTCGTCCTCTCCGGTCGTCGTTTTGGTCCGCCCAAGATGAATTGCCAAAGAGGGTAGGGGAGGGCTGTCAGGCACCTCGATCGGTGTTTCCTCGGTCAGTTGCTCCATGCGGAGGCCTGCGATCTCGCTGCACAGGCGACCATCAAAATCGCTCTGTCCCCGATGTCAAGCAAGCTGTCACTTGCGCACATGGCGAGCAGCATTTGCAGGATGTCCCCCGTGACCGCTTTTGCGCTTTATCGACGACGCTTTCGTGGAACGGCGCGGACCGCGAGCCGGATCACCTGTTTGAGGGAAGGGGAGGAGAAGGGTCCGGATAAGCCGCGCCATTGCGTCATGGTCGACCAACCCGCAAGCTGGCGCCGCAGAGTATCGGGGGCGTGCGGGCCGATGGATTTCAGGAAACCCTGGCGTCTGAGGTTTGCCTCAACGTCATCAGGCATGCCGTGGTCGCGGTCGCTGGCACGCTTCTCCGGATCCCACAAATGGTGGGCGACGAATTTCAGCAGCAGCGCCTCGGGTGCCGGCCAGGGGAGTGATTTTTTGGTCGCCGCCAATTCCCAGGCTTCGATATACGCCAGATCGGAGGTCAGCGCCCGCAGCGTGTTGTCGCCCATGCCCTGGTTGACCAGATGTTTTAGCGTTTCGACATCCTGGTCAGTCAGAAGTTCGGCGAGTTCGTCCCTGCGCTCGATTGGCAGCACCGATGCGATCGTGTCGAGCTCGACAGCGCGCCGCTCGCTGTTAGACAGGGAAGCTTGGTTGCGCGGTTTCGACATCAATCGATCTCGACGTCCGGCCGCCAGCGGCGAATGATTTGAATGATCTCCGGTTTGTAAGCCTCGGGGTAAACAAGATCCTCTTCGCGCGAGAAAAGTGAAGACTGTCACCATGTCTTCGCAGACGTCGCGATCGACGTCGGCAAGGTCTGTGAGATTAAAGTCGCCATGCACGTCTGCGTTCCACCAGGCAAAAATGAAGTTGGCGACCCTCCAGCTCTGGCCGGTATCGCCATGGGGACGTTGAGCAACTTTTCCAGCGCGAAGCGGACGCGATCTTCCGTGTTTTGAAGCCTTTGCAGAGCGTGATTTGGCCCAGGTTAAGTGTGTCGGCTGTCCTAATCGAGCGGATTCTAACTCGCTGATTCAAAAGGACAAGGCGTTCTCCCAATTCGCCGGATTGACCCTAATTGGGCGGACTCAGGAGCAGCACGAGCCCGTCTGTTGTGTTGGGCCAGAGCACGCCGAGGCCTTCCGATTTTCTTCGGCGAGCCATCGATCGTGCGGCTTACAGCTCGCTGGCCGCGGTACCAGGTCTACATGTACCGCACCGCTGTGCAGGGCGGGGGCCGCCGCACAGTAAAGCTGCATCGGCCGGACGCCGTCACTGACTTCGAAGGTCAGCTTGGCCGATCCATCGAGCCGCAGATGCTCCGATACCTTGCGGAAGATGGCGGCGAACTTGCCGGCCGGCATATGCGAGCGGTCGTCTTCGTGGATGTCCCACAGCTGTACGAAGATTTCAGACCATTCTTCGTGCTCGGCGCCACAGTCGAGTGCTGCGAACTGTCCCGCCTTCACCTCGGTCACGTGATAGCCACCTTTCACCGGGCGGCCGTCGTAGGAGAAGATCAACGGCAGATCCCGGACGCCGTCGAGGGTGTCGAGCAGGTGGCCAAGGCTGATATCCGTTTCGAGAAAGGGCTTGTCGAGTGCGTTCATTTCGGCTACTCCTGTTTCAATAATTCAAGGATTGTAGAAATATGGAAGAACGTCAAGCCCTAATGTCGTTTGCGGCACTGTCGCAGGAAACAAGGCTGCATATTGTCCGCATGCTGGTGGTAGCCGGTCCGGACGGAATGGCTGCCGGTGCTATTGCCGAAAAGGCAGAGGTCTCGCCCTCCAACGTGTCTTTTCATCTGAAGGAGCTGGAACGCGCCGGGCTGATCAACCAGCAGCGGGAATCCCGTTCGATTATCTACACCGCCAATTACGATGGGCTGGGCGCGCTGGTTCGCTTCCTGATGGAAGACTGCTGCGCCGGGCACCCGGAGATATGCGCACCGGCCACCGAGGTCGCCGCCTGCTGCGCGCCAACCGCAAAGGAGAACCTACAATGACCGCTGATCGCGTTTATAACGTCCTGTTTCTCTGCACCGGCAATTCGGCCCGTTCGATCCTCGCCGAGTCCATCTTGAATGGGGAAGGCAAGGGCCGATTCCGCGCTTTCTCCGCTGGCAGCCAGCCCAAGGGCGAGGTCCATCCGCTTGCTTTGGATACGCTGCGAAGCCTCGGATACGAGGCAACGGGGTTCAGCTCAAAAAGCTGGGATGTCTTCGCGGAGCCTGGCGCGCCGCAAATGGATTTCATCTTCACGGTCTGCGACAATGCCGCTGGCGAAGCCTGTCCGGTCTGGATCGGCTACCCGATGACTGCCCACTGGGGCGTTGAAGATCCAGCAGCCGTCGAAGGTTCTCTGGTTGAGAAGGGCCAGGCCTTCTCCCAAGCCGCCCGCTACCTCAAGAACCGGATCACCGCGTTTGTGAATCTGCCCCTCGCGTCGATCGACAAGCTGGCGCTGGAAACTCAGCTCCGCACGATCGGCACGATGGAAGGCAGCACCAGCCGTAAGGGCGACGTCGCGTGAGCGACGTTTTGGATCAGCAGCCGGCCAGCGGGCGCGATCAGGACCTCCAGGCAGCACTGCAGGCGGCGGGACTTCCGATCGACGATCTGGAGCAAAGCGGGCGCACCTTCTTTCGCTTTGCGGACCGGGCCCAGATTATCGGCTTCGCTGGGCTGGAGCCCTATGGAGACTACGCGCTGTTGCGCTCTGTGGTCGCCCTGCCCGACCAACGCAGACGCGGTTATGGCGAAGCCATTTCACGCCAGATGCTTGACCAGGCAGCGCGCGATGGTGCCCCCACCCTTTACCTGCTGACAGAAACGGCCACTGCATTCTTTGATTATTTTGGGCTTCGTGAAGGTCGATCGCACAAGCGCGCCGGCCGCAATCTTGCAAACAGGCCAGGCGGCAAGCCTTTTCCCGGCCTCCGCCGGCCTGTTTGCCAAGACTATCCAAGGGTAAAATCATGTCTACGTTTGAACGCTATCTGACGGTGTGGGTCATCGCCTGCATCGTCGTCGGGGTGACCCTCGGCCACCTTACGCCCGGGGCCTTCCAGACGATCGGCGCGGCCGAAGTCGCGAAGGTCAACCTGCCAGTGGCAGTGCTGATCTGGCTGATGATCATCCCAATGCTGCTCAAGATCGATTTCGCGTCCCTCGGGCAGGTCGGCCGCCACTGGCGAGGGATCGGCGTTACCCTGTTCATCAACTGGGCATTAAAACCGTTTTCGATGGCGCTGCTTGGCTGGCTGTTTATCGGCTATCTGTTCCGGCCTTACCTGCCGGCAGGCCAGATCGATTCCTATATCGCTGGCCTGATTATCCTTGCGGCCGCGCCCTGCACCGCCATGGTGTTCGTCTGGTCGAACCTGACCAAAGGCGAGCCGCATTTCACGCTGAGCCAGGTCGCGTTAAACGATGTGATCATGGTGTTGGCCTTCGCACCGATCGTCGGGCTGCTACTCGGCCTTTCGGCCATTACGGTCCCGTGGAATACTCTTATCCTGTCGGTCGTGCTCTATATCGTCCTGCCGGTAATCTCGGCGCAAATCCTGCGTCGGCTGACCGACGTAAACCGTCTCGCTGCCAGGTTGCAGCCGGTATCCCTGGTCGCTCTACTGGCGACCCTGATATTATTGTTCGGCTTTCAAGGCGAGCAGATCTTCGCGCAGCCGGGCGTGATCGCCCTGTTGGCCGTGCCGATCCTCATCCAGGTCTATTTCAACTCCGGCCTGGCCTACCTTCTCAACCGCGCGAGTGGGGAGCAGCACTGCGTTGCAGGCCCTTCCGCTCTCATTGGCGCATCCAACTTCTTTGAACTGGCGGTGGCAGCGGCCATCAGCCTGTTCGGTTTCGATTCCGGAGCAGCCCTGGCGACCGTCGTAGGCGTGCTGATCGAAGTGCCGGTCATGCTGTCAGTGGTCTGGATCGTCAACCGCAGCAAGGGCTGGTACGAGCGCGGCGCCGCCGTCCGCTCCTCCACTTCCACCATCGAAAGGGCCTGACGACCATGGACGTCACAATATATCACAACCCCGCCTGCGGAACGTCGCGCAACACCCTTGAGATGATCCGCAACGCCGGCATTGAGCCCACGGTGATCGAATACCTGAAAACCCCGCCGACGCGCGCACAGCTTGTGCAGATGATCGCTGATGCCGGCCTGACGGTGCGCGGCGCCATCCGTAAAAAGAGCACGCCCTATGCGGAGTTGAACCTCGACAATCCGGAGCTGAGCGACGATCAGCTGCTCAACGCGATGCTTAAAAACCCGATTCTAATCAACCGGCCTCTGGTCGTGACGCCGCTTGGCACGCGCTTGGCACGACCATCCGAAGTGGTGCTGGACATTCTGCCCGACACCCACAAGGGCGCCTTCACCAAAGAAGATGGTGAGCAGGTCCTCGATGCGGAGGGCAAACGCATTGTCTGATCTTCCTGCCGCATCCCTCTCGCATCTTTGTCAGCCAGATTTGGGCGCCCTGCGTCCTCCATTCTCATCGCACAAGCCGCGCATTCTGATCCTCTATGGTTCCCTGCGCGCCGTATCTTATAGCCGGCTCCTGGCGAATGAGGCGGCGCGCCTGCTCGAACATTTTGGCTGCGAGGTTCGGATCTTCAATCCAGCGGGCCTGCCGCTTCCCGATGCGGCGCCGGTGAGCCATCCACAGGTGCAGGAGCTGCGTGAGCTTTCTGCCTGGTCGGAAGGCCAAGTCTGGATTAGTCCGGAACGCCACGGCGCCATGACCGGTATCATGAAGGCGCAGATCGACTGGCTCCCGCTTTCGGTTGGTTCGGTGCGGCCGACGCAGGGCAAGACCCTGGCCGTTATGCAGGTTTCCGGTGGTTCGCAGTCGTTCAATGCGGTCAACCAGCTGCGGGTCCTCGGTCGCTGGATGCGGATGATCACCATCCCGAACCAGTCGTCGGTGGCCAAGGCTTTCCAAGAGTTCGACACCGACGGCCGCATGAAGCCGTCTTCCTATTATGATCGCGTCGTCGACGTCTGCGAGGAACTGGTGAAGTTCACGATCCTGACCCGTGACGTCTCTGCCTACCTCACCGATCGCTACAGCGAGCGAAAAGAAGAAGCCGAAAAGCTGGAGCAGCGCGTGAGCCTGAAATCCATATGAGCGAGCGCGCTCCCGTCGCCGCTATTGTCGCGCTCGGTGTCACGCAGAACATCGGTTACGGCACCCTCTATTACAGCTTCAGCATCCTAGCACCCGACATGGCCGCGGATTTTGCCTGGTCGACCGAATGGATCTTCGGAGCGCTATCGGTTGCGCTCCTGATCGGCGGCCTGACGGCGCCTTGGCTCGGCGGCTTGTTCGACCGCATTGGGGCCGGACGGATCATGACCATAGGGTCGGCGATCGCCGCCGTCGCCCTTGCAGCCTGCGCTTTTGCAACAAGCAAGTCGGCCTACGTCGTTGCCCTTATCGCAATCCAGGTGGCAGCCAACCTGGTGCAGTACGGCGCCGCGTTCGCGCTCCTGGTCCAGATCAGACCGCATGTGGCCTCGCGCAGTATTACCTACCTGACGCTGCTCGCCGGCTTCGCCTCCACGATGTTCTGGCCAATCACGACGGCTCTCCATGCGCACATCTCCTGGCAAAATATTTATCTGCTTTATGCCGGTCTGAACCTGTTCATATGTCTGCCGATCCACGCCTGGCTTTCGCACGGCGTTACCGCGCGCCGGTCGACGACCAAAGCTCCGCCGCAGCGGGTTGAAGGAATACTGCCACCAGAACAACGCCGCGCTGGCTTCGCACTGATGGTCACGGCGTTTTCGCTGCTGTCGCTCTCCAGCGCGGCTGTATTGGTGCATATGGTGCCGTTGCTCTCCGGTCTCGGACTCGGCACCACGGCCGCCCTGGTCGGTACGCTCTTCGGCCCATCCCAGGTTGCCAGCCGCCTCATCAACATGGTGTTCGGCAAGAACTTGCCGGCGCTTTCTCTGGCGATTGTCGCGGCCGTCCTGATTCCCGGCGGCACTCTGATCCTGTTGGCGCTCGCCCCGTCGGTACCCGGCGCCATGGTGTTTGCGGTGATTTTCGGCATGGGCAACGGCCTGCTGAGCATCGTCGCCGGCACTCTACCTCTGTACCTGTTCGGCAGTGATGGCTATGGCAAGCTGCAGGGAAAGACCATGGCGTCCAAGCTGGTGCTGTCGGCCTTGGCGCCGTTCGTGATGGCGTCCGCGATGGCGAATTTCAGCATCCCCGTCTCTCTAATAGTCGTAGCCATACTTGGCGGCGCAGCGATCGTCATGTTCGGACTGATCTTCCCGTTGCAGCGGGCCACCCGGACCGTTCTCACCTCCGGATAGCGCGAGGCGTTGGCGGCAAGGGTTTCGCCATCGTAGTCGCGCCACTTGCCGCCGTGGTCTCTCGGGTTCTCCCGAAGCGACTGACTGAATTTTCTCGAGTCACGCCTGATTGAAAGAGGAGAAACATATATGGAATCAAACAGGATCTACTTCGAAGGTAATCCCTGGCCAGAGGGACATCCAATCAAAGAGCTTTATGGTCAGCAAAAGAGATCGACGGAGAAGTGTGGTTCGACATTCATCTCGAGACGGCAAATTACAATTCAGAGCGCGATATAAAGGATAAGGAAAGCTCGAACTATACCAGCGACTGGGACGCACCTTACTCTTGGGAAAACTATCAATCCTGCATATTGTCGTCGGATGACTGGCACAATGGCGGATTTAAAATCTGCTCCAAGGATGAATATACGCCGGAGTTTCTCAACGGCCTCGAATTGCTGATTGACCCCAGCCCGGAAACGATAACAGACCGGAATGATTTCGCGTTTCAGATATACCTGCTCAGCCATGATACGGTTGCCAAGCACAAAATCAAATTCGACCGGATCGGAAATTCCAATCGTTTCAAGATCTCGTGGTTTGGTAAGATCGCACGAACATACGTTGGAGACCACGATTTCAAGTACAATTTTTCGGTCATGGTGACATCGGCTGATTTTCCTCAGCTAACCGAAACACTATGATTTCAGCCGGCAAAACGAATTTGGGTGTTCTTGCATTGCTCATCGGCAGTTTTGGATCAACTTCGGCAGAATCCGGAAGGCCCGCGCCTGGGCGGGATGTCGATCGAACTCAAACCATTCGCTTGTTGGAGGCCACGCCTGCTCCGTGCGCCGAGGTCACGTTCGGTCTAATTTCAGTGGCGCTATCGCACCGGTACCTTGAGACTCTCGCCAATTCGTCCGGGGGGCAATCACGGAGCAAAGCCGAGCGGCTTAGAGGGATTCGCGGCAAGCGCGCAAATGAGCTGCTTGAAGCGCTCAAACCGAAGGCTCGTTTAAGCGATTGTGTAGGAAGAGCCGATGGAACTGCCGGGGCCGACTGGACGTACCTGGTGCTCGAGCTGATCGAGAAGGGGAGAGCGGCAGTATTCACCGACAACGGAAAACCAGTTCGCACCGTACAAATTCGCTATTTGGGAATTCGTTGTGGGGACCATTGCGGCCGTGGTGACATATTCGTATCCACCCCCGATGCCCCGCGCCCATTTCTGATATTGAACTGGTGGGCTTCATGAGCCTGTTATCAATCCTCATGCTGACCTGCGTTGAACGGCTCGTTCTTTCGACGCGTTAACCCCCTCGGGAGCAACATTGACGATTCTGTCGGGTGAAGGTGCAGTTCATTGGCGCAGCAAGCGCGACGAGCGCAGGTCGTACCGGATGAGCATGGCGCAGGGGAACGCGCGGCCCGAGAAGCGGGATATCGCGTTTAAGTTAGGTGCGAATGAAATCCTGTCGCCAGCGATACCTGCACGGTCGCTTGAAGCGAGGAAACTGTCGGTAAATCGTAAGCGCTGTGGCGCCCGCACTTTGTCCATCATGCTCTGTCTTCTCGAAGGCTTGCACCAGGAGGAGACGGCAAGTTCGCGCCAATGGGAAGATTTTGGTTTACGCAAAACCTCCCGATCTCCGACGTCGCAACAGTGGGCCAAACAAGTGTCTGGCACGGTCGGCCTAGGTCGAGGCTCTTGCCGCCCAGCGCCTAGAAAACGAGAACAGCTACGGGTCACCAAGCAGCGCCCGGCCGTCTGCCGACGTGACATTGCCAGGCGCAGTCGCCGCATGGATAGGCGACGAGGGTCGGGGCTGGGAGCAGATTTCCGTCATGTTGAAACCAATGACGGCACGACATCCGAGCACGCCTTGTATCGACGAACTGACATTCATGGGTGTCCGCGATCGCCCCACCGTGGTTGGCATCGATGCATTCTAGCCCGCGACAGAACTTGGCACTATGTGCTGGTCCCTCAACGACGATCCTACGCGTCAATTCTCACCTACGATTCTGGCTCGGTACAGCCACCAGTGTCTCCTCGACCGAGGGTATTCGCACAGTAACCTGCGCTCCGCCTAGAATTCACGGTCCGTTTGGCTTCAGCTTGCCTGGAGGAACAATTTTTGTTCCCACCCGCACTTATGTTGCCTCAACATTACCCAGTGGCTTTGACGTTGTGGCCCCCGGCACGCAGCAGAGCCATTAGGACCGGACCAAGTGAAAATTCGCCTCGCTTAGCCTTGCTTGTCAAATCTCTGAGATATCCGCCCGGTGAATTAATGTGACCACCGCGCTCCAAAATGCACGCAATCGTCACCGCCGCGTTCTCTGGACCCATTGCCTCGCAGGCTTCCTGATATGCAGAGGGGCTGACTCCAAGCATGGATCTGACGACCACTGCGGCTGTCATTAGTTCACGCCAGTTCCGAATTTCGCCTTCGGGCCCGTAGCTTGAAATTTCGGGGCAGGCCCGCAGCACAAGTCCGATTGGGAAAGCCTTGATCGGCACATGCTGGGGCTGCCTGTCCTCACTCGGCGTCGCTCCCTGCTCTTTTCGAGAGCTAGGTTCAAGTTCATTAGGAGGGTTGGTATTTGAATTCTGTATGTGGCGCTCAATATGAACATCATTGGCGTTCATTTTTGATGAAAAGTCATCGAAATTCAGGAGCTTGACGATATCCTCGCGTAGACTACTCATCCTGAGACCAAGATCGCCGAGTTCAGCGAGGGTGGGGTTGCGCGGAATTTCTCCCACAATCGCGATATAGCGCTCCTCTATTCCGTCCCAATCGCCTGCTGCCCCTTCTTCAACAGCTGCAGTGATCAGCTTGCGGATATCCCGCCGGCAGATCGTCAGATTTTCCTTTGCCTGTCTAAAGGCGATCCGATCGGCAGCAACCTGCTGGGCGACGCACGCAAGCTCCTCAGCTCGCATAAGAAGAGGTGATATGTCGAATCCGTACGCATGCTCGATCGAGCCATCGTCGCCTTTTCTCGCGTAGCGTTTGCCGTTGGCGCTATCCTTGCGGATAATCAAGCCGGCATCAACGAGGGCCGCAAGATGCCGACGCAAGGTCGCGCCTGCAATGCCATGGGCACGAATTGACAGCTGAATGTTCGAGGGAAAGACGACGAGCTGCGCGTCTTGGCGCAGTTCGTTCTCCGGATAGAAGCTCAAAAGCGCATCGAGAACCGCGAGGCTGCGATCCTGCAGACCAAGCACCTCTCGAGCTTCAGATGCATCGCGAAAAACCTTCCACTTGTTTGCCGATTTACCTTCCTCGATCCTGCTCGTGGCAATTTGCCGCCTCACAAGCGCAAGGGTAACCTGTCGCCGCCCAAAGGGCGTCGTTACTTGTCCACCTTCCATGTCCTCGCCTCTCAAAAAGGCAAAAGAAATACGCTCACCAAAACGGTGCCAAAGACTCTTGACTAGGATTCATGGAAATGCGATTCTCAAGCTCTCACACAACGAGAAGGGCTTCCATGACGGCAACGTTTTCGGGGGCCTTTTTCTTTTGCGCGCTTTCCTTCCGTAATTCGTGTCGAAATCCACTTGCGGCTTCGATCAGTTCTTAGACTTCTCACGACTGAAGCGCTCAGCCAGCGTCGGCAATTCCGATTCAATAAAGCTCAGGAATTCCTTCGCGGACGCTGTGTGCGCTGAAATACGAACCTCGTTCGCGGTACGAACAAGCCTGCCCAGTTGCTCGCCTGCGGGTCCAGCAATGGACTTTCCAGTGTCCTTCTGGGGGGCCTCAGGTTTGAGAGCATTGAATGCTGCAAGAAACTTCTGGTCCGATCCCAGGCGCTTTTCGGCGCTGCCGGATAAAACATTCCTCAATGCATCGTGGAGATCCGGCCTTTCGGAATAGTTCTTTGCAAAGTCGGCCCACCTCGGGCGACCGACCTTGCCCGCCCGCCCGATTGCTTCGATGATTTCGGTCGGGACGACACGG
Organism: Agrobacterium sp. InxBP2; assembly: GCF_026191755.1. Taxonomy (NCBI): domain Bacteria; kingdom Pseudomonadati; phylum Pseudomonadota; class Alphaproteobacteria; order Hyphomicrobiales; family Rhizobiaceae; genus Agrobacterium; species Agrobacterium sp. InxBP2. The sequence goes on from NZ_JAINDY010000028.1 coordinate 114,580, forward strand.
TAGACGGACCGCATGCGAGCGAGTTCGGGGTCATCGATAGACAGCGCAGCCTTGATATCCCGAGGCTTTACACCAGCATCATCCATGCGGCGGGCGAAGAGGGCGCGCTCGATCCAGGTCAGATCCTGGCGATCAGCATTTTCAATACCCTGTGCGATAGCAAGTTCGATGTCGGAAATCTCGACCTCGATCGCCTTGACCGGAATTCCAAGGTCTCTGGCTGCCTGGAGCCGGCGGTGGCCGTAGATCACCTGATAGCGGTCAGGAGACGAAGGTGATTTGCGGACCTGTATGGGAACCTTCTGGCCTTCGGACCGTATCGAGTTCCGGAACGCCTCGAAATCGGCCGCATCATCGTCAGGAAGACGATCAGGAAAGGGCGAGGGGTCGATACTTAAGGGATCGAGTTCGCGGATCGTGCCTCCGCCGGCTTCGACCAGAGCCTTCAGGCGGTCGCGTTCAGATTTGATGTCGTCGATCGCCCGATGCGCCGCACCGATCACGCCTGCGCCCACTCGCGCAGTTGGCACAGGCTGGGGAGCGGGGGTCGGGTTCTCGGTCAAGAGCCGGTTTTCCAACTCGGCAGAAAGCAAACCGAAGTTTGCCACAATCGATTTGCGCGACTTGCTCGTCATGTACGCCCCCAACTTGTGTTGATGAGTTTCACGATCGCTTCGTTCACGGCGTCAACCGCCTCGCGAGCACGTTTATGCGTGTCACGACCGATTTGGCCCATTTCGAGTTCATAGATGGAGCGCTTCGCAAGCCCCGCTGCTTCCACAGCCGTGCTCTCGATCAAGGTCGGCAGGAGGACATCCGTGCCAAACAGATGACGCATCATCGCGACTACCTGCGACTGCGGCGCGTCGTTCGGATCGTGGCGGGTAACCAAATAGCGAATGAAATCCTGATCGAGTTGTGCGCCGCTTTCGTTCAGCACGCTGATCAGGTCTCCCATCATCAACAGGAACTGGCTCATGGAAGCCACGTCAAGCATTGCAGGATGGACGGTGATGATCATGCTGGTGGCGGCGTAGATCGCGCTGAGGGTGAGGAACCCAAGGGAAGGAGGGGTATCGAGAATCACGACGTCGTAGTCCTGATCAACGTCGGCCAATGCCAGTTTCAAGCGCTCGAAGAAAATTGCCCCTGAGCCGGATTTCTGCGCCAGAACCCTGGGCGTCTCGTGCTCATATTCCATGACCTCGAGGTTGCCCGGTATCAGGTCGATGCCGTCGAAATATGTTTTGCGAATGATGTCGCGGATCGGCCGACGCTCTGCATCGTCATAGCGCAACGCCGCATAGATCGTCTCATTGGCGCCTACGTCAAATTCAGGCTGGGCGCCGAAGAGAGCGGAGAGTGACGCCTGCGGATCGAGGTCCAGTGCAAGGACACGATAGCCCTGCAAGGCGAGATAGTGCGCAAGGTGGACGCAGGTCGTGGTCTTGGCACTGCCGCCCTTGAAGTTGGCGATTGCCACCACCTGAAGGTGTTCACCCTCGCGGCGCCGGGGCAAGAATCTCAATGCATCTGCAGGCTTCTGGCTTGCGAAAAGCTCCCGCAATTCGTTGATCTGGGCCAGGGTGTAGACGCGGTGATTGTTTTCCAGCCGCCCGGGAATCGGACCACGCCCCTCACTCGAGAGAAGTTTCAGGGTGGAATCAGGAATGGACGTCAGTTTGGATACTTCGTTGGTCAGGAAGGGGCGCAGGCTTTTTTCTGACTTGGGCGGATACATGCGAGTTCGCAGTTCCTGCAATTGCTGCGACAAAAGGCTTGCGTGACGTGCTATCTTGCCGCCCGCATCTTCCTTCTGCACAATCGCCGCTTCGATCTTATTCGCTATCGCCATATCGTCCCCTTGGCGGGCAAAGTTCGGTTTGCCGACTAAATCCCGCCAAAGATACAACATGATTCTCGCGCTACGTCCAGAGATAAGGGTTGATCGAGCCTCAAGGGGATCATCTGCCGTTGAGGCCGTGACGCTGAAACGGCTACAACCTGTCGCGTAAATTGCTGGTCGCCGCGGCCTGTCTAAAAACCCGTTGCGGTCATCTATCCAAACTTATGTTTTCACTATTGCGTGCATCGCCTCGGCCGCCCGATACATGAGATCAATATTCCAGGGCGTGGCCGGCTCATGCACACTCTGGCCGAGATGGCGCTTCCTGACGAGAGCCCGCGAAACCGGCGGAGCGACCGCCGAAGATAAGTCCGGTCCGCGAACGCCGTTGGCGACGCTAGCACTTTATCAAAAACGGCAGCTCTCGCACGGGTCTCGGCCCCTGATGCCGGGATGCCAGAGACGAATGCTCTCCGATTTCTTCGTGCCGCCACCGTCTGTGTTGTTGACGGCATGTCGGCTCTCGAAATCCGCCGTCGCAAGACCGATCACCATCATCATGAGCTCCCTGGCACTCGTCGGTCAGCTTCTGTCGGGGATTGTCTCGCGGACGGGGTTAGCGGCGCGTTTAGTTTTTTAAAATTCGCACACTGGACGCAACCGGGCCCGAGGCGGATCGTTTTCTGAAATGGACGACGAACAAGAGCATCAGCCCAACAACCCGGTTTTGGAAACGGTGTCGTTTCCGTTCGACCGCATGACCGTCGCACGGTTCCGAGAGACTTTTCCCAAGGCGCGATGGAGTGACCGCCTACAGGCGTGGACGGTTCCCGGCAGCACCGCGCGGCGCCGAATTGACCGGTGGCTGGCGTCGGAAGCCGACCGCAAGGCTCCCTTCGAAGAGGAGAGGGGACGCGACCTCTTCGAGTTTGAGCCTATACTGAGCCCATACCTGGAGGTCCACAACGGCGGTTTGCGCGTCCGAACGCCCTATTCCCGTGAGGTCGTTGACGAACTACGACAGATTCCCTTCGCCCGCTGGAACGGTGAAGCCAGAGCTTGGGAAGTGCCCTTTGCATTCTATGAGGAACTACAGCAGCGATGGGAAGCTATTGAAGATGCTGCAAAACGGGCTGAACCAGAGGAAAGACGCAAGAGAGCCCAAGCCAGAAGAGGCACGGAGGAAGAAGCCAGGACAAAGCGGCGCGCGGCGGAACGCAGGAAGAAAAGGCTTCCCGTTGCAAGTGACGTAATGCCGCCACTAGGTCGACCGGTGGCTACGGCTGCCTATGGAGTAGTTGTCGTCACCGAAGTGACCGGAGAACTTGTCGATCCGGCAGAGGTCACAGAGCACCATCCTGCCGTCAGCGATGAACATGTTTGGGTACTGTGGCGATTGCCCACACTGGAAGAGCTGATTCACACCTGGCCGGCACAACACGAACCGATCCAGTTTGATAGGAACCGCGGTTGGTGGCAGCCGACATTGGATGAATTGCGGGATGCGAGACGGCAGGCGAAGATGCGTGAACGACGCAAGCGCAAGGACGGCCACGCCCACGACGGGGCGCGGGCGGGGCAGATTTAATGTCGAACTGGGAGGGCATCCTCGACATTTCAATAGCAACAATAAATGGAGCCTCACATGCACATCGATGGCGCATGCCAATGCCGAAAGATCACGTATGAAGCCGAGATCGACCCGCAGGACGTCGCAATCTGCCACTGTACCGACTGCCAGAGGTTGACCGGCTCCGCGTATAGAGTGACCGTCAGCACACACCGCAACCGGTTCCAGATCACGTCCGGTACGCTCAGACTTTACGTAAAGAGCGCCGACAACGGCCGCCGGCGGCTCCAGTTCTTCTGTGCCGACTGCGGATCGCCCGTCTACACGACCGGAGAGCATGAGGATGCAGAGCAGATTGGGATCAGACTGGGAACGGTGAACCAGCGTCAGGAACTGAGGCCCCGTTCGCAGATCTGGTGCTCTTCGGCTTTGCCATGGGCGCAGAGCCTGACCGATCTTCCGGGTCGAGCGAAAGACTAAGCTTCGGTCAAAGAGGGTTGTTACGCCATCCTGGTCACGGGCCCGGGGATGCTCGACTTGCAGCGCGAACTGTTGTTAGGTGATGATGCGTCGGAGCGATGTGTCGGAGGGGCCGCATGAGACTCAGGAACCAGATCCTTGCACTGGCAATAGGGCCCCTTGTTCTTGCCATTATCGTTATCACGGCGCTCATCACCTGGCAGTCCATGACGCTCGCACGCACCAGTATCGATGCCTTCGAGCGAAACATGCTCGCGGCAAAAGAGGCTGAACTTCTCAACCTCACCAATCTCGCCCTTTCCGCGATCCGTTCGGTTTACGATAGGGCCGGACCGGATGACGAAGCCGCCAAGGAAGAGGTCAAGCGTATTCTGACGGACCTCGATTATGGAAGGGACGGTTATTTCTTCGTCTATGATTATGACGGGCTAAACGTCGTTCATCCCCGGCAGAATTTCCGCCCCGGCAATAACTGGCTTGATCTCTATGATCCTGACGGCAACCGCGTCATCTACGACCTGATACAGAAAGCGAAGGAGGGGGGCGGGCTCGTCCAGTACAAATGGGAGAAGCCTTCCACACGCAAGATGGCGGACAAGCTTTCATTCGCCGCCGGACTCGACAAATGGCGCTGGATGATCGGCACAGGAGTCTATCTTGATGATGTTTTCGCGGCTACCGGGGCGGCCAAGGAAGAACTACGTCACTCCATCACATGGAATTTCCTGATTGTTGCATTGTTTTCGGTCCCTGCGGTGCTGCTGGTGTTTGCCACATGTATGGTGCTCAATCTGCGCCAGCAACGACTGGCAGACGGGCGTCTCAAGGCGTTGATGCAGAGGGTGATCGATACTCAGGAAGAGGAACGCCTGCGCATCGCTCGCGAGTTGCACGACGGCATTTCCCAAAACCTAGTCGGCGTCCGGTTTGCAATCGATCTTGCGCGCCGCAAGGTGACGCCGGAAAACACGGGCGCTGTCGAAGCGATTAGCAAGGGTGCGTCGGCATTGACCGAGGCAATCAAGGAGGTCCGTCGTATCTCTCATGATTTGCGACCCCGCGTTCTCGACGATCTGGGGTTGTCTGCGGCGCTGGAAGCATTGATTTCAAGCTTTTCAGAACGAACCGGCATCGCGGCCACGCTTGAGTCCGTGGCTTTCAAGCACATGCTGCTTCCGGAAGCACGCGTCGCCCTTTATCGTGTCGCCCAGGAAGCGCTCACCAATATCGAGCGCCATTCCGATGCAACGCAGGTGACCATCAGGTTCTCCAGTCGGGATGAAAGGGTGCAGATGGTCGTCAGCGACAATGGCCGCGGATTTCCGGGCGCCCGGGCAGAGAAGGAGATGCCGGTCAGCAAAGGCCTTGGGTTGCGAAACATGCAGGAACGCATGACCCATTTCGGTGGCAGGCTTGAAGTCGAAAGCTCCGCAAAAGGCACTGTTCTGCGCGCAGTCCTGCCCATAACCGCCATGAAGGATCGCGGCCAACGCCTGCAGGAGGCTGCAGAGTGAACCTTCATCCGATCCGTGTCCTTCTTGTCGATAATCACCCTCTGGTTCTGGACGGGTTGAAGGCTGTGCTTGAGACCTATGAGCACATTGAGGTCGTTGGGACTGCGGCCTCTGCCACGGCGGGTATTGATGCGGCTGTCGCCACGCAACCCCATGTCGTGCTGATGGATATAAACATGCCGCAGATTAATGGCATCGATGCTCTTGAGCTATTCAGGGAGAAGCAGCTTTCCTTTCGGGTGCTGATGTTATCCATGCATGACAGCCGGGAATATATATCGACGTCGGTCATGTATGGTGCTGCTGGTTACATCCTCAAAGACGTGGCGACCGAAGAAATTGTGGCTGCAATCGAAACCGTGGCCGCCGGCGGAACCTATTTTTCCTCGGGTGTTCGAGATGTCCTCATGGAGGGATCATCCGGAAGGCTGAAGGAGCTGACAACACGTGAGCAGGAAGTTCTCCTTCTGATCGCACGCGGGAAAAGTAATCGCGATGCTGCTCTTACGCTCGATATCTCCGAGCGCACGATGGAAACCCATCGCAAGAACATCAAGCGGAAACTTGATATCGCGACGACCGCCGGCCTCATTCGCTATGCGGTAGATAACGGACTTATCAAAGAGTAAGACGAGGCTGAAAATCGGGTCCCGAAAATGTCGCCATCCCGGGGCCCGATACGCGTTTATGCGGGCTTATTTGCCTGCCGTCTGCATCGCATAGCCGTAGCTATCATAGGTATATTCGGCAACGCGGAACCACTCAAAGCTCTCATCTCGAAACTTCTTCCAGCCAGGATAGATCCTGGCCCATGCCGGGTGCTTCTGGGTGTATTCGTCGTAGAGTTCGAAGGTCGCCTTGTAGGCGGCGTCGAGTACATCCCGGGGCAGCGGTCGAAGCTGCGTGCCCTTGGACACCAGCGAGCGGATCGCGTCCTTGTTCTTGACGTCGTAGAGCGCCTGCATGTTGATATTGGCGGCCTTGCAAGCGGTGTCCAGCGCTGCCTTGTATTCATCGGGCAGGGCCGCATATTGATCCTTGTTGACGAAGAAGTGGATCGTCAGTCCACCCTCCCAGAACGCGGGGTAATAATAATAGGGCGCGATCTGGTAGAAGCCGAGCTTTTCGTCGTCGTAGGGGCCAACCCACTCAGCAGCGTCAATGGTTCCACGCTCCAGCGCGGGATAAATGTCGCCGCCCGGAAGCTGCTGGGGCACGGCACCGAGCTTGGCCAGCACCTGTCCAGCAACGCCGGCAATGCGCATCTTGAGGCCCTTGATATCCTCGAGACCCTTGATTTCCTTGCGATACCAGCCGCCCATCTGGGCACCCGTCGCACCACCGGGAATGCCGATGACGCCATAGTCGGACAGAAACTCGTTGTAAGCTTCGTTTCCGCCGCCGTGATAAAGCCAGGCATTTTGCTGGCGGGCGTTCAGGCCGAACGGAATGGTCGAGCCAATGGCGAACGTCGGATCCTTGCCGGTGAAATAGTATCCGCAGGTATGGGAGATTTCGACGGTATTGGCTTTTACGGCGTCGATCGCCTGAGCGCCGGGGACGATCTCGCCTGCCTGGAAAACCTGGATTTCGAATTTGCCTCCCGTTATCGCCTTCAGGGCGTTGGACATGACAACGGCACCGCCGTAGATCGTGTCCAGATTGTTCGGGAAGCCTGACGTCAGACGCCAACGAATGTTGGGCAAAGATTGGGCTATGGCTGGCGTTGCCAGTGTGGAAACGGCCGCAGCCGCCCCCGCCAGCACGCCGCCCGACAATAGTTGCCGGCGACCTGGATTGACCTTCATGAATTACCTCCTCCTTCTTTGGATGTCTCCGACGTTGGCCCGCCGGCAGGCTGTGACGGGCACCTCCGCGCCCGACCGATTTCAAGGTGTCGAGGGCTTTCCAAAGCTCGGCGCGCTGTTGCCGGGTGCCAGGAAGGGATTTGCGAAAGGATCGGCGTCCGTCCCGGCGCTCGGCATGGGAACGTTGATATGGACGGCAGACGGATCGACCTGCTTGGCGCCCGATTTGTAGTGCATCACGATGCCAGGGAAGGCGATGATGATGACGACCATGGCAAGCTGAATGAATAGATAGGGGATTGCTCCGAGGTAAATCTGGGTTGACGTCACCGGCTGGATCGTCTGCCCGGTAATGCGATCCCTGTAAGCACGTGTCGGCGCCACGGACCGCAGGAAGAACAGCGAGAAACCGAAAGGCGGATGCATGAATGATGTCTGCATATTGACCGCCAGCATGACGCCGAACCAGATCAGGTCGATGCCCAGAGCATCTGCGACAGGTGCCAGGAGCGGGATGATAATGAAGGCCAACTCGAAATAGTCGAGGAAGAAGGCCAGGAAAAAGACCAGCAGGTTCGCGACAATGAGGAAGCCGATTTCTCCGCCCGGGACCGACGTCATAAGATGCTCGACCCAGACATGCCCGTTCACGCCGTAAAAGGTCAGCGAAAAGACGCGCGCGCCGAGCAGGATAAGCAGCACGAAGGACGACAGCTTGGCGGTGGCGTATAGCGACTGCTGTATGAGTCCGAAATTGAGTTTGCGGTTGGCGAGCGCAAGCGCAAGCGCGCCCACCGCTCCCATCGCGCCGCCTTCCGTAGGCGTTGCGATGCCGAGGAAGATCGTGCCCAGCACAAGGAATATCAGCACGAGAGGTGGCACCAGGGAGGTGATGACCTTCAGCAGCAGCTTGCCGCCACGCAGGGTCCGCGCTTCCAATGGCAGGGCCGGGACCTTCGCCGGGCTGATGATCGAGGTGATGATGATGTAGAGCGTATAAGCCCCTACGAGCATCAGGCCCGGAACGAGTGCGCCCTTGTACATGTCACCAACCGAGCGACCGAGCTGGTCGGCGAGTACGATCAGGACGAGGCTTGGCGGTATGATCTGCGCCAGCGTGCCAGACGCTGCGATCGTGCCGGCGGCGATTTTGCGGTCATAACCATAACGCAGCATGATCGGCAGCGAGATAAGGCCCATCGAGATGACGGAGGCTGCAACAACGCCTGTGGTGGCCGCCAAAATCGCTCCTACGAAAATCACCGCGAAGGCAATGCCACCGCGGACGGGTCCGAACAGCTGGCCGATTGTGTCCAGCAGATCTTCCGCCATACCGCTCTTTTCGAGGATCAGCCCCATGAAGGTGAAGAAAGGTATGGCAAGCAATGTTTCGTTTGACATCTGGCCGAATATGCGATCGGGAATGGCCTGGAACAGGGTTGCCGGGAGCAGCCCGAGTTCGATCCCGATGAAACCAAAAAAGAAGCCGACGAAGGCCAGAGCGAAGGCTACCGGGTAGCCGAGCAGCAGCACGATGATGAGCGCGGCGAACATGATCGGCGCGAGATTTTCCGCAATGAATGCCATTATTGTTTTTCCTTCGATCAGAGCATCGCCGCTTCGGCGTCTGCCTCTGCAACCGGATCAGGAATAACGCCGCGCAGGATGGCGACGCGCTTGATGAGCTCCGAAACACCCTGCATGGCAAGGAGGCTGAAACCGATCGGGATCAGCGCCCAGACCGGCCACTGGATGAGGCCGCCCGTGTTGTTCGAAACTTCACCCGAAGCGAATTTCTGCAGGAACACTGGCCAGGAAAGATAGACCGTGATGATGCAGAAGGGCATGAGAAAGAAGATGGTGCCGAGAATATCGACCCATAACTGCCCTTTGCGCGGAAGATTCCCGTAAACGAGGTCGACCTTCACATGCTCATTGTTGAGGAGCGTGTAGGCGGCGGCGATCAGGAATACGGCAGAAAACAGGTACCACTGCGATTCAAGCCATGCATTTGAGCTCATGGAGAACGCCTTGCGCATGACCGCATTGATGGCGCTGATGAAAATAGCCACCAGAAGCAGCCACGAAATACCTTTGCCGATCGCGGAATTGGCTGCATCAATGGCGCGCGAAACGGCCAACAGAAATCTCATGAGATCCTCCCCAGATAGCGGCCGCGTACTCCTCAATACACGTGCTGCCGCTCTAATGCGGGCAAGATATCAATGGCGGGTTCTCGCTCAAGAGCTGCCACGGTCGAACTTGTTCAGGCATACCGAGAACTGGGTATAAGAGCGTACCAAAGCAAGAACGTGCCGTATGTTGAGACAAAAGCGCGTTGATGCTGGTCGCGTCGAATCAACTTCTCGCGCGGCGAAGATGAAGGTTAGGCGGCTGCCCAATGTTCTGCCGCCGTCATCGGCCGATCTCCTCAGGGAGACAGTCGCATGTCGTTTTGCAACCTTGATCGCCGCTAAGATCTGAGAGCGGTTGCGACCGCTGAATCGGCGACTTGATTGACTGTCTGTAAGCAAGATGGACGCCGGATTTTCGGGCGCGTCACGATAGTCCAAAGACGTCGACATTCGCTCGATTATGGACAAGATCTTTCCAGCCCGGCCGCGATGACAGCGCTCATGCGAAAGGTTGGTCCGCCAATCGCCGCCAGCAGGGAGGCTGCGAAGCATCCTGATCCTCTCTCTATCGGTCGTCCAGCTCAATCCAGGCGGGGGCGTGATCACTGGTGTGCTCCCACGCACGCGCAAACATATCGACGCCACAAGCCTGCAGTCGTTCGACTAGTGACGAACTCAGCAGAAAATGATCGATGCGCAGACCCGCGTTACGAGCAAACGCATTTCGGAAATACTTCCAGAAGGTATAGATTTGATCATCCGGATGCAGCAGCCTGATGGCGTCCGTCCAGCCCATGGCGATAAGGTCGGCATAGGCTGCGCGAACCTCGGGGCGAAACAGGGCGTCGTCTCGCCAGCGCTCAGGCTTATAGACATCGAGATCGGTCGGCATGACGTTGAAGTCTCCGACAAGGGCGCATGGCACGTCCAGCTCGAGCAGTTGAGCCGCGTAGGAATGCAGCCGCTCAAACCAGCGCAGCTTGTAGTCAAATTTCGGGCCGGGTGCCGGGTTACCGTTCGGCAGGTAAAGGCAGCCGATGATCATGCCGTCAATGGCTGCCTCGATATACCGGCTGTGGGTGTCGTCAGGGTCTCCGGGAAGCCCCCGGCGCGTCTCGAGAGGTTCCTGACCCCGGACAAGGATTGCGACGCCATTCCATGATTTCTGACCGTGGCAGATGGCGCCGTAGCCTGCGCGCTCAATTTGGCGGCGCGGAAACTTCTCGTCCGGCGCCTTCAACTCCTGCAGGCAGACGACATCGGGTTTTGCCTGATCGAGCCAGCGGAGCAGGACTTCGATCCGGCCGTTGATGCCGTTGACGTTGTACGTGGCGAGCTTCACCGGGTTCGTCAGTGCTTGCGATCACCCCGGTCGCCCTGGCCCGGTTTCGCATCATGCTTCGCATCGTGGCGCGCGTCGGCGGAGAGCGATCGCGAGACGTCGACGCTTTCCTTGAACTTGCCGTCCTTATCGCGGCGCACATAACGCTTGTCGGTCCCGGTATCAATCAGTTCACGCTTGCTCATGACAGACCTCCTCTTTTAGGATTCGTGACGGGAAACGTTCGTCGCCGCAAAAAGATGCATCCGAATCAAGCGTCTAGCGCAGACTCGCATAACGAGTGGTGATCGTGGCCTTAAGTCCTTGAAAAATGATTCGTTTTGACTCGGAACAAATGCATGCTGATTCGCTTGAATCGCATTGGTTGTGGCAGGAGTTTTGCGTCATGGTTGCCCCGCGAGCGAACTGGAAGGGCTTTATCAAATTCGGAGAGGTCGCGTGTCCTGTGGCTCTCTATACTGCGGCATCATCATCTGAACGGATCGCTTTCAACACCCTCAATCGCCGAACCGGCAACCGGGTGAAACGCGAATTCATCGACAGCGAGACCGGCGATCCTGTGGAACGGGACGCCCAGGTCAAGGGTTATGAGATCGAGAACGGCCAGTATATCGTTCTCGAGCCGGATGAGGTGGCTGCCGCCGTGCCTCACAGCGACAAGACGCTGAAGATCGACGCCTTCATCCCCTGCAGCGAGATCGACAGCGTCTATTTCGACAAGCCGTATTATCTGGCGCCCGACAGGATGGGGACGGAAGCTTTCGTTCTGTTGCGCGATGGTATGAAACGAGCCAAAGTTGCTGCGATCGCCCGCACCGTGCTCTTCCGACGCCTGCGTACGGTGCTGATCAGGCCACACGGGAAGGGCCTGATCGCCACGACGCTCAACTTTGACTATGAAGTCCGCTCGTCGGCGGAGGCCTTCGAGGAGTTGCCGGACCTGAAGATTGAAGGCGAGATGCTTGAGCTTGCCGCGCACATTATCGGCACAAAGAAGGGGACCTTCGACGCCAGCACGTTCGACGACCGTTATGAGGCCGCCGTTGCCGAGCTGGTGAAGGCCAAGATCGAGGGCAGGGCCCTGCCGAAGAAGAAGGCCGCAGCGGTCCCCAGGCAAAACGACCTTTTGCAGGCGCTGCGTGAGAGTGCTGGCATGGGCGCCAAATCCAGCCAGAAACGCGCCGCTTCTAACGCCAATAAGAGTGCCGGCCGTCAGAAGGCTTCAAAACCAGGTGCTGCTGCCAAATCAAATGCGGTCTCGTCACAGACGCGCCGCGCCGGCTGACGGAGGAAATCATGGCTGTCCGTCCCTATTGGAAAGGTTATCTGAAACTCTCGCTCGTCACCTGTCCCGTGCAGATGATGCCGGCAACGTCCGAAAGTGAGAAGGTCCGCTTCCACACCCTCAACCGCGATACCGAAAACCGGGTCGTCAGCCACTACGTCGATAGTGTTACCGGAAAAGAGGTGAGGGAGGAGGATGAGGTCAAGGGCTATGAGCGTGGCGAGAACGAATACATCATCCTGGAAGACGAAGAACTGGAAAACGTTGCGCTCGACAGCACGAAGACCATCGACATCTCGACGTTTACGCCCCGTGACAGCATTGAGTGGATATGGCTCGACACGCCCTATTATCTTTCACCCAACGATGCCGTCGGCCAGGAAGCATTCTCGGTCATCAGGGATGCGATGGAAGCGCAGAACATGGTGGGGATTTCACGTCTAGTGATTACCCGCCGCGAGCGCGCCGTCATGCTTGAGCCACGCGGCAAGGGTATCGTTCTCTGGACGCTGCGGTATGGGGATGAAGTCCGTGACGAGAATACTTACTTTGGCGGGATCGAAGAAGATGAAACGGCCGATAGCGAGATGATGCGTCTCGTGCAGCAACTGATCAAAAAGCAAACGCAGCACTGGGATCCCAAGATGGTCATCGATCCGGTTCAGGATCGGTTGCTTGACATCATTGCCGCCAAGAAGAAAGCGCTCAAGAAGTCTGCAAAACCCAGGACATCCACACCGGCAAAGTCGGCAGCCAGCAATGTCATCAATATCATGGACGCGCTGAAGAAGTCGGTTGCGGCCGAGAACCGGGCGGGCAAATGAAAAGTCCCGCCAAGCCGCTCCTGCAGAATGACAGCCTGACGGCAAAATCGCAGCCGCGCCGCAGGCGCGATCCGGCTCAGCCCAATCTGCCGTTCGACCCGATGCCAGATCGCGTCGAGCCATGTCTGGCGCTCCTGAAGACGGCCCCGCCGTCCGGCCCCGAGTGGGTCTATGAAATGAAGTGGGACGGCTATCGGCTCGCGGTCCATATCGAGCCGAAGGGTGTACGGATCATTACCCGGGGCGGCCACGACTGGACGCACCGGTTTCCCGCTATCGCCGCAGCGGCCAGGGACCTTGGAATTGCAACAGCCATCCTTGACGGCGAAGCAGTGGTGATGAACGGCGAGGGCCGCTCCGATTTCGGCGCTCTGCAACGCTCGCTCGGCGGGCGAGGCGGCAAACGGGCGTCGACAGAAGCCGTATTCTTCGCCTTCGACCTTATGTATTTCGATGGTCACGATCTCACGCGTACCGAGCTGTCGGTCCGCCGGCACTTGCTTGGGGACCTGCTGGAAGACGCGACCGGCGCAATCCAGCTGTCCGAAGAAATAGACGCGGACGGCGCTGAATTATTGGCGAGCGCGTGCTCCCTCGGCATGGAAGGAATCATCGCAAAACATCGTGACAGCCCTTATCGCTCGGGCCGGACCGGAGACTGGCTGAAGATCAAGTGTGTTCAAAGCGAGAGCTTCATGATTGTCGGTTACGAGCAGTCGGCGGTGGCGCGCGGCGGGATCGGCAGTTTGCTGCTGGCGGCGAGACGTGGACATGACTGGGTCTATGTTGGCGCCGTTGGAACCGGGTTCAAGGAGAAAGATGCGGCGTATCTGAAGAAGACCCTGGATAGGCTGAAGACGAAGACACCGGCCGTTCCGCTCAAGGGCAGGAATTACGTCTTCGCGCAGCCGACGCTCATCGCCGAAATCGAGTTCCGTGGCTGGACCGACGATGGCAACCTGCGTCATGCGTCCTATAAAGGCCTGCGCGAGGTACAGGACAATGCCGCGGTCCATGAACTCGACTGAGTTGGTCTTGGCCGGCGGGTGGACGTCAATTTTTTTTTGACGACGGACTTGAATCGTAAATTCCCGAAAACCAAATCGATTGCCGCCAGCTGCTGAGACAGGGCTGGACTTGCTGGAAGCGCCGCCTTTCGGCGCTTCTGTACCCATGTTGCTTCAAGGAGGATATGGCTATGGCAACATCTTATGACTACGCACCCCTGTTCCGCTCGACCGTCGGCTTCGACCGGATCTTCAATCTTCTTGAAAATGCCCAGCGCGCCCGCTCGATCAGCGACTGGCCGCCCTATGACATCGTCAAGACCGGCGATGACAGCTACCGGATTTCGGTCGCGGTCGCAGGGTTTGCCGAGGACGAGCTAGACATTACCTTTCAATCCAACCTTCTCACCGTTACCGGCAAGAAGCAGGACGCTTCCGCCGATGAATACCTTCATCGCGGTATAGCCGGCCGGCCTTTTGAACACCGTTTCGAACTTGCCGACCATGTCAGGGTGAATGGCGCCGATCTCCGCAACGGTCTTCTGTCGATCAATCTCGTTCGTGAGATTCCTGAGGCCTTGAAACCGCGCAAGATCGATATCCAGACCAGCCCGGCCCTTCAGCATAAGGTTGCCCCGGCGCAGATCGAAGCCCAAAAGGCGGCCTGATCGATCTTGAAAAACGGGCGCCGTTGCAGCGGCGCCCGCCAACATCGGGGTAGAAAGGAGAGCGCGATGAAACCCGATATGTTCAAAGAGCCCGTAACCATCCTTATCGGCCTTGGATTTCCGACCGAGGTTCGCAGCGTCATCGACGCTTACCGGCATCTGGCGGAATGGCCGGCATCGATGCGCGATACGGCGCATTCAATGGCGCTGAAGGCCTGCAGCGCGGCATTGCGCGGTGAGATCGAAGCGGACACCGCCCGGGGTCTGTTTGCAGCCTTTGCCGCCAAACACGATCTGCTGGCCCCGGACGTTGATGTCATCTCCGCGTCCCGTCACTCGCACGACAAGGATCCGCACGTTCGCTGAGGAAGCCGACATGCATGAGAATCCGCAGCTTGCCGCGCGCGATATCGCCCTGATGGGCACGACAATCCTGCTCAAGGGTATGGAAATTGCGCGGCCGATCGATGTGGTGGACGCAACCACGCTTAAGGTCGACGAAAAACGGACCATATTGGCCGCCTGGGCTTCGGACCTCTACACGATCGACTCAAGGCCGGCGTCCCGCCATATGCCTGGAACGCCGGAGCCTGTCTCAATCGATGAGGTTCAGGCTGCGCTGAGCGACCTTGACCGGCGCTACGGGTCTTGATCCAGGCCGCTCTCAGGCGGCCTGTCTCATCGACTTCGTCAGCCGCTTGATGGCCTGCTCCAGCGAACGCTGCCCGTCACAGTAATCCTCCCAGGCGGTTGTCTTCGACAAAAGCGCCGGTACGGTGCGAATGGTGAAGCGTTTCGGATCGAGATCCGCTTTTACCTGTTTCCAGGTCAGTGGCATCGATACTGGTGCGCCTGGCCGGGCGCGCGGTGACAGCGGCGCAACAGCAGTCGCCATTCGGTCATTTCGCAGGTAGTCGAGGAAGATCCGGCCGTTGCGCTGGTTCTTCGCCATCTTGATCAGGTAAAGGTCGGGGTTGTCACGGGCCATCTGCATGCAGACATCGTGTGCGAAGCCTTTCGCCTCCGGCCAGCTCAGCTTCTTTCCCTTCGGTACCGCAAGCGGGGTGACGACGTGAAGGCCCTTGCCGCCGGTGGTCTTGCAGAAGCTGACGAGGCCAAGTTCCTCCAGCCGGTCGCGCATTTCCCGGGCGGCTTCGACCACGGTGGGGAAGGGTACGTCCGGACCCGGATCAAGGTCGAAGACAAGACGACCGGGCACCTCCGGTTCGTTGGGCTCGCAATTCCAGGGATGCAGTTCGACGCCGCCGATCTGGGCGATGGCGGCAAGGCCCTCAACGCGATCAATCTGCAGATAGGGTTTTTTGTCGCCGAACACCTTGACCAGCTCGAGCAGGTTCGACGTTCCCGGCATCGCGTGTCTCTGGAAGAACTGCTCACCACCGATGCCGTCAGGCGTCCGGATGATAGAGCATGGCCGTCCCTTGATATGGTCGATCAGCCATGGACCAACGGCCTCATGATAGTGCGCGAGATCTTCCTTAGTGACCGGCTCACCGTCATTTGCATCGGGCCAGAGCGGCTTGTCAGGGCTGGAGATCATCACGCCCATCACTTCTGCCTTGGTGTTCTTGCCGCGTGCCGGTCGGGAAGACTTTGGCCGGGCCGGCGTTGGCGTTTCGGTTTTCCCGGGCGATGCCGGCGTTTCGGCCTCAACCTCCTTCGCCGGCTTGTCTTCGCGCAAACCCTTAAAGGCTGCCTGACGGACCAGTCCGTCCGCGGTCCAGCCAGCGAACTGGATCTCGGCCACCAGTTCGGGCTTGACCCAGACGATGTTGGGTTCCGCTTTCGGAGCGCCTATTCCGGTAAAAGGCGACTTTGAGGTTTCCAGTGCCCGGAGCTTCGGCAAGATCGTATCCACTGTTTTGGCACCATAGCCGGTCCCGACCCGACCGACATAGACGAAGTGGCCGCCCCTGAAGACGCCGACAAGAAGTGAACGAAACTTGCCGTTAGTTTTGGCGTAGGCGCCAATGACGACCTCATGTCCGGCGCGGCATTTGGATTTCGCCCAGGTATCGGTACGCCCCGACTGATAGGGGGCATCCGCCTGCTTCGAGACAATGCCCTCCAGCGAGAGCTTGCAGGCCGATTTCAATACTGCATCGCCGCCGGTCTCAAAGTGTTCGACGAACCGCAGGCGCGGATCTCCCCCCGCCTCGCTCAGAAGCGCTTCGAGCCTTTTCTTGCGTTCCGTAAGCGGCAGTTGCCTTAGATCCTCACTCCCCTCGAACAGCAGGTCGAAAGCAAAATAGACGAGCGCATCCGTTTTACCTTCTGACAGCGCCGCCTGAAGTGCGGCGAAGTCCGGGGCACCGTTTTCATCGAGCGCACAGATCTCACCGTCGATGATGGCATCAGGCAAGCTTGCGGCCGATGTCGCAATCGCCGGATACTTGGCGGTCCAGTCCAGCCCCTTGCGCGTCTTCAGCTTGACTTCGCCATTTTCAATGCGCGCCTGAATACGGTATCCGTCGAATTTAATCTCGTGGATCCAGCCATCGGCCGAGGGTGGACGTTCTAGCGTTTCGCAAAGCTGCGGAGGAATGAAGTCGGGCATCGCGGACTTCGCCGCTTTCGGCGATGCAGGGCGCCTTTTCTTCGTATCCGCCGCACGTTTGTCTGCCGCCAGTCCGTGATTGCTGTCCCAGACGGCGTCGGCCTGCACATCGCCGCTCTGCACCATAAACGGTTTTGGTTTCTTTCCTTTACCGGCGGCGATGGCGTCCATGGTTCTGCCCGAGGCAACCGACGTGTCGTTTTCGTCAAGGATGGCGGCGCCGTTTTCTTCAACCGAGAAGTCGTCGCGATGCTTGATCAGCAGCCAGTTCGTCCGTTTGCCACCGTCACGGTCATTGCGCATCCGCACCAGCACGAAGCTGCCATGCAGCCGCTCTCCCTCCAGTGTAAATTTGAAGTCGCCCTTGGCGAGCGCCTGCTCGGGTGTCCGGTTGCCTTCCGGCTCCCAGTAGCCGCGATCCCAGAGCATGACGGTGCCGCCGCCATATTGGCCTTTGGGGATCGTGCCTTCGAAGTCACCATAGTCCAGCGGGTGGTCTTCCACCTCCACGGCCAGGCGCTTGTCCTGGGGATCGAGAGACGGTCCCTTGGTCACAGCCCAAGACTTGAAGACGCCATCGAGTTCGAGGCGCAGGTCATAATGGAGCCGCGTGGCGTCGTGTTTCTGGATGACAAAGCGCCTGCGGTTTGAAGCTTTCAGCTTCGTTTTTCCGCTTGGCTCCTGCGTCTTCTGAAAATCGCGTTTCTGCCTGTAGGTCGAGAGCTTGTCGTTGGCCATGAGCATCCCCGTAAACAATCAGCCTGCCGTCCTTGATGGAATGAGGCGCGGGCAGGACAGAGAGAGGTGCTCCACTGCCCCACCGAGAACAGGAGCACCCGCCCACTATCTCAACAAGCAAAATCAATTATTCCAGGTTTTGTTCCGAAGGGGCGGAGGGGGGCGGCCAGCCGGAAGCTGATCGGAGTAGGGTAACCAGTCTGCACAGGGCAATCCAGAGACCCGCCGATGTTTCGTTCTCGGGGGCGGTCAGTTCTGCGCAATACTCCCATCGCGGATTCGGCCAACGGAACCAATACGATGAGAGGCAGTTGGTTATTGGAGGAAATCAGGATTATACGATGCCACGGTATTTTTTCCACGTCCGGGACGCTGACGGTCTCTCTTTGGATACGGAGGGTGCGGTACTGTCCAGCGACGAGGGTGCCTGTATTGAGGCCGTACAAGCCGCGAGGGAAATGCTGGCAGAGAAATTCCTGAAGAATGAGGTTGTGGACGGCGCAGAGTTCGAAGTCGTAAGGAGCGACGGCGTCCTGGTGGCTAAAATTCCGCTGAAATCCGTTGTACGATTTGAATGACTCCAGGTGCCTGAGCATGCGGTCGTCGTCTACACGATCCGCGGTGGTCCCGAAAGAAAGTCCAATCGATGGCGAACAACCTGGACCGTCAACATTTCGCCTGACACCAGGGTGGGCAGGCAATCGGGCCAGCCCGCGCAGGTGGCATCTTGATGTCGTTACTTTTTCTCTGTTTGCTTTCACACGGCACGCCAGGAAACCTCGCCGATTTATGGCGAGGTTCTCGTATCCTCTGAAATTGAGCCCTTCAGGCGGGTGTGGAAGGGACGCCGGCCGTCACATCAAGGACCGTCAACATGTGTGACTGCCCGTCGCGGCCGCTCCACTCGATCTGCTGCCCCGGAGAAAGACCCAGAAGCGCAGCGCCAATCGGCGTCAGCACGCTGACCATTGAGCGTTCGATGTCGGCGAGACCGGGATAACAAAGAGTGACCGATCTTCTGGCGCCGCCTTCCGTCCTGTAGGACACTGTCGATCCGACCGCTACGGCATCCGGCGGGAATTGGTCGTCCTCTACGACGTCAGCTCGTTCAAGTTCGATAAGCAATTCTTCGGCAACATCAAGGTCGCGTCCCGGTGCTGCCAGTGCAAGAGAGGTCAGACGAGCCTGGTCAGTCTGCCTGACGACGATCGACGGCTTTCCGCAATTGGTGGTGTTCATGTCATATGCCTCTGTTGCAGCCCGAAGGCCGCGCTATAAAAGACTGCTTGTGGAGCATTGGGTCGCGCAATCCCGGAGGATCAAAGCCCGGGCATAGACCGTGGTGCCTGGCAATCCGTTCCGACCGGCGTGATCGAGGCGGGTTACTCACTCGGGCTGGGCTGGTTCGTCATGTTTTTCAAGATCCGCTTGCCGCTTCTCATGAGATTTGCCCTACCAGGCCTCGGCAACAACTGGATTTCGCTGATTAAGGACACGTCGCTCATTTCCATCGTCGGCCTCCATGAGCTGATGGGCCTCTCGCAGATGGCAACGTCCGTTACCCGCCAGCCGTTCACGTTCTACATGACCGCCGCCATGATCTATCTCGCTCTGACAATCGCAAATACGCGCCTCATCGCCTGGTTCGAAGGCAAGCTGCTCCGCGGCGAACGGAGATCCGCAGCATGAGCTGGTCCTTGATGTTCGAGAGTATCCCCGCGCTTCTTTACGGTGCGTTGATCACGGTGCAATTGCTCCTCCTAACCCTTGCATTCGGAGGGCTGTTAGCTCTACCGCTCGGGATTATCGCAGCTAATGGTCGTCCAATATTGCGGCTCCCTGTTGTGGGTTACATCACATTTTTTCGAGGAACGCCGCTCTTGGTGCAGGTTTTCCTCGTCTACTATGGGCTATCCCAGTTCCAGATTATTCGCAGCAGCATTTTCTGGCCGGTCCTCCGTGAAGCTTGGTTCTGCGCACTGCTGACGCTCGCTCTTCACACTGCGGCCTACACAGCGAACATTCTTCGCGGTGCCATTCTTGCTATCCCCTCCGGGCAAAGCGAGGCGGCCGTCGCTCTGGGCATGCGCCCGTCTCTGATCTACCGCCTCATCATTCTACCCCAAGCATTCCGGATTGGAATGCCTGCCTATGGCAACGAAATGATCAGCATGATGAAAGCGACCTCGCTAGCAAGCACCATCACGATCATGGAACTGACCGGCACGGCGAACACAATTGTCGCCCGCACATACGCACCCTACGAGGTCTTCATCTCTGCGGCTCTCATCTATCTCTGCGTCGCCTGGATGCTGTCGCGTTTCGTAAGGGCTCTTGAAGCCCGCCTTTCCCGGCATATGCGCCCGACGGCGGAGACACAAAACAAAATGAGGAGGGCACCCGCCCATGCTTGACAAATCCCTCGACCATTTCACCAGTTTCGCCAGTGAAATTACCGACGTAGCGCGGCAGATCGTTCGCACAGCCGCCGCCGGCCAGCGTCGCCCCGCCGCCAAATCTGATTCCAGCCCCGTGACAGAGACGGATCGTGCAGTGGAACAGATGCTCCGCGGACGTATCGCGGATCGGTTCCCCGGTCATGGAGTGCTGGGGGAAGAGTTTGGCGCTGAAGGATTGGACAAGGAATTTGTTTGGGTTATCGATCCAATCGATGGCACCAAGGCGTTTATCGGTGGCCTGGCTGTTTACGGCACGCTGATTTCACTGACACACGGCGGTACGCCGGTTCTTGGTATCATCGACAACCCAGTGACCGGTGATCGCTGGTTGGGACAGGTCGGTCGAAATACGACGCTGAACGGTAAAGCCGTCCGGACTGCCTCGACGGCCGTTCTTGCTGAAGCGTTCATGGCAAACGGAAATCCAGAGCCATTTCAGCCCGACGAAAAGGGTAGCGTCGATCGCCTCCGCCAGTCGACAAGGTGGTGCGTCTATGGCGGAAGTTGCATGGCCTACGGCCGCGTCGCGGACGGTAGCATCGACATCAGCATCGACGGTGGTCTAGATCCTTACGACTACTGTGCACTAGTGCCAATAGTGAAGGGAGCGGGAGGCTGCATCACAGATTGGCAGGGTCGACCGCTCACTCTCGCGTCGGGCAATCTCTGCCTCGCGAGTGCCAACGAGGCTATCCACCGACAAGCGCTCAAAACACTGAATTGAGGCCGGGCACTAAAGACCGAGCTCGCGGAAGCGATTCAAATGCTTCGGGGCCATGGCAGCGTTTACGCCGAAGTACAGGCCGATGCGAAGATTCGGTCCAAGAGCTGAACTTTAACTTAACTTTTTCAGCACTGCGTTGGCCTAACTAAAACCTCGATAGTGCCCGGTCATGGTCTTCCCTGTTGAAACTCCCATGGTTCGCTTGGACGCACATCGCCTGCACATCTCGATACCGGGAAGTTTCTTGATGGCGCGCGCCGACGCGCGATGGCCACTGCGCTGTCGTGCAGCTTCACAGGCATTTGGCGAGCGGCTCATGACGCGACGATAAGGCGTCTGGTGCTTCCCGCGCAGGTAAAAGGTTGCTTGCCGCTGCGCAACGGATGCTTTCCGATGGGAATGCCGTAACGCGGAATGTCGGAAAGCGGTACCATGAGAGCTGTCCACTCACGAAAGCGGCGTCGCGAGATATCTGATCGTAGATACATTATTCTGCAGGAAATACTGAAGGAAGCTATCGGGGCTAGCATTGTCAGGCCCGCGTCGGCAATAAATGCGACCCTAGTAATCGCAGGTTTGTGCATATTCATAGATAGCAGCCCCAAGGCGATAATACGCAACTTTGACAGACAACTTGTGCCTCGCACCATACATGAAGCAAGCCAAGCTAATTCGAAATGCTGCAAATGTTTAGCCCACCTTCATATGTCTTTAACTTTAGTAAATTTCCGGACCCGGCCGGCTCCTCTAATGTTTTGCCAGGAGGAGCCAATATGATTGAAAATTTCTTTGATCGCGTGCGACCGCGCTTCACGTTGCGGACAACATCAGCAGCGTGCGCGCCCCATGTCCAGCGTTGACGAACCGCTCATCCGCGTCCGAAACCTTCAAAAAAGCTTTGGCGCAACAAAAGTCCTGCGTGACGTTAATTTCACTGTAGTCCCAGGGCAGATCCATGCGCTGTTGGGCGGCAATGGTGCGGGTAAGAGCACCATGATCCGCATTATCACCGGCAGCGTTAAAAAGGACGACGGCGAGATCGAGCTGTCCTCGCTTCGAGCTGAAAAACCGGTAATAGCGGTCGTCCACCAGGAACTGGCGCTTTTACCGGATCTTTCGGTTTGCGAGAATATCGCCATCGTGCATTCTACATCAGCCCGATCCTTAGTCGGGGCAGAACGACAAGCAGAGATTGCCCGCGTTGCGCTCTCACTGATCGACCCTGATCTCGCTCTGACCGGTCTTTACCGAAAGGCCGCGGACCTCTCGATGCATGAGGGACAAATCGTCGAAATTGCCCGCGCTTTGTCCACTGGCGCGGAGGTGCTCCTGCTGGACGAGCCAACTGCAAATCTGACTGCAGGGGAGACGGAACGCTTGTTTTCCGTGTTGAGGCGGTTAGTTGCGGAGACGAAGATCGGCATCGTTTTCGTGTCTCATCGCATGAAGGAAATTCGCCAGCTTTGTGATGTCTGCACAATTCTCCGCGATGGATTGACTGTCGTGGACGCGGCACCGATGAACACGCTCTCGGATAACGATATCATCCAACAGATGGGACAATCCTCCCCAAGCGTCGAAACGCGTATCAAGCGAGATTTTTCGCTTGAGCACGAAAGCGTGACGCTCTGTGGACCTGGAGCCGAGATTTGCATTCGCAAAGGACAGATACTTGGACTGGCCGGGGCACCCTCGGGCCCCTCGCATGTAATCTCGCTTCTCAATGGCACGGCAAAAGACCAGGCTTGGCTGTTGTCGGCCGGGGGTTGGCCGAAGAAGCCTGCTACTCCCAGACAGGCCGTTGATCTGGGCATTGGGTTTGTATCCGGCGATCGCCGACACAAGGGCGTGCTTGGCCAACTGCCAATTATTGACAATGTTCTGGCCTCGCGCCGGGTGAGAGAGCGACGCAGTCTAGTCCGCTCGACGGAGGAACGGGAGTGCCTAGATCTGGTTGAGGCATTGAAGTTGAAAGCGGGTTCGATCTGGGATCTACCTTCGACACTTTCAGGTGGAAACCAGCAGAAACTTCTGGTGGCCCGCTGGCTGGGAATGCCGCTGAAGATGATCGTATTCGAGGAACCGACCCGCGGCGTTGACATCGGGACAAAACGCGAAATCTACGAACTGATTCGACGCATGGCTGATCAAGGCACCATCGTCATCTGGTGGTCGACGGAAAATGTCGAGCTCCTGGAACTCTGCGACGAAATTCTTGCCTTCGACACAGAGGGTCGTGCCAAGGGGCTCCTGCCAGCCAGTCACTTTAATGAAGACGCGCTCGCCGACTTGACGGGGATGGCCGCATGAACATGAAGGTAGAGAGAATGACCCCCAACCACCTCGGTCAACCGAAACTGAAGGCACCAACCATCCTGTCCAACTATCGGTCGGAATTGGCCATTGCCCTTGCTTGCGCCGCATTGCTGGTTGGTGTGGGTCTCTTCGTGCCGGCGGCACTCTCGTCTGGCAATTTTGCCAACATCCTTCAGGCATCGGCGCCGCTTGTGATTATGTCGCTCGGCGTGCTGATCGTTATCATTACCGGCGGTATAGACCTTTCGGTCGGGTCCATCTTTTCCCTGACGGGAATGGTTACGGCGCTAGCAATGGCCAACGGATTTGGTGATGTCAGCGCTAGCCTGATTGGGCTTGGTGTCGGCATAACTTTTGGATCGATTAACGGGGCGCTGATCACACTCGTTGGCCTGGCGCCCTTTGTCGTGACACTCATCACTTATGCTGTCGCGGCTTCGCTTTCCTTCATCGTTACCAACGGTCGTTCTCTGGGCGTGGATTCGCCAAATTACTGGCTGCTGAACAGTGGGCAGATCATTCCTAGTGTGCCCAATTTCATCCTTTTCTGTCTGGTTTTCACGATCGTGTTGGAGTTCGTGTTGCGAAAGGTGACAGCCGGCCGCTGGTTCTATTCAGTCGGAAGCTCCCAGACGGCCGCCTACCTTTTGGGTATTCCGGTCAAGCGCACCCGCTTTGCCGCCTACGTCATTTCCGGCACCATGGCCTCATTCGCTGGTTTGCTGACCGTAAGCTACATCCTGAACGCCGAGGCAACTGCCGGTGCGTCACTCATGCTTCAGGCTATCGCGGCAGCCGTCATCGGCGGAGCAAGTCTTGCCGGTGGCACCGGTTCCGCTATTGGCGCCGTCCTTGGTGCGTTGATGATCACGATCATCCAGAACGGCGTCAATCTCATCGGCATCAACAGTTTCTGGCAGGGCTCCGTCACAGGTATTGCAATCCTGGTCGCGGTCCTGATCGACAGGTTCAGTCACAGATCATGAGCTCAAGGAGGAGGAGCATTATGAAAAATCTGATGAAAGCATTGGCGGTGGTTGCAACTGTCGTTATCGCACCTGGGGCGCAGGCACAGGAGAAGAAGTTCTCGGTCGCTTATATCGCACCGTCGCTAGATATCGATTACTGGCAGTGGGTGGGACATGGCGTGCAGCAAAAGGCTAAAGAGCTCGGCATGGACTATGTCGAGTACACTTCGGAAAACTCGCCAGCAAAACAAATGGACAATGCTCGCGTAGCCGCGACACGCGGGGTGAACGCAATCGTAATAGGTCCCGTCAGTTCGACATCTACCCCACCTCTATTGAATTTCTTGGCGCAGCAAAACATTCCCGTTGCATTTGCTGGTATCGGGCCGCAGGCCGGACAGACGAAGTTCACTTCAGCGGTCACGGCCAACAATTATGAAACCGGGCTCGCCCAGGGAAAATTCACCTGCGAGCTCGCCAAGGAGCGGGGAGGAAAAGACGTTGGCGTTCTCTCACTTCCTCAGGACCGTGAGAATGCGCAAAAATATCTGAAAGGTGCCACTGAAGCCTTCCAGGCAAACGGTTGTGAACTTGTACAAATGTTGGAAACGAAGGGCCTCACCATCAATGAAGCCGTTACACAAGCGAACGACCTTTTGACTGCGCATCCAAACGTGAAGGCGATCTATGGGATGTATGACCAAGCGGGCACCGGTGCCGCTAAGGCGCTTGCAACGCGAGGAATGACGGGAAAAGTTGCTATCACCGTGGCAGATGGAAGCCCCACGACGATTCAACTTCTCAAGGATGGCGCAATCCAGGGCATCTTCTTCCAAGAAGCTGTAGGGCAAGGTATTGATGCGACTGAACAGGTCTACAAAGCCTTGAAGGGCGAGAAGACAACACAGAACATGGCGCTCGTCATGCCGCTGGTCAAGGCGTCCGACATCAACTCGGATCAGGCCAAAAAGGTCATTGCTCGCGTTTTCCCTCAGTAACTCGCTTGATGGCCGGGGGCTGCGTCAGGCAGCCTCCGAAATGATTTCTTGTTCAGTGACAACCGGATCAGCTCCATGAACGACATTCCGCTTATCGATCCTCATCACCATCTGTGGGATATCACCAATAACTATTATCCCTGGTTGAATGACGGAGCAAAGCCTTCCGCTTTTGGTGATTACTCGGCCATCATCTCCGACTATCTTATCGAGGATTTTCTGGAAGATGCAAAAAACCAGAACCTGGTAAAATCGGTTCACCTCGATGTGGGGTATGATCCGGCCGACCCCGTCGGCGAAACCCGGTGGCTGCAGGGTATTGCCGACCGTCACGGGTTTCCCCACGGCATTGTCGGATATGCAGATTTTCGCAAACCCGACGTGGCCGACCTGTTGGACGCGCACGCAGAATACAGAAACTTCCGCGGCATCCGCCAATCAATGAACTACCACACGGATAAATCTAAGACCTATCTGGATCGCCCGGAGATCAGCCGGACGCCGGAATGGCGCAGCGGCTTCAAGGAACTTGTCAAACGCAATTTTTCCTATGATCTCCAACTCTATTACTGGCAGATGGAGGAATTTTTCGAACTCGCTAAGGATTTTCCCGACATTCAGATCATTTTGAATCACACTGGAATGCAGGTGGACGGGCCCGACCATTTCGAAGGTTGGCGGACGGCGATGCGCAAGCTGGCACAGGCTGAAAACGTTGCATGCAAGATTTCAGGTCTCGGCATGGGGGACTTCACTTGGACGACGCAATCTATCCGCCCCTACGTTGAGGCGGCTATCGAAATCTTCGGCGTGGACCGCTGCATGTTTGCGTCCAACTTCCCCGTGGACAAGCTTTTTTCATCTTATGATGCAATATTTGACGCATTCAGACAGATCACGCGCGATTATCCCCAATCGGATCGGATGAAGCTTTTTCACGATAATGCGGAAAAATTCTATCGTATCTGACAAAAGCCGGGCATAGCCCACGCGTGTTATCGTACAGCACCCTTGCAGGTGCTGTTTTTTTTGCTTAAGCCTCACAGTATTACTTTGGCCGGCGTAAAGGTCAGTCGATGCGCGATCTCAACCTCAAGGGCACGGAATATTTCGAGGCTGTGGCCCGGCTCAGCAGCGTAACCAAGGCAGCTGAAGAACTGGGGATTTCTCCCTCCGCTGTCAGCCAGCAATTGTCCCTGCTTGAAGCGCAATTGGGTGTTAAGCTTTTCCGGCGAGAGAAACGTCGCCTGGTGCTAACGCTCGATGGTGACCGCATGTTCCAGACCACGACACAGGCGTTCAGCGCCATCCGTAATGCACGATCGGCAATCTCGCTCCAGCGTCACACGCGCAACTTCGTCATTCGCGTTAGTCCAAGTTTTGGGGTGCGCTGGCTCGGCCCCCGTGTGGGGACGTTCGCCGCGGAAAACGAAGACTGGAACATCCGCATCGACGCCACACCCGATTTCACAGCGTTTGACACTGAAAACGTCGACGTTGACCTGCGATATGGCATGGGAACCTGGAGCGGAGTGGCGGTCACGCCTCTAATGCACGACCTGATCCTACCTCTATGCAGCCCGGGCTACCTTGAAAGGCTCCGCGAAATCGATCCCGATCCCGCGCGCCAGCTTGCAAAAGCCAGGCTTATCGATAGCGTCAAGACGCTGTATCGATGGGACCTCTGGCTTGCGTTTAACAAGGTTCATATACCGAAGGTGAACTACGCCTTGCGCTTTGACCGCTCATCTATGTCGATCGAGATGGCAAAGCAAGGCGGCGGTATTGCACTGGACAGCGTGACCTTGTGTCTCGGTGAACTTCAGCGCGGCGAACTGGTCCCGTTCACCACATCCTTCGAGGTGCTCGAGTTTCCCGCCTACTGGTTCGTCTGTCCCTCGCGACATCTAAGCCGCCGCATCGTACAGCGTTTTTCCAGTTGGATGACTGCCGCCTGTCAGGCCCACGATGCTGCGGCGAGGGCGCATCTGGAAGGTCTCGGATGCCGCTTCCGCCTCGGATCGCCAACGGATCTCATAGACGTCAAACCCTGGGGGCTGTAATTCCTGAATCAGGCGGTTGTTAAGCCTGTCTTCAAAGGTTTGTCACTTTTCTTAAAATCAATCCGTATCCGCCGGTGCTATTTCTGAATGTAGAAAGTGCCGGGAGGAAGGTATGAGTTTGCCAGAGCGAGTGGTTGCGCGTTCCAACGTTTCGCTGGAACTGCGTGCATGGAATATTCGTCGCAAAGCCCTGTTAATGGGTCAGGTTCAAGGTCAGGGTTACATCGGTCAAGCGCTCGGCGTCGCCGACGTTCTCGCTGCGTCCTATTTCCACGCCATGGAATTTCGTCCCGAGGATCCTGAATGGGAGGGCCGCGACCGGTTCCTGCTGTCGATTGGCCACTACGCCATCGCGCTTTATGCTGTCCTCATGGAAGCCGGAATTCTTCCCGAAGAGGAACTCGAAACCTACGGCATGGATGACAGCCGGATGCCAATGTCGGGGATGGCATCCTATACACCCGGCATGGAAATTACAGGGGGCTCATTGGGCCACGGGCTTGGCATTGCGGTCGGCATGGCCATGGGCCTGAAGCGCAAGTCCAACAAGGCCATGGTCTACAATCTAATGTCTGATGGAGAACTGGGCGAAGGCTCGACCTGGGAAGCGGCCATGTCTGGCGCCCACCACAAGCTCGACAACCTGATTTGCCTTGTGGATTTCAACGATCAGCAGGCAGACGGCAAATCCACTGAAATGCTGTGTTCCGAGCCGCTCACGGATAAATGGGAGGCCTTCGGTTGGCACGCTCAGCGCGTCAACGGTAATGATCTTGGCGCCGTTGTGGAGGCCTTTGACAAGGCGCGGTCCGTCAAAGACGCCAAGCCCCGCGTCATCATTTTCGACACCACCATGTGCAAAGGTGTCCCCTTCCTGGAAAGCCGCGAAATCACTCACTTCGTTCGCGTCGAAGCGGATGAGTGGGACCAGGCTCTCGCGGTTCTGGAAGAAGGAAAACCAGCATGACACTTGCATCCATGGCTCGCAAATACGAAGCACGTAAAGTCCCGCAGGGGGAGCGTCAGGCGACCTCTGCAATGATCGCCTCCCTTGCAGCAGAAGGCTACAATACAGTTGCAGCGCCTTTCGGTCACGCCCTTATTGAGGCAGCAAAGAAGGATGAGCGCATCCTCGGGCTGACAGCCGATCTCGGGAAATATACCGACCTGCACATCTTCGCGCAGGCCCTGCCGGATCGCTTCTACCAGATGGGCATGGCAGAACAGGTGCTGATGTCTGCGGCGGCCGGTCTGGCTCGTGAAGGGTTTATTCCCTTTGCCACGACCTACGCGGTCTTTGCGTCTCGCCGCGCCTATGACTTCATCGCCATGGCAATCGCTGAGGAGAACCTGCCGGTCAAGATTGTCTGTGCGCTGCCGGGGCTCACGACCGGTTATGGTCCGAGCCATCAGGCGACCGAGGATCTGGCGATCTTTCGTGGCCTGCCGAATATGACGTTGATCGACCCATGTGACGCTGACGACATTGCCGGCATGGTGCCGGAAATCATTGCTCATCAAGGCCCGGTCTATGCGCGGCTGCTGCGCGGGAAAGTTGCTTCCGTCCTAAGGAAACACAAGCCTGATTACCGCTTCCAGCTTGGCAAGGCTCAGATGATCCGGGAGGGAAAGGACGTCCTCGTGATCTCCACGGGCCTCATGACAATGCGGGCACTTGATGCCGCGGTGAAGCTGGCGGAAGACAAGATTGACGTCGCCGTGCTTCATTGCCCAACCATCAAGCCGCTGGACATCGAAACTATCGCCGCCGAAGCCGCAAAGGGAGGGCGTCTCGTCATTACCGCGGAAAATCATACGGTTGTGGGAGGCCTTGGTGAAGCCGTTGCAGGTGGTCTGCTTTCGCGCGGTGTCGCACCACGCTTCCGCATGATCGGCTTGCCGGATCAGTTTCTCGAAGCCGGAGCTCTGCCGACCCTACACGAAATGTACGGGATTTCGGTGCAGCAGGTTGCCGCGCAGATCAAGGGCTGGCTCTGAACGAGCCGCCAGCGTAAATATCATCACAGGGAGGGAGAGGCTCATGGGCCTTTTGAAGAACAAGTTCGCCATCGTGACTGGCGCTGCTTCCGCACGCGGTCTTGGTAAGGCTACCGCCAGACTGTTTGCCGAACATGGCGCAACCGTTGCCATTCTGGATCTCGATCCGGAAGCTGCCAATACAGCGGCAGTCGATTTGGGACAAGGTCATGTCGGTCTTGCGTGCGATGTAACTGACAAGGCCGCATGTGAGGCTGCTGCAGGGGAATTGCTCAAGCTGTGGGGCCAGATCGATGTTCTTGTCAACAATGCGGGCATCACACAGCCGTTGAAGATCATGGATATCGGCCCATCGAATTACGATGCGGTTCTGGATGTGAATCTGCGGGGCACGCTCTACATGAGCCAGGCTGTTATCCCCGCCATGCGGGGCAAGAGATCCGGATCTATTGTCAATCTCAGCTCTGTCTCGGCCCAACGCGGCGGGGGTATTTTTGGCGGACCACACTATTCAGCCGCCAAGGCCGGCGTGTTGGGATTGACGAAGGCTATGGCGCGCGAGCTGGCAGCATCCAACATCCGCGTCAACGCAATTTGCCCGGGCTTCATTGCAACCGATATCACCGCAGGCAGGCTGACGCCGGACATGCTGGAAAAAATTGTCGAAGGAATTCCCCTGGGCCGTCCGGGTGAGGCGTCCGACGTTGCAGGCTGCGCGCTGTTCCTTGCCTCAGATCTGGCCGCCTATTGCACGGGCACTGAAGTGGATGTGAACGGCGGGTCTTTGATCCACTGATCGAGGACGAAGGCGGCCCCCTGTGGGCTGCCGGTCCGGACAAACTTATTCTATTGGACGCGCGGGTCCCGAGTAGCTGGATGGGTAGCCCTGGAGGAGGGGCCCCATCCATTGCAAGTCTACTTTATCAAAACTAAAGCGGAGGAAATCATGACCTTAGAAATCAACAGGCGAATGTTTCTGGCATCGGCAACGGCAGCTTTTGCAGCCCCGGCGCTCGTAGCAGGAATTCGCCCTGCGCGAGCGGCAACCACCCTCACCCTCGGCCACGGTGCGGCTCCAGGCAATCCGCGCACGCTGGCCGCGTCGAAGTTTGCAGAGCTGGTCGCCGAGAAGACCGATGGGCGTGTCAGGATCAACGTAGCCGGAGCCGAGACACTTGGTAGCGATTCCGCAATGCTGACAAGCCTGCGTACCGGCGCATTGGATTTTACCGCCAATAGCCAGGGCGCGACCTCTGCCGTCGTGCCCGAACTCGCCGCGCTTGGGTTACCCTTTCTGTTCAAGGATACTGATGCGGCCTCGCGTGTTCTATCCGGCTCGGTCGGTGAGGATCTCAACAAGCGGTTCGAAGCCGTGGGGATCGTGCCGCTCGGCTGGTGGGACAACGGCATTCGTCATCTCACCAATTCCAAGCGCAAGGTCGTGACACCTTCCGATGTCAAGGGTATGAAAATCCGGACACCCGCCGATCCGATGACAATCGACATCTTCCAGTCTCTCGGCGCCAGTACTGAGCAGATTGCTTTCGGCGAACTTTATATCGCGCTCCAGCAGGGCGTTGTCGACGGACAGGAAAACCCGCTCGCCAACATCGAAAGCTCCAAGCTGTTCGAAGTCAATCGCTTCATCAGCCTAACGGCCCACAAGTGGGAATCGACGCCCTTCCTGATGTCAAAGATCGCGCAAGCCCGTCTCGGTGCGGATCTGGAAGCGGTGAAGGCAGCAGCGGAGGAAGCGGGTGGGCTTCAACGCGAGCTGTCCTTCCAGAAGTCAGCCCAGGTGCTGGAGGCTTTCAAAAAGAACAGCAATATCGAAGTGGTGGACGTCGACCGGGAGGCCTTTGTAAAGGCTACCGCTTCCGTTGCAGACAACTGGAAGAAAAAGCCTTTTGGCGACTTTGTGAAGCAGATTGAAGCCGCCGCCCGCGGTTGATTATCCAGCCGGGCCGGAGGTTCCAATGCTAGTTCTCTACAATTTGATCGACCCCATTGCGCGACTGATCGTGAATCTTTCACGCATCGTCATTATCGTCAGCGGTGTCGCCTTGACCATCGTGACGACTGCCAATGTTCTCGCGCGATACATGCTCAGCAGCGGCGGTTTTTCCTTTGCGCAGGAATTGCCGATGCTCATATTTCCATGGTTCATCCTGTCGGGAATTGTGCTGGCGGCCCATATGGGAGGCCACATGGCTGTTGAATGGCTTTATGACAAGCTGCACGGCAACCTCCGCCTCGGTGCTTTTGCACTGTCCGGCGCCATCAGCATCGCTTCTTTCTTGGTTCTTGCCTATCAGTCCGTCTTGGTCGCTGAAATCGCCAGCGTCGAGAGCAGCCCGGTGCTCGGAATTCCTAACAGCGTCGGCTACTACGCACTTGCCGTCGGCGCACTCCTTATATCGGTGGTCACAGTCGCAGCTACCCTTCGTGTCTTCAAGAAGGGATGGGAATACCGGATCGAACTCGCAGCCGTGGAGATCCCGCTATGACCCTCATCATGATTGGAACCTTCTGTATATTGATGGTGCTGGCGGTTCCTGTAGGTTACTCCCTCATCATCGCAGCCGGAGTTGCGGTCCTCTTCAACGGCTACATTCCGCTCTCGATCGTTGCCCAGCAGGTTTACGACCAGACGCAATCCTTCCCGATGCTGGCGCTCCCCTTCTTTATGCTTGCGGGGACTTTAATGCTGGGGGGTGAACTGGGACGGCAACTTCTCGAACTGGCGTCCAAAGCCATGCAGCGCTGGCGCGGCGGCCCTCTGTCGACGACCGTCGTGTCCTCCGTTGTTTTCGGCGGCGTTTCGGGCTCCGCCGTGGCCAACGCTAGTGCCCTCGGCTCCGTTCTTATCCCCTGGCAGAAAAAGCATGGGTTCCCGCCAGCCCTCTGTGCCGCAAACAATGCAACGTCCTCGGTTATCGACGTTTTGATCCCGCCGTCGATCCCCATGATCCTTTATGCTCTGGTCAGTGGCGTGAGCGTGGGTGACCTGTTTATCGCCGGCATTCTACCAGGTCTGATTATGGCCGCCAGCTTCGTCTTCGTGTGCTGGTATGTCTCCGTGCGTCGCAAATACCCGACTGAGGATGCGCGTCTTCCCAGACGAGAGCTTGCTCTTCTTATCATCAAGAGCTTCCCGGCCATTCTCCTGCCCGTCCTTATCATTCTGCTGCTGCGCTTCGGTTTTGCCACGCCAACGGAAGTGGCTGTGCTTTCGGTTGTCTACTCGCTTCTCCTCAGCCTGCTCTTCTACCGCGATCTGACCTGGAGACGCTTTTGCGACAATGTTGTCGAGGCTGGGGTCGGAACCGGTGTCGTTATGCTGGTGATCATGGGCAGTGCAGCTGTCGGCTGGGTACTCACTTTCGATCAGGCACCGCAACAGATGGCGGACTGGGTTGCGGCCAATATCTCAAGCCCGGTGGCGATCATACTCATGATGAACATCATCATGCTGATCGTCGGCATGCCTCTCGATATGCCGCCGGCCATTCTCCTTCTCGGGCCAATCTTCGTGCCGCTCGCCGATGCGATCGGGCTCGACCGGGTTCAGTTGGGCATGATGATGGTCATTAACCTTGGCATCGGTCTTTACACGCCTCCGATCGGGACGACCCTGTTCATATCATCATCTATTGCGCGCTCTCCTCTGGGAGAGACAACCCGGGAACTCGTGCCCTTCTTCGTCATGGCAATGTTGCTCCTGCTGGCGGTGAGCTTCATCCCCGCTCTTACAATCTACTGAGAGCGGCTTTCATGGCTTCTATGACGGGCAAAGCCGCCATCACGGGGTGAAATCTCAAACAGCCAGACCATCAGCAGTTTTCGATGGTGTGGATTTGGACCGGCGTTATGAGTGAGGGGGGTGGTCTTTCCTCTCGCCCAAAGAAAGACGCAAGTGCACCAATGGCAGTCTGCACCTCGAAAGCGGGTCCTTGATCGATGATGACATCGATCAAGCCCTGTCGCAGCAACTGGCGTCTATCGGCGGTCAATTCATGGGTGATGAACACTATTTCACTCGCTCTTCCTACAGCATTCACGGCATTCAAGACGGTTGATGCTCCAGCTGACGCATTGTAGATCCCGCGAATGGCGCTGTTGCGCTTCAGGGCGCTGAACACCAAATCGCCAGCCAGTTCAGCCCGCTCATAGCTTTCAAGCACCTCGGTCACATGACAATCGGAATAGCGTTCGTTTAGCACGGCACGGAATCCGGTCTCACGCTCCTCATGTCCCATCATGCTGAGCATTCCGGAAATCACAAGGACGTCTCCACCGTCTCGCCCCAGAAGGCGGCCCATCAGATCGCCGGCAATCCTGCCTGCCTTGACGTTGTCGGGACCAACATAGGCAAAGCGGTCCGAGTCCGCGATGTCAGTGACAAGGGTGATAACCGGCTTTCCCGACGCGCCAAATTCTCTCAAAGCGGCAGCAATATCGGGATCGGCTGCGCTGACAATCACCATCCCATCGCAGGTCTTCTTGAGGCTGCCGATCAGGTCAGCTGTTGCACGAGGCTTTACCGGATCGATATGATGGATTCTGAACTGCAGATTGAACTGCGGAAAATCTCGCGCTGCCGCCTCGAAATTTGCCTGAACTGAGGCGTGAAACGGGTTTTCGGGGCGCTGAAGCAGAACGGCAATCCTGAGGGTTCGCGCCGCCCGCTGATTGAGCGCGCGATCAATCTTGAGCTTTCGAGCCCATTCGATAACGCGTCTTTCCTTCGCGTCGGTGACGCCGCCGCGATTGTTAAGAACGCGGTCAACGGTGGAAAGCGAAACATTTGCAGCCTTGGCGATGTCCCTAGCGGTGATCTTTCCCATTCCAGGTGGCCCTATTTTGACGAGATCTCTTCAAGAATAGAATACCGCGTCAAGAACCTAACGCTATCATCTTTCTCATTCGAACGTCATGGGCGTTTCGAAAAAGGGAGGTTACAAACATGATTGAGCTCGCCGTCTTTGGCGCGGGCCGTATTGGGCAGGTGCATGCCCTGAACGCGGCTGCTCACCCTTCAGCGCGCCTGAAATACATCGTTGACCCCGTAGCAAGCGAGCATCGCGAGCATCTCGCAATCCAAACCCGAGCCGTGCTGTGCGAGCCGGAAGAAGTCTTTGCCGACCCAGATATCGCAGGCATCGTCATAGCGAGTTCCACTGATACCCATGCGGAACTGCTTTTGCGGGCGGCGCAGGCAGGCAAAGCCGTGTTCTGTGAAAAACCGGTCAGCCTTGATTTTGCAACCGTCGTAGATGTCACAAGCAAGGTTGAAAACGCCGGCGTGGCCTGCCTACTTGGATTTCAACGCCGATATGATCCGGATTATCGTCTGGTGCGTGACAGGATCGCGAGCGGTCAGGCAGGCCGCTTGGAGCACATCGTCATGCACACCCGCGACCCGTCGCCTCCGCCACGTTTCTACGTCGAGCGTTCGGGTGGGATGTTTCGAGACCAGGCGATCCATGATTTCGACATGGCCCGTTATCTTCTTGGAGAGGAAATAGCAATTGTCTACGCGGTTGGAAAAAGCCTGATCGACCCGGAAATCGAAGCGGCAGGCGATATCGACACGGCAATGATCACACTGACATCGGTTTCTGGTCGCTTCGTTCAGATGATAAATTGCCGGCGTGCGCCATTCGGTTACGATCAGAGGTTGGAGGCCCTGTGCTCGAGCGAGGTGCTCTACGTCGAAAACCGCCCGCAACGGGGCGTCATGATCGCCGACGCCAATGGTTTTCATTCGTCGATACCCATGAACTATTTCATCGAACGTTTTGCGGGTGCCTATCTCGCGGAAATGCACGCCTTCATCGATATGATCGAGAAGGGTACCAAACCCCTCGCCGGGATAAGAGATGGCTTGGAGGCGCAACGCCTTGCCGAGGCCGCGATCGTTTCGATGACAACCGGCTCACCCGTCCACATCAGTTCCGACTGGCATCCTTGAGAAAGGAAGGTAACGACCATGACAACCACCGATCTCCTGCCAGAAGGTGTCAGAATTGCCGTCAGCCCGTTGTCATGGGTAAATGACGTGCTTGAGGATCTCGGACGCGACATATCGCTTGAAACCTGCCTGAACGATGCGGCAGCAATCGGTTACCAAGGCGTAGAGCTGGGTCGCAAGTTCCCCCGAGACGCCGCCGTGCTTCGTCCGCTTCTGGACAGCCGCGACCTGCAACTCGCATCAGGCTGGTATTCCGGCGAACTTGCCGAGCGCGGCGTCGATGCGGAGATGGCAAGCGTCGCCGCGCACGCTGCCCTGCTGCGGGACATGGGCAGCAGTGTGCTTGTCTATGGCGAGGTGGCGATGATGACACCAGGCGCGCCGCTCGATGCGCCGATGTCAAAACGCCTGACCATGCCGGCGGATGATATTGGCGGTTACGCCGCGAGACTGACAGAGTTCGGCAAGCGGCTTGGCGGAGAATACGGGCTGGTGCTCGCCTATCATCACCACCTGATGATGGTCGCAGAGACCTTCGACGAGATTTCGTCGCTCTTTGACAAGACCGGAGCGGAGGCTGGGCTTCTGCTCGATACCGGCCATGCCGCCGGTGGTGGTTTCGAGTACGCACGGCTGATCGAACGTTTCGGCGATCGCATCAACCACATTCATCTCAAGGATATGCGCACTCCCGTGATGACGGATGTTCGCAGCCGCGACCTCAGCTTTAACGACGGTGTTCGTGCCGGCATGTTCACCGTTCCTGGCGATGGTAACGTCGATTTCAGTCCGATCGTGCGCTTTGTTCGCGGCGGCTACAAGGGCTGGCTCGTGGTGGAGGCTGAGCAGGATCCCGCCCAAGCGCCGCCGCGTCCTGCCGTCACTCGCGCCTTCCTTCACATGCACGACCTTTTAGCAGCTAGACCAGATTGAAAGGAAGAGAGGCCATGACCCCAAAAAAACTCAATATCGGCCTGATCGGTTCAGGCTTCATGGGCCAGGCCCATGCGGACGCCTACCGTCGTGCTGGCGTGCTGTATCGTGACCTGGCGGCCATCCCGCATCTCTATATGCTCGCCGATGCGAGCGATGAAATGGCTGCCGATGCCGCCGCCCGATATGGTTTCGAGAAAAGCACCGGAGACTGGCGGCGACTGGTTGAGGATCCCAACGTCGACATCGTCGACATCACCTCGCCAAACGTCATGCACCATGAAATGGCGCTTGCAGCGATAGAAGCAGGCAAGCACGTCTACTGCGAAAAGCCACTTTCCGTGACGCTGGCAGAGGCAGAGCAAATGGCTGCAGCTGCCCGAAAAAAAGGCGTCAAGACGATGGTCGCCTTCAACAACATCAAGACACCGGCGGCAATGTTGGCCAAGCAATTGATCGACAGAGGCGATATCGGACAGCCCATGCGCTTTCGCGGCTGGTTCGATCAAGGCTTTTTCAATGATCCCGATTTGCCATTTTCGTGGCGCTGTACGCGTCGCGATGCAGGATCAGGGGCGCTGGGCGATCTCGGCAGCCACGTTATTTCCGTTGCACAATATCTGCTGGGTCCGGTTGAAAGCGTCATCGCCCAAAGTCAGACGTTTTTTCCAACGAGGCCCGTGCCCCGGGCTGGTTCGGGTTACGGTGCAAAGGCGGGCAATGATGCGCCTCGCGCGATGGTCGAGAACGAGGATCAGATCCAGGCGCTGGTCCGCTTCAAATCGGGCGCAGGTGGCACCATTGAGGCATCCCGCGTAGCTGCCGGCAAGGTCTTTGGCGTCTACTGGGAAATATCCGGCACAGAGGGCACGATCATCATGGACGGAGAGCGCTTCAACGAGCTGAAGATATCGCGTTTCAACGACCCAAAGCCTGACCGTGGATTCAAGACGATCCTAGCGGGAAGCCAAGTACCGCAGTTTTCGGCATTTTTCGGCTTTGATTTCGCTGGCGGTGGCCTCGGCTACTTCGACGTCAAGGTTATCGAGGTACGTGACCTGATCGAAGGCATCATGCGCGATGCCGACTGTTACCCAAATTTCGAATTCGGGCTCGCCAACGAACAGATTATTGACGCCATGGAGCGGTCTCTGGCAACGGGCCAGTGGGAACAGACGGCGTCCTGAGCAATCGAGAGGCTTTTTGAGGAGATTTAAGATGACATTTCCAACCGCTCTTCCACCGTCCCGATTGCGAGCACCCCTGGACGCTCCTCCACTGCGCTGGGGCATTTTGGGGACTGGCTGGATAGCGGCAAAGTTCACAGAATCGGTAAAGGCACACACTCGGCAAGTAATCGCGGCCGTGGGTTCGAGATCGGAAGAAACTGCCAAGCGGTTTGCATCTGAGTGGGGTGTCGAGAACGCTTATGGAAGTTACGAGGCGCTCGTTCAAGCACTCGATATCGATATCATCTATGTGGCTACCCCACATGGTTGGCACCATGAGCACGTCCTGCTCGCGATCAACGCCGGTAAGCACGTGCTCGTCGAAAAGCCGATGGCGCTGAATCATGCCCAGGCTGCCGAAATGGTCACTGCTGCTCGTAAGAAAGGCGTCTTTTTTGCAGAAGCGCTCTGGACGTATTTCCTGCCGAAATTCGACATTGTCCAGCAGGTCCTTGATGCGGGCGTTATTGGGGACATCAAATCGGTCTACACGGAATATGGCGAGTATCTTCCGCGTGAGCACCGCATCTTCAACCCAAAACTGGCGGGCGGGCCGCTGCTTGATCTAGGTACGTATCCAGTGTCGTTAATAAGCAAGCTGCTTGGCGTTCCTTCCAAGGTCGTCGGCGTTGCAAGTCCCGATCCGGCCGGAGTGAATGGGCAGCTGGCTGTCGCCATGATGAATTCCCGGGGCTGCCAGGGGACCATGGCAACGACCCTTTATGGGTTTACGCCAACCGGCGCGACCATGGTCGGCACGGAGGGCTCGATCCGGTTTGTCAACGAGTTCCATTTGCCAGGCGCGTTCGAAGTGTGGTCGCTGGACGGGACTGTCAGGTTGAAATACGCAGAACCTCGTGGCGCGCATTTCGAAGGGCTCTACCATCAGGCTGCTGGGGTCGCTTACAGTATCAGCGACGGCGACCTTGAAAGTCCTTGCAGACCGCTTGATGCATCACTTGACACGATGAAAACACTTGATGCGATCCGTGCAGCGCTCGATATCGACTTCAGGAAAGCAGGGTTGTCTGAATGACCGCAAGACGGGTCCGATAGTCGTTATGTTAGGCACTGCTTCCCGTTGCGCAACAGGCTTACGCTGGAGGCGAGGACCTCACCGAGTGCGATACCGGCAATAGATATCAGCGTGGCGTTCATTTCCGTACTTGGGAGAGTGAGACGGGCAGATGCGAGTTCAGCCAAACGTGAAAGGCTCGTATCCGTCATTGCGATGACGGGGACGCCCTGCTGCACAAGTGTGGATGCCAGACCTGCAACCTGGTCAGCGTCAGCGCCACAGGCGATAACGACTGCCGCATCGCCTGGTGCCGCACAGGTCAACTGTGCTTCTCCGCCGGTAACATCAGTCAACAGGATCGTTTTGATTTTCGACCGGACGAGGACGTGTTCCATGGCGACCGCAACGGGGAAGGCGCTTCCCCGCCCGATGACAAACATGCAATTGGCGCGGGCGATGATACGGGCAGCAATCTGGATATCCGTTGTCCTGACCGCGCTCAAAAGATCATCCAGCACGTGGTGACAGGCGTCAATCGCCCTACCAAAAAAGCGGTCATCCGGCCCTCCGTTCCGCTCGACAGCTTGTGTATCATTCCTTCCAGGGCGCCCTGAGACCTTTTGGCGCAGGGCGTCGCGAGCGATTGCCTGGACCGCAGCAAAGCCGTCATAGCCGAATAGTTGCGCGAACCGTATCAATGCTGATGGTGTGACATGTGCCGCCGCCGCGATAT
Organism: Agrobacterium sp. InxBP2; assembly: GCF_026191755.1. Taxonomy (NCBI): domain Bacteria; kingdom Pseudomonadati; phylum Pseudomonadota; class Alphaproteobacteria; order Hyphomicrobiales; family Rhizobiaceae; genus Agrobacterium; species Agrobacterium sp. InxBP2. The sequence continues at coordinate 153,788 of NZ_JAINDY010000028.1, forward strand.
CCGTTGCAGAGTTCAGCGCAACATCATCCGGGGAATCCAGAACGTAACGCGCAATTGCCGCGAGGCGTTTTGGGAGTGAGATATACCGTGCGCGGATTCTCGCAGAAAGGTTCTCGAAATCCTCGGGGGCGCTTGTACTCTGACCTCTATGATCAGACTTTTCGGGCATCGCGTTCCATGATCCATTCGACAGCGGGGTCGGGTACAAAACGCCACTTGCGCACTGGTCCTGCCATCACGTTGAGATAGTACATTTCGAACCCGTGCGGTGCACCACACGGATGATGACCGCGCGGCACAAGCACGACATCACCATCCGAAACGGCGATGGTCTCATCGAGCCTGCGATCATCAGTGTAGACGCGCTGAATTCCGAAGCCGCTTGCCGGGTTCAGTCGGTGATAATAGGTTTCCTCCAGGTAGGTGATGCGAGGGTAGTCATCCTCGTCATGTCGATGGCTCGGATAGGAAGACCAGTTGCCGGCCGGCGTGAAAACCTCCGTGACGAGCAGGCTGTCGCAATAATCTTCGGCCTCCATGGCAATGTTATTGATGTGTCGCTGGTTGGAGCCAACTCCCCGTGGAGTGAGCTTGATACCATCAGGCCCGATTTTGCGGGCAGGATGCCCACGTTTGCCGGGCGCTAGGCAAACCGCGATCGTGCAATCCGTCGTCGCCTGTGCCGCCCAATGCGAACCGTTCGGGAGATAGAGACAATGCGGTGGCGTTTTTTCGAAAACGTTCATCCGCTCGCCAAGCTCGCCCCAGTCCTCCCCATCGGCAGTAAAATGGGCCTTGCCTTCAACCATCACCAGTATTGCTTCCATGCTACCGGTTGCCTCGCTAATGGCTTCCCCGTCGCGCAGGCGATAAAGATTGAATCCGACATACCGCCACCCCGCCGACTGCGGGGTGATTTCGTGAACCTTGCCGTGGCCGCCGAACGGCCGGCGCAGAAGATGGCTCATGATGATTTTTCCTGTTTGTTTGCGTTGCCTGTTCAGGCTGCGGCCCTATCCAGCCCGACCTCGCGGGAGATCGATTTCAGTGCGTTCAAACCCATGTACTGGTAGAGGAAAGGTTCTCGAACGGCGCTGTCCTGCTCGGCCTCGATCACCAACCATCCGGAATAATCGTGGGCGGCGGCGACCCTGAGAACCGGCGCGAAGTCGACGCAGCCATCCGGATCACCAGGCACGGTGAAGACACCGCGGCGCACACCCTCGAGGAAGGAGAGGTTCTCCGTGCGAACCTGCTTCATGATCTCGGGACGGATGTTCTTTGCATGGATGTGCGTTACGCGACCCATGTACTTGTTTGCCACCTCCAGAGGGTCCGCGCCGCCGAAGGTGCAATGACCCGTGTCGAGCAGCAGGCGGGTATAGGGACCGGCCATCGCCATGAAGCGGTCGATGTCGGCCGCGCTTTCGATGATCGTGCCCATGTGATGGTGATAACCCATCTTCACGCCCTGTTCTGCTGCGTGCTTGGAGAGCGCCTCGTAGCCCTCGGAAAATCGCGTCCACTGCTCATCGGTCATGATTGGGCGATTGTTCACCGGCGTGCCGTCGCTGCCATGGACGGTATTAGAGCACTCGCACGCATTAATGTGGTCGCCACCGGCCGCCTTGGTCATGTCGATGAAGGTCTGCAATGCTTTGATCTCGGTCGCGATGTCATTGATCAGGAGATTGGTCGAATGCCATCCGCCGACGAAGCGCAGGCCAAATTCGCCGAGCTTGGCCTTTAGCGCCTTGCCTTCGTTCGGCATCTTGTGTCCTTTCTCGATGCCGTCAAAGCCGATCTTGCGGCAATCGGAAAGGCAATCTTCCAGCGACAGATGCGCGCCGATTGTCTGATCGTCGTCATTGGACCAGGCGATAGGGTTGGTTCCGTAGAGTATCATGGTTCAGTCCTTTCAGGCATTCGAAGCGTCAATTGATCCGCTGGCGAGCGGTGTTGGCTTCATAGTGTGCGCGCGCCTTCTTCAGTTTTTCGGTGTTGCCGACTTCGGGAACCGCGACGTCCCACCAGCCGCCGCCGATGCCAGCGCCGGTTTCGGCTTCGGTGTCGATGACGATGACGGTCGGGATGTTGCGGTCGCGAGCGGCGACCAACTCGGTTTCGAGCGCGGCGATGCCCGACACCTTCATGGCATGGGCGCCCATTGAGGCCGCATGTGCCACGAAGTCGATCTCCGGCTGCACTTCGATATTGCTGTCCTTGTACATATTATTGAATTCGGCCCCGCCGCATTCCTGCTGCAGGCGATTAATGCAGCCGTAACCGCGGTTGTCGGTCAGCACGATCGTGAACGGGACACGCATCATCACGGCCGTCGCCAGCTCGGAGTTGGCCATCATGTAGGAGCCGTCGCCGACGAAGCAGACGACATCCTTGGCCTTATCCGCAAGCTTGATGCCGAAGGCACCTGCTACCTCGTAACCCATGCAGGAGTAGCCGTATTCCATATGGTAGCCATTTGTGGCTGCCCGCCACAGCACCTGCAGCGCCCCCGGCATGGTGCCGGCGGCACACATTGCGACAGTGTTCTCCTTGGCTTGGCGCAACACGGCGCCGATGACATGGGCATCCGATGGCAGGAAGTTCGCACTCTCTGGGTTCGGGGCGGCGAGGGCGCCGTCGGACAACCGGAACCATGCATCGCGCGCGGCATAGTCAGGATCTTCAAACCGGTGGCTAGCCAGTCCTGCGGACAATCGTGAGAGCGCAACCTTGGCATCTGAGACAAGCGGAATAGCGCCGTGCTTTGCAGCGTCATAACCGGCAAGATTGATCGAGACAAGCTTGCGCGCCGGGTTGGCGAAAGCTGTCCAACTGCCGGTGGTGAAATCCTGGAAGCGGGTACCGACACCGAGGATGAGGTCGGCATTAGCCGCAATCTTGTTGCCACAATCGGTCCCGGTCACACCCGGCGATCCGAAGTTCAAGCTCTCCTTCCAGTCGATCGCGCCCTTGCCGGCCTGGGTTTCGACGACAGGAATGTTATGCATCCTGGCGAAGTTAAGAAGATCTGTCTCGGCTCCAGAGTAAAGGACGCCGCCGCCGGCGACGATCACGGGATTTCGTGCCGACTTGAGCGCGGCGACGACATCGGCGACTTCACGCGGATCCGGTTCCGGCCGGCGGATGCGCCAGGTTTTCTCCTCGAAGAAGCTCTCCGGCCAGTCAAAGGCCTCCGCCTGCACGTCCTGGCAGAAAGCGAGCGTAACAGGGCCGCAGTTGGCAGGATCGGTCATAACCTGCATGGCACGTGGCAGGGCCGACAACAGGTGTTCCGGCCGCGTAATACGGTCAAAATAACGGCTGACCGGCTTGAAGCAATCGGTGACGCTCATCGTCCCGTCCTCGAAATCTTCGATCTGCTGCAGCACCGGATCGGGTCGGCGATTGGCAAAGACGTCGCCGGGGATGAACAGAACGGGAAGCCGGTTGACATGGGCAAGGGCTGCCGCCGTCACCATGTTGGTGGCCCCCGGACCGATCGACGACGTGATCGCCATTGCCTTGCGGCGGCGGTTCGTCTTGGCGTAGGCGATGGCTGCGTGCGCCATGGTCTGCTCGTTCTGGCCGCGCCATGTAGGGAGTCTTTCCTGGATACCGTGTAACGCCTCGCCGATGCCAGCGACATTTCCATGCCCGAAAATCGCCCAGACGCCGTCGATGAAGCGCTCCCCGTCCTCGTTCATCTGCACCGACAGCCAGCGGAACATCGCCTGTGCTGCGGTCAAACGGATCGTTGTCATATCAATTCTCCTTGGCGGCCTTGCGCGCCGCATCCCAAATCTCGCAAAGGCGGCTGTATCGCCGCGTCATTTCGGCAACGGCTGCCGCGTCTGTTGTCTCGCCCTTGAACCACTGACGCGCGACCTCACCAAAGATGGTCCGGCCAACGGCAAAGCCTTTCACCAGTTGATAGCGTGCGGCGACTTTGAAGCTTTCCTCGAGCTCCGCTTCCGGCGCATCAAGTCCGAGGACGACAATGCCGCGCGTGTTCGGGTCGTTGTCGTTGATCGCCGCGCAGGTCTTGTCCCAGGCGGCTGCGCTGACCATCGGCTCAAGCTTCCACCAGTCCGGATAAATCCCGATCTCGTAGAAGCGCCGGATAAGGGCAGCAGTGGTGTCGTCATCGACGGGTCCGACCTTGGACGGAATGATCTCAAGAAGGAATTCCAGCCGGTTGCGGCGAGCCGCTGAAAACAGGCGGCTGATGGTTGCTTCCTGCTCAGCCCGCATCTCTGCAGCGTCGCTCGGATGGCAGAAGCACAGCACCTTGACGACGTTCTCCAGAGCCCATTCGCTTAGAGCCCCATAGTCAGGCCCGAGTTCGGGCTCCAGCGTCAGAGGACGCGAACCGGGCCACTCGACCGGTCGCCCGATCCAGAGCCCCGTGCCGGAGGCTGCATGCAGCGCCTGACGCCCAAGCCTATTGTCGCAGAGAATTCCATACCCCGCCTCTCCGTTCTGAACATCGAGCGCCGCCTTGAGACAAAGTTGTTTAAATTCTCCGATCTTTTGCGATGTCGCTCCTTCCATCGCTTCCAGCTGAATGCGATGGTCGAAGGCAAAGACGCGCATCGTTGACCAGTCATTGTGGCGGTTGGTCGCCCAATGGATCTGCTCCAGCTCCGCATCTTTGCGAAGCGCCTTTTCCTTCACGCCACGCTTGAGGAAGAACTCCAGTTCCTCGAGCGAGGGATAGGCCGGCGTGCAGCCATGGCGACTGACGGCGAATGCACCGCAGGCATTGGCGTATTCCAGTGCTCTTGGCCAGGACGCGTCTTCCAGCCAGCCCTTGATCAGGCCAGACATGAAGCCGTCTCCTGCGCCAAGAACGTTGAAGACTTCGATCGGGAAACCCGGTCCCCGCTCGCCATCATCAAGGCTGTCGGGGATCGTGCCGGTAAAGGCGACCGCGCCGGCTGCGCCGCGTTTGCAAACGAGGGTCGCTGGCGAGAGCTCGCGCACCGCGCGCAGTGCCGCGATCGTGTCGGTCGAGCCGCCCGCGATATGGAATTCCTCCTCCGTGCCGACGATCAGGTGGAATAGATGCAGGTGGCTCTGCAGCTTCGTCGTGACACGATCACTTTCGATGAAGCGACTTTCTCCGTCGCCATGGCCCGCCAACCCCCACAAGTTTGGGCGATAGTCGATATCGAGGCCGATGCGAGCGCCGTGTTTGCGGGCAAGGTCGATAGCTTTGAGGACGGCACTTTCGGTCTTCGGGTGGCTGAGATGGGTACCGGTCACGACGAGGGCGCGGCTCTCGGAAATCAAGTCCTCTTCGATATCGTCTTCGCACAGCGCCATGTCCGCGCAGTTCTCACGATAAAAAATCAGCGGGAAATGTTCTTCATCGCGGATGCCGAGCAGGACGAGCGCAGTCAGTCGCTCGGGATCAGTCTTGACCCCGCGTACATCGACGCCTTCCTTCCGCAACTCCTCGCGAATGAACCGTCCCATATGCTCGTCGCCGACGCGCGTGATCAGACCGCTTTTGAGGCCAAGTCGCGCCGTTCCTGCCGCCATGTTGGTGGGCGAGCCGCCAATATATTTCTGGAACGACCCCATGTCCTCCAGCCGGCCGCCGATTTGCGCGCCATAGAGATCCACCGAAGAGCGGCCGACCGTTATCACATCCAAAGTTTTTGCCATTTCACTCCTCAAGCATCCCAGGAGACACACGCGTCAGAAGATCGCTCGCGGCAAAGCCGCGAGCGACTGGGTCAAATTGCCCGGTTGATGTGGCCAATGCTGTCCCTCACGGCAGCAACCGGGTCATTCAATTCGTGAACGTCCTCCGCAAAGGGCTCGAAGCTGTAAGGGCCTCGGTAACCAGCGGCATTGAGTGCCTTGATCTGGGCGATGTTTTCCAGGCGGTCAGCGCCATTCACGAGAACGCGGTGCGCATCAAGCATTTCGGATACCGGAACGGCCGGATCGACGACGCCTGAGATATGCACGAGGCCGGTCTTCTCGGGGAAGAACTCCGTCTCGCCCGCCAAGTGGTGGTGGAAGGTGTCATGCACGAGCTTGTAAACTCCTTCGCCGCCGGCAGCCTCGATGGCCTCCAGCGCTTCTTTCTTCGTGCGCAGCGACGAAATCGGAAAGCCGAGCGGCTCGACGAGACCGGTCAGGCCGCGTTCTTCGAGGATCGGCTTCATCGCTTTCAGCGCAGCGACCAGATCATCAAAGGCGACCTTCGTGCCATCGTTGAGCGGGCACATGACCAGTGCCTCTGCACCGCTTGCGGCGGCGTAGTCGGCCAAAGCGACGGCGCGCCTCGGCAGGTCGCCGGACCAGACATTGAAGGGATAGAGCGCGTTGATCGAGATGATCGTCACGCCGGCCTTTGCCGCTGCGTCCTTGACCGCTTCGGGACCGATGGTGTTGACGACATCCGGCAGATCATTCCGGATTTCGACCTCGGTCAGCCCGATACCTTTGGCGGCAGCGAAGAATGCCTCGAGGGTGAGTTTCGGTGCGGTGATGTGGTTGATCGCAAAACGCATGACAAACCTCAGTTATAGAGCGCCGGACGGGCCGGCAGGTCGATCGCGACGGACTGCCCTTCCTTCTCCTGCGCGGTGACACAGGCATCGGACGTGATGGCGGCCACATAGCCGTCCCAGGAGGTCGGGCCGGATGCGGTACCCTTGGCGGCAGCGTGGATAAAGTCCTGGAACTCGACGTCGTAACTCGCGATGAAGCGATCCTTCCAATCCGTCAGGATGTCGTTCTGAAGCCTGGCGTCGAGGCGTGTCTGGATTGCCAGGGGTTCCGGCAGCTTGGCGATACCATCTTCGCCGACGACTTCGCACTGGATGTCGTAGCCGTAGTGGCAATTCACGAAGATCTCGACATTGATGATCGTGCCCTTCGCCGTTTCCAGGATCACGATCTGCGGGTCCTTGAGCTTGGCGTGGCTGCGCACGGCGGATCGAGGAAACAAGACGCGCGCCGAGACGTAGTCGTCATCAAGCAGCCAGCGGAACACGTCGATCTCGTGGATCAGCGTGTCGTGGATGGCCATGGGCGTCACATATTGCTCAGGAACGGACGGGTTGCGGTGCGCTGCATGCACGATGATTGGTGCCCCGATCTTCGTGTCGACTGCCTTCTTCAACGCGACGTATCCGCTGTCGTAGCGGCGCATGAAGCCGACCTGCACAAGGCGCTTGCCATGCTTTACCTCAGCATCGACAATGCGCTTGGCGCCTTCCGCCGTCGTTGCCAGGGGCTTTTCGCAGAAGCAGGGCTTACCTGCTGCGATTGCTGCCAAAACGTATTGCTCATGGGTAGCGCCCCAAGAGGTGACGAGCACGGCATCGACGTCGGACGCGGCGATGAGCGCTTCGCCTGTGTCGTAGATGGCCGCATCCGGTGCGATATCTTTCTTGACGGCTTCGGCGGACGCCCTGTTTACGTCGCTTAGCGCCACGATCCTAGCCCCGCCGAGGACCTGGTTGATGCGGCGCGCATGCTCGCGGCCGATTGCGCCGGTGCCGATGACACCAATTCTCAAAGTCATTGGAAGAACCTCACTTCTGGTATTTGTTGATAAATCTGTTGATCTCAGAGCACATGAAGCGCCCGGATTCGTCCGCCCTGTCCTCCCAGGCGAAGACGCAGGAGGTCACGATGCCGTCGAAGCCGATCTCGGAGAGCGTGCCGAAGAAATCCTCCCACGGCACTTCGCCCTGGCCGATATTCAAATGTTGGTGCACGCGCGCCTGCGTGCCGGGAGGGTTCAGGATGTAGCGCAGTCCCGAGCTTGCCTTGTGATTGAAGGTGTCGCCGACATGGACATGCGCCAGCACATCCTTCGCTTCGCGCAGCATAGCCTTGGTGTCGTCGCCGAAATAGAAGGTATGCGGAGCGCAATAGAGGAACTTGACGTTATTCGAATTGACCGTGCGGATGATGTCGAGCGCCGGCTGCAGGGTCTCGCACCAGTCTTCCGGATGCGGCTCGATGTTGAGCTGGATGCCTTCGCGCTCGAAGATCGGCACGAGTTCTTCCATCGAGCGCCACCAGGCGTCTTCGCAGGCCTCGATCATGGAGCCGGTGTGGCAGCAGTAGCAGGAGCCCTTGTCGGGGTGCGGTCCGCGGCCGAATTCGGAGTTCATGGTATCGACTTCGAGCTCGACGGCGATCTCGATGGCGCGCTTCCAATGCTTGACCGCCGCCTTGCGCTCGGTCTCGTCATTGGAGGCCCAGCGATACATGGGAAGCAGCGATGCGATACCGACATCCGCCTCCTTCAGCGATCTCTTGAGTGTCTTGATACGTTCGGGGAACACGCGTGGCGCCTTGAACCACTCTAGAAAGTCGGCGCGCGGCGATAGCTCGATCCAGTCGAAGCCAAGTTCCTTCACCTTGCGGGGAAGTTCCTCCAGGCTCAAATGACGATGCATGAACGGGTCTATGGCGATCTTCATGGATGCCTCCTTTTCTTTGTCCTTGTGATCAAGGGAATGGTGGGGGGCGCGACGTTGAGAGGAGCCGATCGCGCCCCGGGCTGCTACGTCGCGTAGCTGGCCATGTATTCAGGGGTCATGCGCTCGAACGGCACACAGAGGGCTTTCCGGACCGTTTCGCCAAGCGCCGTATTCTCCGCGAAGGAGGTCATGTTAACCCCGAGACGGATATCCCTTGTCATTGCCGGAACGGTCTGAACCAGGCAAAGTGCGGTCGTCATCAGAAGCTGTTTCATTACAGTTCCTCACGTATTGAATATCGATGTGAAGTTGCTCCGAGAGGCGATGGCGCGAAGGGCCTGTCGCCGCTCCCGATCAGCTCTTTTTAACGCGCTTGCGCTGACGATAGACGTCTGCCACCACGGCAGCGACGATAATGACGCCCTTTAACATCTCCTGGTAGTAGGCGTCCAAACGCAGAAAGGTGAAACCCGAGATAATCACGCCGAATATGATCATTCCGATCATCGTTCCGAGAATGGAACCGCGTCCACCCGACAGGGAGACGCCGCCTATTACGGCCATCGCGATTGCGTCGAGCTCGTAGCTCATGCCCATGCCGGCTTGTGCGGTTAGACCTCGCGAGGCCACCACGATACCAGCCAGTGCCGACAGTAGGCCAGCAACGGCATAGACCTTGACGGTGTGGCGTTCGACGTCGATACCCGAAACCCGAGCGGCCTGACGATTTGCCCCTATGGCATAGGTGAATTTGCCGTAGCGTGTGTAGCGCAACACGACGTGCATGACGGCGGCCACGCCCAGAAAGATCAAAACAGGCGCGAGACCTTTGCCGATCATGGCGAAACTGTCGGTCGGGAAGCTAATCGGTTGCCCTTTGGTGTACCACTTCGCAAAACCGCGCGCTGTCACCATCATGCCCAGCGTGGCGATAAAGGGAGGTATACGCGTATAGGCGATCAGCACTCCATTGATGCCGCCGCAAACAACCCCGACCAAAAGACCGACTGCTACTGGCACAATAACCGGCAAGTCGGTTAAATGGGGGTAAAGGGCACGTTCATAGGTGCCGGCCTGTGCGAGACTCATCGAGATCATTGCGGTTGCGCCAACGATCGAGCCCGAGCTCAGATCAATACCGTCTGAAATGATGACCTGAGTGACGCCGATCGCGATGATGCCGATCACCGAAACCTGAAGAATCATAATTGAAAGACGTTGCGTATTCCCGAGAAAGCTCTGCCCCTGCAAAATCCACCCGAGGATTTCAAAAGTCAGCGAAATCCCGATCAGAACCAGGAATATTGTCAGCTCAGCCGGTAACCGACGTTTTGTGGTCAAGGTCGGCGCAGTAGATTGGGTGATGGTGTTCATAGTTTCCTCCCTTTCCCGCCGTTATCGGGCAGCAAGGTCCATAATTTTCACTTGTGTTGCATCGGCGCGATCAAGGAATCCGGCCACGTGACCTTCGTGCATGACCATGATCCGATCGCTCATGCCCAACACCTCCGGCAGTTCCGACGAAATCATCAGTACGGCGACGCCTTCGGCAGCCAGGCCGGTGATCAGTCTGTGGATTTCGGATTTGGCGCCAACATCGATGCCGCGGGTTGGCTCGTCGAGGATGAGGATCCGGGGATTCGTCAGGAGCCAACGCGCGATCAGCAGCTTTTGCTGGTTTCCTCCGGACAGATTTTCGACCGTCTCATGCAAATTCGGGGTCTTGACGCGAAGTTTGGCGGCCATCTCCTCGGCCAGTTTTGTGACGGTGGATTGATCGACGAACCCAGCCTTGACGTGCGAGCGTGTGATGAGGGCAGACTGGATGTTCTCGAGGCAGTTCAACGTCAGGAAACAGCCCGTCTCCTTGCGGTCCTCAGTCAGGAACGCCAGTCCAGAAGCCATCGCGTCGCTTGGATTCGATATCGCTGCGATCTTGCCGTCGATCAAAATTTCACCTGAACTCGCCGGTGTGACACCAAAAAGAGCCTCCGCGACGTTCGAACGTTTTGAACCCACCAATCCCGCGAGCCCGAGGATCTCGCCGCGGCGGACTGAAAAGGAGATGTCGTAAAAGACGCCCGGGATTGTCAGGTTCTTTACTTCCAGGATCACGTCGCCGATGGGGCAATCGACTTTCGGGAACATGTCGGTGATCTCGCGGCCGACCATCATGCGAATAATGTCGTCGCGCGTCACATCCTTGGAAGAATGGGTGCCAACGTATTTTCCGTCTCGAAAGACTGTGAATTCGTCGGCAATCTCAAAGAGTTCATTCATCTTGTGAGTGATGTAAACTATACCAATACCGCGAGAGCGAAGATCGCGAATGATTGCGAAAAGGTGCTCCACTTCGCGATCGGTCAACGCCGAGGTTGGCTCGTCCATGATCAGGATCGAGGATTCATAGCTGACCGCACGGGCGATCTCGACCATTTGTTTCTGCGCAACGGTGAGTTCGGAAACCTGAGCCTTCGGATCGAGCTTAATGTTGAGACGCGAAAACAGATCCTCAGTCATCTTGGCCATATTTGAATGATCGATAAGACCAAAGCGATTTTTCGGTTCGCGGCGTATCCAGATATTTTCCGCCACGGTCATCGAGTTCATCAGCGCCAGTTCCTGATGGATCATGGCAACGCCCTGCTCGAGGGCGTCAAGCGGGGATTTCAACGTAACAGGTAATCCGCGCAGCCTGATTTCACCGGCGTCTGGTTGGTAGATCCCCGCGATGATTTTCATCAGCGTGGACTTTCCAGCGCCATTTTCACCCATCAGTGCATGAACAGTTCCGGGCCGCACCCGCAGCCTGACATCATCGAGAGCGACGACGCCGGGAAACTCCTTTCGGATGCCTTCGATTGCCAGCAAACCGTCGCGCTCGGTATTTTCGAGCATCTGTTTGATCGCTGCAGCAGTTGTTTGACTTACCATCGCAAATCCTCCGTCTCGCGAAAGAGGAAGGCATCAAGATGCCTTCCTCGCGTGGTCGCGCAGGTCAGTTCTTCGCCTGGTAGTTCTTTAGGTTTGCCGGGGTGACGAGTTCGAATGGAACATAGACCTTCTTTTCGATCTTTTCGCCCTTGGCAATCTTGATAGCCGCGTCAACCGCGCCTTTTCCCTGGCCAGCCGCGTTCTGGAAGACAGACACGTCGAGGTCGCCAGCCGCCATGGACGCAAGAGCGTCCTGCGTGGCATCAATGCCTGCGACGACGACGTCATTCATAGAGCGGCCCGATGATTTCAACGACTGGATCGCGCCAATTGCCATCTCGTCATTGTTGGAGATGACGGCATCGAACTTGACGCCAGCCGACAACCAGTTGGTCATCAGATCGGCACCCTGTGTTCGAGACCAGTTTGCAGTCTGCTCTTCGACGATCTTGATGAAGCTGCAATCGGGTGTTGCGATGACGTCCTTGATGTCCTGTGTGCGCACGCGCGCGGCCTGATTGGACAGTTCACCCATCATCACGACGGCATTGGCTTCCTTCTTCCCGGCTTCCTTGAGAATTCGGCAGACCTCCTGAGTTTGCAGTGTTCCTGACTGTTTTTCGTCCGAAGCAACGAAGGCCTGCTTCTCGGGCAGGTCGTCAACATTGACCGGTTGGCGATTGACGTAAATGAGAGGGATACCTGCTGCTGCGGCTGCCTGTGAAAGTGCGGTGGTCGCATCGGTGTCGACCGGGTTAACGATGATTGCATCTACCCCCGAGGCCACAAAGTTTTGAACCTGGCTCAGTTGTTTGCCAACATCGTTTTGCGCATCTTCGATCTGGAGAGTGACGCCGTCGAGGCCTTTGGCGTAATCAATCATGCCATTGCGCAAGACTGTCAGGAAGTTGTCGTCGAACAGTGCCATCGAGACGCCAATCGTCTGGGCAGATGCCGATGTCGCCAGTAAGCTGGCAAATGCGGCCATGATCAAATGTTTTTTCACGTGTTTCTCCTCCACGGTTTTCCTACCCACTCAGCGTGATAACGCCGGCGGGCTTGGTCTGTTAGAATATGCAACAGTTTTCCACGAGCTCTGACGATGTCAGTTCCCTAGGCGCGGCCATCAATGATTTTTACGAACGCGATGGCCTCCTGTCTCCGCCATCGCGCTCTCACACTTTCGCAAAGGAGGGCCGTCGTCAACGATTTGTCGCCGCAGAACCTATCAAGCCTGATAGAAAAAACAGGCGGTCAATGAGAGATTCTATCAGATCTCTACAGGCTTTCAGGAACCCACAAATGTGCTGGCAGGAAGCGCTGGCCAGGATTCTCAGCCATCCCGTGCTCCTTGGTGTGGATCATTGTCATGATCAGATCTGCGCACAGGTCCCGCAATGGCGTTTGAAAGATGCCCGAAATCCGCCGCTCCAGAAGGGCCTGACGTGATTCAGGGGTTAGTTCATTGACGAGGCAGGCAATGGATCCGGATCTGTTTTGCTGGACTAGCGCTTCAATAGCGCCCTCCATTCCACCGCCGATGCAGTACAGACCAACCAAGTCCGGATGGTGCGAGAGCGTGTCCATCATGAGGCCATAGGTGAGGCGGCGGGTCTCAAGATTGACGAGGGCATCCAGAACTTCAAACTCAGGGGCGTATTCCCGCATATATGCGCGAAACCCCGTTTCCCGAAGCGAATGTCCATGAAACCGGTGTCCACCCAAAATCAGGAGAACCTTGCCGGGGGTAGGCGACAGCTTCGAAATTATCCAGGCTGCAGTACGTCCAACTTTCATATTGTTGGTGCCCAGATAGGTTTCACGGACGCCTTGCGCGAAGTCGGAAAGTAGGGAAAACGTTGGTATTCCTTTCGATTTCATCGTGGCAACGGCTTTCGTCACGTCGTGGTGGTCTGGTCCTGCTGCCGCGATCGCCTGGACCTTGCCGGCCATTCCCAAGATCAAGTCGGCGAGCTCGCTGGGTTCCTCGGATTTGGCAAACTCCATCCTGAGGTTGATGTTGCGGTCCTTTACTGCCGAGGCAGCTCCCTGGAGTTCGGCGGCAAAGTCCTTGTAAAATGTCTGCCGTTCCTTACGCAGAATTATTCCGAAATTATACGTCGGAACATCTCCCAACATTCTTTGACGGATAATGTTGGTGCCGCGAAAACCGATCTTTTCGGATGCCTCGAAAACTTTTTTGGCGGTCTCTTCGCGAACAGGTAAACGCCCGTTCAAAACGCGGTCTACGGTCGCAACGCTTACGCCGGCGGCGCCTGCAAGATCTGATATGGTTGGGCGCTTCATTGGAATGCCTCTCATAAACGGGCGAATGCTATCAAGAACGGCACAGGGTTTTCGCACTAACGTGAAAAACTATCAATTAGGTCGCTGTCTGCGGCGCTCTGCGGGCATCCGAGATCAATCAAGACACCATTGCTCCGGCAGGCAGTATCATCGCAACTCGCGCTAGCTGAGGTGCTTTCGAACTGAGCATCTTTTTTTACAACGCCGTCCTCCGACATCGTGTTGATCTTCGAGAAGACGGGTTCCGCAAAGTTCTCACTATAATGGTCGACCAGCTCGGGAACCCGGGTCGGCTCGGCCAAGAGCAGCCTATGCAGTTCCTGCATTTTCCGGTCATTTACAATGGCATCGAACGGGACGCCTAAAATTCATTCGACCGCTTCGACGGGACTATTCCGCGCACCTGAATAATTGGGAAAGCCCTCTGAGATTCTCGGTCGTGGACCTAAAATATCTTTCCTTCGTTTCGAAACAGATGAACACGGAACCCTTAGTGACATTCCCAGGGCGAGCGATGTCTTTAACGCTTGTAGTGGTGAAGCCTTCCTTTGCAAATGCCTCCGATGCGGCATCAACTATCTCCAATAGGCGTCGAGCTTTCTGCTCTGCGCGCGTCAATTTCTCGGCTGCGACATTTTATACACCCCCTTGCGACCTTCTTCTCTTCTTCTGCTCGCGTTGGGCGTGATCCGAACCGGAGTCTCTCCAGTGGCGTTTCAGTCCTAACACTTCGCCGCCCTGCAATCGGCGCAGGACTAGACAGTTTTACTATATTTACAATCGGAATGTATGTATATAAGTACGCAGGGGCGGGCTCCTCTATGGTGGCCTCATAAAATTCTCATCGGAAGGTGAAAAATGGTCGAGAAAAGTCAGTGGTGGCGCGGGCGCACGGCGGCCCTTGCGCTGATCTTATCATGCGTCCTCTATCCCGGTAGAGTACTCGCGCAGCAACAACCCACTCCGTCGGTCACGGTTGAAACCGCCAAAGCAGCAGATTTTACGCTAACTGCGCGTTTGCCCGGACGAATCAAACCATCGACGATTTCAGAGGTACGCCCGCAGGTCTCCGGCATCATCCGGGAACGCCTGTTTGAGGAAGGTGCCCGCGTCGAGGCTGGTCAAGTTCTCTACAAGATCGAGGACGAAACCTATGTCGCGGCGGTGGAATCTGCAAAGGCCAATGTGGCCCAGGCGCAGGCCAGCTATGATTTCGCCGTCGTTGATGCGCGCCGTGCTGAAGAGACATTTGCCAACAATGTCAGCTCGGCAGCGAACCGCGACAACAAGATTGCCGAAAGAAACAAGACGCAGGCCGCACTTCAGGTGGCGCGGGCACAATTGACCACTGCGGAGATCGATCTGGAGAGAACAACGATTCGTGCGCCTATTTCAGGCGTCATTGGGTTTTCGGAAACGACGGCCGGCGCGCTTGTGGCTGCCCAGCAGACGACGGCCTTGACCACGATCCGCGCGCTCGACACGATCTATGTCGACGTAACCCAGTCCGTGAACGATCTTTTGCGTTGGAATGCCGACAAAAGGGTAGGGGGCAGCCAGTCCCAGTCCGTTGCAACGATGATCCTTCCGAACGGCCAGACTTACCCTGTAAAAGGTGATCTGAAAGCAGCCGAACCGAGGGTCGAGCCGACGACGGGCATGGTCACACTTCGAATTTCCTTTTCCAACCCGGACAACAGGCTTCTGCCGGGTCTGTATGTGGAAGTTGAGCTGCCGCAGGCCATTACCAAGGACGCCATCCTCGTTCCGCAAAGCGCTGTGATGCGCAATGCCAAAGGTGAGGCCTCCGTCTGGATCGTGGAAGGCGGCAAGATTGTTCCGCGTCCGGTAACGATTGTCACCAGTGCCGGCAATCGCTGGGTCACGAGCAGCGGGCTGAAGCCGGGGGATCAGATCGTCATGTCTGGTTTCCAGAAGGTGGCGCCGGGTGCGTCGGTGGAAATAGAGCAACAGCCGGTGGGCCAGCAGGCTGCCCGGGTCGGGAGCAACTGATCCATGGCACGCTTCTTCATAGATAGACCCATTTTCGCCTGGGTCATTGCAATCATCATCATGGGCCTTGGCGTCCTGTCGATCATGAGGCTGCCGATCTCGCAATATCCTTCGATCGCCGGCCCGTCCGTGGTCATCGGCGCGACCTATCCCGGTGCATCGGCCGAGACGGTTGCGGACACGGTGGTGCAGATCATCGAGAAGGAAATGACTGGCCTTGACGGGTTGCGTTACATCGACTCATCAACGACCTCCACCGGTCGCGCCACCGTCACGCTCACCTTCAATCTCGGCACCGATCCCGACATCGCGCAGGTGCAGGTCCAGAACAAGCTCAGCCAAGCCGAAGCGAGCCTGCCATCGGAAGTGACCCGCCAGGGCGTGACGGTTGAGAAATCGACAACCGGCTTCCTGATGGTGATCGCACTGATCTCCGACGACGGAGCCCGAAGCGCCATCGATCTCGCCGATTATCTGAACTCCTATATGGTCGAGCCGGTGTCGAGACTGAAGGGTGTCGGTAAGGTCGAAGTGTTCGGGTCGGAATATGCAATGCGGATCTGGCTCGATCCTCAGAAGCTGAAATATTACGGCCTCTCTCCCACCACCGTCATCAATGCCATCAGCGCCCAGAATGCGCAGATATCGGCCGGTTCCTTCGGCGCGATGCCGGCGCCGGAAGGCCAGCAGCTCAATGCCACCGTCACCGCCCAGTCACTCCTGAAGACGCCGCAGGATTTCGAACGCATTGTGCTGCGTGCCGATACCGATGGCGGGCTGGTGCTGCTGCGCGATGTGGCGCGGGCCGAGCTTGGAACGGAAAACTACGAAATCTCCAGTTTCTACAACGGCAAACCATCGTCAGGCATGGCGATTCAGCTGGCATCCGGCGCCAATGCGCTTGAAACGGCGGAACTGGTGAAGGCGAAGATGGCCGATCTCGGCGCGTTTCTTCCCGCCGGCGTGAGCTATGTCATTCCCTATGACACGACGCCGTTCGTCTCGCTTTCCATCGAGGCGGTCATTCACACGCTTATCGAAGCGATTGTGCTGGTCGTGTTCGTGATGCTGATCTTCCTGCATAATTTCCGCGCGACGCTGATCCCGACGCTGGCCGTGCCGGTGGTTCTGCTTGGAACCTTCGGCATCATGGCGGCGCTCGGATTCTCGATCAATACGCTCACCATGCTTGCCATGGTTCTGGCGATCGGTCTGCTGGTGGATGATGCGATCGTGGTGGTGGAAAATGTCGAGCGTATCATGCGCGACGAGCATCTCGATCCTGTCGCGGCCACGAAAAAGTCGATGGGAGAAATCCAGGGCGCGCTCGTGGGCATCGCCATGGTGGTTTCCGCCGTCTTCGTGCCGATGGCGTTTTTCGGCGGCGCAACAGGGGAAATGTACAAGCAGTTCTCGGTGACGATCGTCGCGGCCATGGCGCTCTCGGTGCTGGTCGCCCTGATCTTCACACCGGCGCTCTGCGCGACCATGCTGAAGGCCCATGACCACAATGCGAAGTCCGGCCTCGCCAGCCGTTTCAGCAACTGGTTCGAGCGCAATTTCTCATGGCTGACGACGCGGTACGGCAATGTCGTCAGGACTTCGGCGAAAAGGCCGGTGCGAATGTTCCTCGTCTACCTGCTACTGGTCGGCGCCATGGTCCTCCTTTACCAGAAGACGCCGACTTCGTTCCTTCCCGACGAGGATCAGGGAACCTTGATGACCATCATCCAGACGCCGCCCGGTTCGACCGCGCAAAATACCGAGGCGGTTCTGGGCAAGGTGGAAAACTACTACATGAATGCCGAAGCCCGGAACGTCGAGTCTGTCTTCTCGGTTCGTGGTTTCTCCTTTGCCGGTCAGGGCCAGAACATGGGCATGATG
Organism: Agrobacterium sp. InxBP2; assembly: GCF_026191755.1. Classification (NCBI taxonomy): domain Bacteria; kingdom Pseudomonadati; phylum Pseudomonadota; class Alphaproteobacteria; order Hyphomicrobiales; family Rhizobiaceae; genus Agrobacterium; species Agrobacterium sp. InxBP2. Next base: position 171,388 of record NZ_JAINDY010000028.1, read on the forward strand.
TTCGTGAAGCTGAAGGACTGGGAAGAGCGCAAGGGCAAGGAAAACTCCGCCCAGGCCATCGCCGCGCGTGCCTTCGGGCCTCTGATGGGCGGCATCAAGGAAGCGATCGTGGTTCCGCTGGTGCCGCCGGCGGTCACGGAACTCGGCAATTCCAACGGCTTTACCGCCTTCCTTCAGGCACGCTCCGGCCAGAGCCATGAGCAGCTTCTGGAAGCGCGCAACATGCTGCTGGGTCTTGCGGCTCAAAGCCCGAAACTCATGGCCGTCCGGCCGAACGGCGTGGAGGATGCTTCCCAGTTCGAACTCAACATTGACTGGGGCAAGGCCGGCGCCGTTGGCCTCAGCGCTGCGGATGTCGGCTCGTTCCTGACCACCGTCTGGTCGAGTTCCTATGTGAACGACTTCCTTTACGAGGGACGCATGAAACGCGTTTACGTGCAGGGCGAGCCTTTGGCACGCACCGGACCGGAGGACCTTGCTCTCTGGCGGGTACCGAATGCGAATGGCGATTTCGTCGATCTTTCGACCATCGCCAGCCAAAACTGGGTCTTCGGCCCCCAGCAGGTCAGCCGTTATGACGCCCTTCCCGCCATGTCGATCGAAGGGTCGGCTGCTGCGGGTTTCTCCTCCGGTGAGGCACTGGCGGAAATGGAGGCGCTTGCCGCAAAACTCCCGCCGGGCTTCAGCCTGCAATGGACGGGAATGTCGCTCGAGGAAAAGGATGCCGGTGCCGGCGCCTTACCTCTCTACGGGCTGGCATTGGCAACCATGTTCCTTTGCCTTGCGGCGCTCTATGAAAGCTGGACCATTCCCGTTGCGGTTCTGCTCGCCATGCCGGTCGGTATCCTCGGCGCGCTTCTGGGCGCGTGGATCGGTGGGCAGTCGAATGGCGTCTATTTCCAGGTCGGGCTTCTGACCGTGGTCGGCCTGACGGGCAAGAACGGCATCATGATTGTCGAATTTGCGCGAGAGCGAATGGCGCAGCTTGGCGAAAGCGCATTCGAGGCGGTTTGCCAGGCGGCGAAACTTCGGTTCCGGCCGATCCTGATGACGTCGCTTGCCTTTGGCCTCGGTGTCATTCCGCTGGTCATATCGACGGGTGCTGGCGCCGGTGCACGCCAGGCTATCGGCTTTGCCACCTTCTTTGGAACGGTGACAGGGACTTTGCTGGCGATTGTTTTCGTGCCGGTCTTTTTCGTGCTGATATCGGGGATATTTAGCCACAGAAGCGTAAAGGCGGCGGAGCCGAAAACTGCCTGAGGTTGATGCATTCCCGTCCCGCCGTGATGAGTTGCGGCGGGACGGCAGTTTGCTTTTGCCGGGCTGGTCCATGTAGAAAGCAACGGCGAAATTCAGTCACGGGAGTTTAGAGGCGTGAGAAGAACCAAGGAGCAGGCGGCGGAAACCGGTCGCCAGATCTTGCAGGCGGCGGAGACCCTGTTTCTGGACAAGGGCTATGACAATGTCAGCCTAGAAGAAATCGCTGCTCTTTCCGGTGTGACCCGGGGTGCAATCCACTGGCATTTCAAGAACAAGCACGGGCTTTTGCTCGCTCTCCGAAACGAGGCGCAGGAACCGTTTCGGCGATTTGCCGACGAACTTTCCGAAGGCCGGAGCTCCGCTTCCATCGAAAAACTCGGCGACATCATAGCCGACACGTTCAGGCTGCTGGAGCAGGATCCGCGTCAACGCGGTCTGCTGCGGGTGATGATGCGGCTCGATATCGTTCTGGCGGAAAAGGATGAGGCCGCACAAAACACGTTTCCCGAGGAAATGCATGAATTATTCGTGCGCATATTCAGGGCAGTCGAGCGAAACCCCGGAATGGTGAAACCGTGGACGCCGGAAAAGGCTGCCTCCATGCTTTATGCGGCGATGGGCGGTCTCATTACGGAATGGGCGCTAAGCAAGAGCGTCTTTACGCTTTCCGAAGACGGGGGCCTTCTGGTCGCGACTTTGCTCGCAGGAGTTCAGAAAAAACACCAAGGCCTCGGCTGAAGCAATTCTGACATAATCACCCCAAGCGAACCGCTCTGACATGCGCTGGTGACGGAAGATGACTAGGTTCAAATTTACAAACGTGTTGTATGTATATATAAAGGTATCGCTACGGTTGCCCCGGCAAGTAGCGCTGGTTGACCGGTATGATCCCGAAAGCGAACCGGTTGCCCAATGGAGGAGGCGGTTCCGAAAATGATGAAGGATCGCGAAAATATTTCGCGCCAGTCTCCTGCCCTTCGCGGCAGCCTGGCCGTTTCCACGGGTTACGGAGGTTCCGTGCCTGCTCCGTCTTCGACAAACATGGCCCTGACGTATCGTCCCCTGCCGTCAGGGCCAATGATGTCCGCAACGCTCATTGCCGGACATCGGACGGGGCACGTTTTCCCCCACCAGCGTGCCCCGTCATTTCTCCCGCGGCTTCGCCGCCTCATCCGCAGTGGCCGGGAGGTTGGCCAAAACCGCTTCAGGAAACCGTCCGACTGGCTGAGAGTTGTCGCGCTTGGCGTCATTCTGGTCGATTTTGCCGTGTTGTCCCTCGCCAACAGGTTTCTCGACCGGAACTTTGAAGGTTATCTGCCGGGCCTCGGGCCAATGCTGGGCGGATTGCTGTTTGCAATCATCATCATGCGGCTTGCGCGCCCCGCATTTTATCCGGATTGGATTGCCATCGGCGCCCTTCAGGCAGCGATGGGATGTATCGTCTGTGTTGATGAGAGCCTTAGGTCGTCTGCGGCCTTTTTGCTTTTTTGCTGTCTGTTTCTTGGTCTTTCGTTATTGCGGCTCTGGGTTGGAGAAACGATCCGTCCCCACCGGGGGGCTCCATCCCTGCTGGCAGGCGGCTTGACCACCCTCTTCTTTGTCGCATGGCTGGTCGCGGATCGCTCCTTTGGACTTGGAGGGGGCCCGGACATCATTCTGGCCGCAGATCTTCTAGTGGCAGGCTTCACGATAATGTTGTTCGGACTCTCTCTGCGGACTGACAAGGGTGACTCTCTCCCTTGATCATCAATATAGATCTCGACCAGCGCAGGGTTGGGCTTCTGTGCGATTCAGAATGATATCCCTGAATGCGGCTTTCGGCTGGTCTCGAACACGCGGTCAAGCTCTTCCACAGGTCCCTCACAATCTGCGACAATACGTCCGGATGCCGCAAGATGTGAGGCGCTTTGTGCCCCGAATATCAGCGTGGCGAGGTCCGAAATCGCAACGGAGGCTTCCGGTTTTGCGCCGCTCTTGCTCGCACCCTTGGGACCGAAGGTCCAGATACCCGCATTGTCGGGGAAGAGGTCATCCTTCACCGCAATCGTTACCCCGCGCGTGCCGGCGAGACGACGGGCTGAGAGCAGTGCCTCGAGATCCAGCGGCCGTATCCAGCTTTCGTCACGTTGACCGGATATGTCAAGCGCACGCGGGTTTTCCAGAAGCAACGGCAGCGGGTCATCAACCGGCCGGGATGGAAACACGACTCGGTGCAGGATGTCCTGGGTGAAGAGATGACCAATCAGTCCGCGCCAGGCTTCGCCGTCATGGGCAACAAGATCGTCGACGATCACCGTGCGGCGCGTTGATGTGAACCAGTTGTCCGAAGGCTCGACATGGAAGCGCAGAAAGCCGCTTTCATCTCCCTAAGCGCCAAATACCAAGGCATGGTACGGCGTTGCGCCATGCGCGGTGCGGTATTCCTGCATCGACCACCAGCCGTCCCATCGGGACAAGGTTGCAGCGCGCGGTTTCGGATCCGTATCGGCAATCCTGCGAAACAGGTCAAAATTTTCGCGGGCATCGACGATGCGGATCTTTTCACGCGACGTCTTTGCCGCAAGTCCGGTGCGCGTGAGATCGACCTCCTGGCGGACCGACCAGGATGCGACCCCGTAGCCATAACGGCCATAAATGCGGGGATCGGATGCCCTGAGGCCTGCGTGGCGTCGAATCAACTAGGTAAATTCTTAACCTTGAACACATTCCACTTAGCAGACGTTACTCCGATTCGATCTTGACAAAAGTTCCATAATAAAGCTTATGCGATATGTTATTGTAGCCGCAAAGTTAAAGTGTCCTGTTTCTGCAAAGTTGGAATGTCACACTCCCCGGATCTGAATGATACCCGGGAGATTGCGGATGGGATTGATAGCGATGAGCGAGCGCGATCTGCAACGGATCGAGATCTTGTCGAAGGTGGTCGCCGGCCGGATGACCACGGTATCGGCGGCGCATGTGCTTGATCTGAGCGAGCGCCAGGTGCGCCGGCTGCTGGAGCGTATACGGACTGGCGGCGCGGCTTCGATCCGGCGCAAGGCAATCGGTCGGCCGTCGAACAACCGGATCAGCGACGGGGTTCGCGATTATGCAATGACGCTGGTTCGCGAACGCTATGCGGATTTCGGACCGACATTGGCGACGGAGAAGCTGGCCGAGCGCGACGGACTGCGTGTATCGCGCGAGACGGTGCGCAGCTGGATGACTGATGCCGGCCTCTGGCTGTCGCGCAAGCAGCGCCGGACGTTTCATCAGCCGCGGTTACGACGAGAAGCCTATGGCGAACTGGTGCAGATCGACGGCTCGGAGCATCGCTGGTTCGAGGATCGCGGACCGTCTTGCTCGCTGCTGGTATTTGTCGACGATGCGACCGGCAGGTTGATGCAGCTGCGCTTCGTGCGTTCCGAAAGTGCCTTCAGCTATTTCGAGGCATTGGAGCTGTATCTCAAGCGTCATGGCGCGCCGGTTGCCTTCTATTCGGACAAGCATTCAGTGTTCCGGGTGGCGAAGAAGGATGCCAGGGGTGGTCAGGGCATGACCCAGTTCGGGCGTGCGCTCTGCGAGCTAAATATCGAGATTCTCTGTGCAAATTCGAGCCAGGCCAAGGGCCGGGTCGAGCGGATGAACCGGACGTTGCAGGATCGCCTGGTCAAGGAGCTCAGGCTTTCTGGCATCGACAGCATGGAGGCGGGCAATGCGTTCTTGCCTGTTTTCATAGAGGACTACAACGCGCGTTTTGCAATCGTCCCTGCCCGTCCCGACGATCTGCATCGGCCGCTGAATCTGGCGCCGGATCGGTTGACCGAGATCCTGTGCAAGCGCGAGCAGCGCTATGTCGGATCGCAGCTGACGTTTTCGTTCGAGCGCAAGCGGATCATGCTGGAGGAGACCGCGGTGACGCGTGGCCTGGTTGGCCGTTATGTCGAGACCTATGCGTATGCGGACGGTCGGCTGGATGTGCGCTGGAAGGGACATTCCCTGCCCTATCAGGTGTTCGACAAGGACCAGCGGGTGACGCATGCGGCGATCACCGAGAACAAGCGGCTCGGTGATGTCCTGGCGTATATCAAGGAGCGCCAGGACGAGCGCCCGGCGCCTGACGTGAAGAACAACAGCGACAAGAGTGGATACATCAAACGCGCGCGTGGACCCGGTCGTCGGAAAGACTTCACGACCGATCCGGTCGTGATTGCGCGGCGAAAGAAAGCACTGTCGCAACAGCCGGCTGCGGAGTGAGGCGTCTCAAAGCTAAAGCCGAAGAGCTGTATCGATCACCCGCCCCGATCTGATCTTGCAAGCGGGATCAGCCGCTCAGATCGGGGCTGGTCGGTGTTGCGTGTGGTGACATGCGGACATTTCTACTTTGCAAACCCGCGGACATTCCAACTTCCACGCCACAGTTATTGTACCCGGGTGGGTTCTAGAATGAAGTGCGACTTGCTAATGATCCCAAAGGGTTATTAATCGCAAGGATGATGCAACGAAGCGCACCTACTCTCAGATTGCATTGGACGAACGCCGTAAGATTGCCCGCTGGAGGTTGGCTGGGCTCAGTATCGACGCCATCGCAGAAAAACTCGGAAGGCACCGTTCGACGATCTTTCGCGAAGTCCGGCGCAACATATTCATCGACAAAGAAGTCCCTGATCTTAGCGGTTACTACTGCGTGACCGCGCATCAGATGGCCTGTGATCGCCGCTTGAAGCTGCGCAAGCTCGCGCGCTTCTCGCATGTCCGACAATCGGTTATCGAGCGGATCGTACACGGCTGGTCACCGCAGCAGATTGCCGGAAGGATGCGACTTGAGCATCATCCGATCTCGGTGAGCCACGAGACGATCTATAAATTCGCATACTCAGCCGACGGTCAGGCGATCAAGCTGTGGCGACACCTGCCGGAACGTCGTGCCAGGCGCAGGCCGAGACACGCCAGACGCAAGCACGGTCAACGCTTTAGCTCGGATCTGAACATTCTGCGACGTCCCGACACTGTCGGCGAACGCAAACAGTTTGGGCACTGGGAATGTGATCTCATCCAGTTCCGCAAGAAGTTTGGGAAGGCCAATGTCACATCGCTCGTCGAGCGCGTGAGCGATTTGCGATCTTCCTGCGTAACAACGACCGTCAGTCACGTCCGGTTATGGACGGCCTGATACAGGCCCTCAAGGCCCTACCCCATCCCGCCCGTCGCTCGATCACCTTCGATCGTGGCACCGAGTTCACGGACTGGCCGTATCTGCAAGCGAGCATCGGCACCCAAACCTGGTTCTGCGACCCGCAATCGCCATGGCAGAAAGGCACCGTCGAGAATACCAACGGCCGCGTCCGGAAATGGCTTTCGAGAGAGGTCGATCCATTGTCGGTCACAGATGCCGATCTAATCGAGATCTGCAACCGCCTCAACGCAACACCCAGAAAATGCCTCGGCTATAGGACACCGGCCGAAGTCTTTCGCAAGAAACTGCTCGCGCAGATCAGGCATGCCAGCTAGCTTGATACGCAACAGAAGTCGCGGTTCAGCGTGAGCTCACATCAGCCCCGCAATTGAAGATCGGCATAAACCTCTTCGATCCTCGCGGCCTCCTCATCGGTAAGCGCAGCGAACTCCCTGTCTCTCGCACGCTTTGACAGCCTTCCATCGTTCTGGCGCAGGAACCGAAACAGAAGGTCGAGCAACCGATCCGGCATGTCGATCAAGCTCTGGACCTCTGTCTTGAACGCATCATAGATACGCAGGAACGCGGTCTCGGCCGGCAAATCGACGTCGATGGTGCGGGCGACGCATTCAAACAGGAACTCCGCATGCGGCGTCAGGTCGAGATAGCGGTAGAAATCGGCGGTGTCGTTCAAGACCTCGACATTGCCACGATCAGTCGCCTGCCAGCGGATATGCGGCAGAAGACGGCGCGAATAGCTTTCGAGTACGGTCCGATAGGCGTCGATGCGATCAAGGATGACGGCCGACACCGGAAAGACCAGGCCCGGCGGATTGAAGCCACGCTCGGCAAGGACATGATGGATCAGATAACGATGCAGTCGCCCGTTGCCGTCCTCGAACGGATGGATGTAGACGAAGCCGAAGGCGAGGATGGCGGCGGCGAGGACCGGATCGAGCCGGTGCGCGGCGCCGCGATCGAAGGCGATCAGCCCATCGACCAGTGACGGAAGATCGTCGTGGCGGGCGTCGACATGATCGGGGATCGGCGCGCCGGTCAGGCGGTCGTGTTCACCGATGAAGCCGCCCTCCTCCCGCAGTCCGAGATGGACGAAACGCGCGTCGCCGATGACGATGCGTTGCAACCGTTCGAGCTCGGCGCGGTCGATCGGCCGGCGGCCGGCTTCGCCGATCACCTGTCCCCAACGCTGGATGCGATCCTGTGGTGGATCTTCTCCCTCTATCTGGAAGCTCGAACGCGAATCCTTGAGCAGCAGGAAGGCGGCAGTGCGCGCCAGAAGATCGGTGGGCACTTCGGCGACGAGCCGTCGTGCCTTGTCGCCGAGGCCGCGCGCGACGAAGGCCTCGAGTGCGGGCGTGCGAAAGATCAGCGGGCAGAAGGCGGGCGTGCCGGGGAGGTTGTTCTTCACGCGGTGGCGAGTCGAAGTCGTCCCCTCAACCGCCCATTGTTGCTCAGGATCGACGGTCAGGGCGTAGCTGCCCTGGGTCGCATCGGGCAGATCAAGCCGCGTATCAAGCAGCCATTCGTAGAGGAACCAGAGCCTGCGCGCATAGGCGCCGGTCGGCGCTGCGCGGACGATGGCCGCGATCGGCTCCGGGCCGGTTTCGCGGAACAACGCCTTCAGGACTGCAAGATCCAACCCCTCGTAGCGGAGTGCAAATGTAAGGTGGCTGGCGAGTTTCTCATCCGGCCGGTGACGCGGGGTGTAGAGGCTCCAGCCCTCGGCCTGGTAGACCTTGTGACGTGGTCCGATGGCCGACAGGTTGATCGGCACGGGCACGGACAAGCTCCAGGCATCGATCAGGGCGGCATAGCCGACCGGAACGGCGGCTTCCGGCAGCCAGCGCCCGTGAAAAACGCTTGCCTGTCCTGAAAATGACTTCTTCTGCCCCGGCTCCATAAATTTTGATACCTAGCCCTGAAATTGACCTCAGGACAGACATTCTCATGAAATCCGATAACCCACAATGAATTTCGATTCATAATCTTAGATTGGCGTGAAAATCGATTCCAGGCCAAGAATACGGATGGCGCTTACGCGCCCCCATCTCGAAGCGATAGACCGGAATGCCGAGCTACTTGGCCTTGTCGGCGAGGTTGTCCTGGATACCGGTGCCCGGCCAGACGATGACGCCGATCGACAGAATGCCGAGCATGGCGTCGCTGCGCTTGAAGGGAGCTGCCTTGGCATGCTTGCGCCTGCTGCGGCGGTGGCTATTCGGCGATCTCGGCTACCTTGATAGGCTGCTCGACGGCACGCAACAAGGGCACCTGCGACAACCGCGTCGACATCCGGCGCGACCAGCTGGAGACCCCCGTGCTTACGCGCTGCGCACCCGGATGCTCGATCCCAAAATCTTCGCCGAGTTTTGCGATGCCTATACGCAGGAATGGAATCGCCTGCGTATGGACGCGCGCCAACATCAATGCTGCCGAGGCCCACTTTACCCCGTGGAGTGGGCGACAGGGGAACTCGGGCAACAACTGGGCGTGGCTGGGAGCTGCCATGGCCGTCACGACCCTGCCCTTTGGCAGCCTCGCCATTCCTAGTGGTTTGCGCTATCACCCGGTCACTCTTGCGCATCTGATTGCCACTCTCTCGGAAATGTTTCCAGACCGGCTACGCTGGGTCGCCGTCGGAAGCGGTGAAGCCTTGAATGAACATGTCGTGGGAAAAGGCTGGCCGGACAAACATGAACGCAATCTGCGTCTGCAGGCCGGCGCCGACATCATGCGAAGGCTGCTCAGGGGAGAGACGGTGTCCCGCATCCTGCCATGGTTTTCAGCTGACTCCGCAAGGCTTTGGTCGCTTCCAGTGCGGCCTCCCGCTCTCTTCGGCGCCGCACTCTCCGCGCGGACAGCTGCTTGGATGGGTGACTGGACAGACGGTCTGCTGAGGGTTCGCAAGCCCCAGGAGGAGCTGGTCCACGTCTTCGACCAGTATAGGTCAAGGGGCGGCTCGGACAAACCGCTCGCACTCCAGTTGCAGCTAAGCTGGGGAGCCACAAGGGACGAAGCCCGTATCGCCGCCTGGGATCAATGGCGAACGGCAGCAGCACCAGCGGACCGTCTGGCAAACCTTGCAAGCCCGGCTGCTTTCGACAGCGCGACGCGCGAAATTCTCCCGGAGGAGATGGACCGGTTTGTTCCTCTGGTCACAGAAGCTGGTGACGTCCTTCGGCTCATCGACGAGTGTCGTTCATGCGGCGTCGGAGAACTCTACATTCACAACGTCTCCCGCGACCAGGCGGGCTTTATTCGATTCATGGGGCGCGAGGTATTGCCAGCAGTCGCCGCGACGTCACCAACGTGACGCCTCGATGCACCGAACTTGACTGATTGAAAGGATATTTTGCTCATGGACGGCGGTCTTCTGGTTGGCTATCTCGCCTCGATATGCTCCGTGACGAGCTTCATTCCCCAAGTCTGGAAGGCGGTGAGGTCCGGGGACACTGCGGCGATTTCGGCGCCTATGCACATATTGACCGTAACCGGATTTGCGCTTTGGGCAGCGTTCGGCTTCCTCCGCGGCGAATGGCCAATCATTTTAACGAACTCGATCTGCTTCTGCCTGTCGGGGATCGTCCTGTTCCTGAAGCTCCGGGAGTGTCGCCGGCCGGAATAAGCACGTCACGTCGTTCAGAAAGTGACGTGGCGGAAACCAGATCGCATTTTTTTGGCCGTCAAAGCGGGCTATATCCGCTCGGACTTGCTTTCGCCGGTCCGCGAACGTCCCGCGATTACCAGGGCCACGGCGCTGCAAATCGCTCCGGACAGGAGATAAAGGCCGATAAAGGCTATCCCGAAGCGCGTCGCAAGGTAGAAAGCTGCTGCCGGCGCAAAGCCGGCGCCGATCAGCCAGGCGAGATCGGAGGTCAGGGCAGAGCCGGTGTAACGCAGCCTCGTGCTAAAATTGTCAGCAATAGAGCCCGATGCTTGCCCGAAGAAAAATCCCATGAGAGCAAAAGCGGAAAGCAGGAAGGAATACTGACCGGTTCGTCCGACGTCGATGAGAAACGGTGCGGAAAGACTGAAAAGCGCGGTCAAGATTGCGCACAGCATCAGGTGCCCGCGCCGTCCAATCCGGTCCGCGACGTAGCCGGAGGCGACGATCGCAACCGTACGGAAGGCTGCACCGACGACCTGCATCGCCAGCATCTCACCCGTCTGCTCGCCTCTAACGAGAGCGATCCAAGCGAGGGGAAATATGGTGACAAGGTGAAAAAGAGCGAAGCTGCCGAGCGGCATGTCAACCGCGCAGCATTCCGCCCTGACTGACAGCAGAATGGAAAACCTCGGCGGAACCGATTGATTTCCTGGTGAAAGTTTCGTGTGTGGTCGATTTCGCTTTCGCAGAAACCTTTGCCGCGAAGATTTGAGGCTGGACGACTGACGCGCATATTGGAGCAGTGGACGCCGCTCCTGACGCCCGTGGCCCTTTATCATTCCGGGAGGAACACCCCACCGGCCGCCTTCACTGCGTTCATCCAGACGACCCGCGAATTTGCGGAAGGGTACTCGCGCTGATATTTGGCCGGTCAGGCTCCGCATCGTTACTCACGGAGCACCAAAAAGGGGGCGCCCTCTGGGCGCCCCCTTCCATCAAAAGTCCATTCCCGCTCCGACGGGTGTAGGCGCGGCATCCTTCTTCGGCTTTTCGGCTATCATCGCTTCGGTCGTCACCAGAAGGCCTGCTACAGAGGCGGCATCCTGAAGCGCAGTACGAACGACCTTGGCCGGGTCAATAACGCCCTGCGCGTAGAGATCACCGTATTCGCCTGTCTGTGCGTTCCAGCCAAAGGAGAAGTCCGTCTTCTCGCGCAGCTTGCCGACGATAACGGAGCCTTCCGCGCCGGCGTTTTCGGCGATCTGACGGACGGGTGCCTCGATTGCACGGCGGACGATATCAACGCCGACCCTCTGATCCTGGTTGGCCGTACCGAGATTGTCGAGCGCCTTGACAGCGCGCAGCAGCGCGACGCCACCGCCAGGCAGGATGCCTTCCTCTACCGCCGCACGAGTGGCGTGCAGCGCATCGTCGACGCGGTCCTTCTTTTCCTTTACTTCGACTTCCGTCGAGCCGCCAACCCGGATGACGGCAACGCCGCCGGCGAGCTTGGCGAGACGCTCCTGCAGCTTTTCGCGGTCATAGTCGGAAGTGGTATCCTCGATTTGAGCGCGGATCTGCGCAACACGGCCGTCGATCTCGGACTTGGAACCTACGCCGTCGATGATGGTGGTGTTCTCCTTCTCGATAGCCACCTTTTTGGCGCGTCCGAGCATGTTGAGCGTAACGTTTTCGAGCTTGATGCCGAGGTCTTCGGAAATGACGGTACCACCGGTCAGGATGGCGATGTCTTCCAGCATGGCCTTGCGGCGGTCGGCGAAGCCAGGCGCCTTGACGGCAGCGATTTTGAGGCCGCCACGCAGCTTGTTGACGACGAGCGTTGCAAGGGCTTCGCCTTCGACGTCTTCAGCGATGATGAGGAGAGGCTTGCCCGACTGGACCACGGCTTCGAGGACCGGCAGCATGGCCTGCAGGTTCGAGAGCTTCTTTTCGTGGATAAGGATATAGGGATCCTCAAGTTCGACCCTCATCTTGTCCTGATTGGTGACAAAGTAGGGCGACAGATAGCCGCGGTCGAACTGCATGCCTTCGACGACTTCAAGTTCGGTTTCTGCGGTCTTTGCTTCCTCCACGGTGATGACGCCTTCGTTGCCGACCTTCTCCATTGCCTCGGCAAGATAACGGCCGATCTCCGTATCCCCGTTCGCAGAGATTGTTCCAACCTGGGCGATTTCGGAATTGCTGGTTATCTTACGAGCGTTGGTCTTCAGCTCCTTGACGACAGCATCGACCGCAAGATCGATGCCGCGCTTCAGGTCCATCGGGTTCATACCGGAGGCAACCGCCTTGGCACCTTCCTTGACGATCGCCTGGGCGAGGACAGTTGCGGTCGTGGTGCCGTCGCCGGCCAGATCGTTTGTCTTCGAAGCGACTTCGCGCAGCATCTGCGCGCCCATATTCTCGAACTTGTCTTCAAGCTCGACTTCCTTCGCAACCGACACGCCGTCCTTGGTGATGCGCGGTGCGCCGAAAGACTTGTCGATAACAACGTTACGACCCTTGGGGCCAAGGGTGACTTTCACGGCATTAGCGAGCACATCGACCCCTCGCAGCATGCGTTCACGGGCATCGGTGTGGAACTTGACTTCTTTGGCAGCCATTTTTTTAACTCCTCAATAGGCAGCTATCTGACTGATGGGTGTAGGGTAGGACGGTCAGGCGGCTTTCTTCTGCTCAGCCTGGGCGCCGATGATGCCCATGACATCGCTTTCCTTCATGATCAGCAGGTCTTCGCCATTGATCTTGATCTCGGTGCCTGACCATTTGCCGAACAGGATGCGGTCGCCCACCTTGACGTCGAGCACCTGGATCTGTCCGGCATCGTTGCGCGCACCGGGCCCAACGGCGATGACCTCGCCCTCCTGCGGTTTTTCCTTGGCAGTGTCGGGGATGATAATACCGCCTTTGGTCTTTTCTTCGGATTCGACCCGGCGGACGAGAATGCGGTCATGAAGCGGTCGGAACGACATATTTTCCTCCGTGAGACAAAAAAGATGACGTCTGTTCTTACCGGGCCGGGGGTGGCCGACCCGGAAGTGCGAACCTCGTCCGAGCGTTCGCGCGCAAAAATCTGGTTTGGCGATTTTTGAATTTCAAGAGGTCGACGCAAAAAAATCAGCACTCATGATCGTCTGCTGCTAATACGCTGAAAAGGAACGAAATTCTGACGGTCCGCGTTGAGGAAAACGTTGATGCCTGGAGTATTTTGCGCCACACTTTGTCGTGTCACGAAAGGAGATGAAGCATGCAGTTTTCATCCGATCTTGAACGCCAGCTCAATGGCTATGGCCTCACAACTGCCCACATCTTATATCGGATTCCGGATTTCGAGGCCGTGCTCCAGACCTTTGTCTGGCAGGATTATGACCTGGCCCCCGACTTCCCCGAAATGCACAAGTTCCTCGACTTTTGGCAAACGAGGCTCGACGGCCCCCTTCACTCCGTGCGCTTTACACACCAGCGTTTGATTGGGCCGAATGAATGGCGTCGCATTGACGGCGAGTTCCGTCTCCAGTGACAGGTAACCTACACAACACTTGGGCGGCGGGGTGGTTATTTACGTAAAAGCAACAGGAAAGCGCCGGGGAGCATCCGCGCGTCGAGGGGCTGCTTTTATCCGGCCGCACCGGCGGGGCTTAACCTCTTCCGTTGTGGGACTGGATCTCACGGCCTCGGGCGTGTGTGGTCCTCTCCAGTATTCTCCAGTGCAGCCATGATCGCGTTCTTGATCTCGTCCTCTATCGCCTTCCGCTCGTCGGGCGACATTGCGGCAAGATCGCTTTCCGTTAATCCGCGCGCCTCCAGATACTGCGCCCTGATTTTTTCGCCGAGGCTCATATGCGCCCATTTGCTCAGTTCTTCCTCCGGGCTTGGCCCGCCGTTCTGCAGAGGCGCCTCATCAATGAGTCCGGCCGGTTCTCCCTGGAGCGACCAGAGTATATTTGCAAGATTGGAGGAGAGGGGCGCGGGGGCGCCCCCGAAAGAAGTTGCAACTGGCCGCTCGGCAGCCTGGCCGGGGACTGTGTGAGTGACCTCCTGCGGCCGCAAACGTGTGTAAATCGCGGCGGCTCCGCCAATCCGGTCGACTGCAGACATTCGATTCTCCTTTACTTGCAACTTGGAGAAACTCGCTTGCGTCTGGCTTGCCATGGGACGTGGCCTAAGTCATTGATCCGGGATGACCCTATCCCGGCCGTCAGTTACCTGAAGCCTGTTCACTTGAAAGCGAAGGTCGCAAAGCACTCTCACCCGATCTGTCGCTTACCGCGCGTGGTCCTTAAAACGGCTTGACCTTTCGTTGTGGAAGCCCCCGATCATTCGCGCCGTTACGAATACGTGTTGTGCAAGCACTTCCGCGACCCAAGTCAGCCGCTAGCCGCTCCCAGTTTTGATCCTCGCGATTGCCTCTTGATACATAAGCAGCCGCAGTTCCAAAGCCCCGTCCGACCGGCTCATGCAACTACGGACACTGCGGAACATTGGGCCGTTCCTGAGGTTGGAATGGCAATGGAGTGGAGGGAAATCAATGACAGACGCAGGAGCTGAAGCAAGCCTCCGGCCCTTTTCCGGAGAGTTTCGATGGGCCGGTTATATGCTGGGCTTTGGACTCGGCGGCTTCTTCGATGGCATTTTGTTGCACCAGTTGTTGCAATGGCATCATCTTTTAAGTGGTCTTGAGCAGGCACGGCTGGATATTCGCCTTCTCATTCTCTGGGATGGTATTTTTCATGCGCTGATGTATCTTATTGCTATCGTTGGGCTTTGCTTTCTCTGGCGAGCCCGTGCCGAATTCCCTGCACCAGGAGCGGATCGACTCCTGTTTGCCAATGCCGTTGTCGGCTTCGGTGGATGGCATGTCCTTGACAGTATTGTGTCACACTGGCTGCTGGGAATTCACCGCGTCCGTATGGACGTGGATAACGCGCTTTTTTGGGATTTGCTCTGGTTTGCCATGTTTGGACTTATCCCTTTGACCATTGGCTGGATACTGCGCCGGAGCGGGTCAAGAAGTGGAGGTGGTGCACCCAGATCGCCGTTTTTGCTCGTCGTGGCGGCACTGACTGCGGGCCCGCTTGCTTTGCTGCCGCCGTCCGGTCAATCACAGGTGACGGTACTTTTCTCACCCGGCACAAGCGAGCTGGATGCCTTTGCTGCCATTGCCGCGGTAAACGGCAGGATAATTGCCTCTGACGCGTCGGGCCAATTGTGGGCAGTGGATATGCCGGCGGATGGAAATCCCTTGGAACTCTATCGCCACGGTGCACTGTTGGTAAGCAACGCCGCTCTGCCCCTCGGCTGTTTCAACTGGACCAGAGCCTAGCAAAGAGGGTGATCCGGCCGGAACAAAACCAACGACGGTGCCCCCGGATTTTGCTGTGCGACAGTCTCACTCGCAACCCCGTATAGACCTCGCAAAGGCAATGATTGCGTCCAACATCGCGGGCTTTTTCCGCGGCGCCCAATGTCCACAGTCTGGTATTACGTAGCTCCTCGTCAGGTCGGGAACGAGTTTCGGCATTTTGTCGATGACTCGCCGCGGGCCGGGCATATTCAAGCGAGGGTCCGCTCTCCCACGATATAAAGAGCCGCAAGGCCCGCGTATAAACCGTGGAGCGAGCGTCACAGGTACCGTGTCACATCGAGGTTGCCATAGTAGTTCAAGCCGCCAATGAAGCTGGTTCGTTCGAAGACATCAACGTGACGTGCGAACTACATACTCACTGAACCATTGGATGGCGGCACAACAAGCCGGTCTCGCATCGAACGCTTTTCAATGCTATTGCTATCGCCACAGAGGGGAGTGAGACAATCATGGATTCGATAATTCCCGGCGCGGCCAATCTCAGCCTGTTCGTCAGCGCCACTCTTGTTCTGCTTCTCGTGCCTGGACCGGCGGTTCTTTACATCTTCGCCCGATCGGTCGAGCAGGGCCGTTCTGCTGGCCTCGTCTCGATTCTGGGCATTCACGCGGCCACACTCGTGCATGTCGCCGCGGCTGCTGCGGGGCTGTCGGCGCTCCTGGCGTCTTCCGCGATCGCCTTCAGCGTGGTGAAATATGCCGGCGCGGCCTACCTGATTTGGTTGGGCTTCAAGAAGCTTTTCGGTCCCGCGAGCATTCCCGACGTTAACGGCGCAGACCAGCCGCGCAGTCGCGGACGCATTTTCCGCGAGGGTTTCCTGGTCAACCTCCTCAATCCGAAAACCGCGTTGTTCTT
This sequence comes from Agrobacterium sp. InxBP2, assembly GCF_026191755.1. Classification (NCBI taxonomy): domain Bacteria; kingdom Pseudomonadati; phylum Pseudomonadota; class Alphaproteobacteria; order Hyphomicrobiales; family Rhizobiaceae; genus Agrobacterium; species Agrobacterium sp. InxBP2. The sequence continues at coordinate 187,667 of NZ_JAINDY010000028.1, forward strand.
CCTCGCCTTTCTGCCGCAGTTTGTTGAGCCCCAGCGTGGCCATGTGGCAATGCAGGTTGCGTTCCTCGGGATTCTTTACACGGTGATCGGAGTGCTCACGGACGGCGCCTATGCACTCGCTGCCGGGACGGCGGGTAACTGGCTGAAGCGCAGCCCGGTCTACCTTAAAGCTGAACGCTGGGTCAGCGGGTCCATTTACATCGGCCTCGGATTGACGGCCGCATTTTCGGGAAACCACAAAAAGTAGGTTATGATAATACATGCAGGCGACGAGGGCCGGAAGCTAACGTCGCGCCGGAGTGATGGTAGAGGCTTGCGGTCGCAAACGCGGCCGGTCAATGGGGTCCCTCACTTCGCAAACACAAAGAGACCCAAGGGAATTGCATTGCTTCATATACGCTCTGTGTCGGTTCGATGCCTGATGGATCCTCAAAACAGCCGAGGGCAATCGCGACGAGGTTTGGCCGGAATTCCGGGAGCCAATATACCGTAGATCCGCAGCAAGGACAAAAGCGAAACTCCAACTTCTTTCCGCTTTCGCCCCGGCGTAGAAATGCCTTATGGTTGCCGGCTGCGGTCACCTGGCCGGCCCCGTAAAACACGGCTACGCCGAACGCGGAGCCGGTACGGCGCTGGCATTCCCGGCAGTGGCAAACTGATACCTTCAGCGGTTCGCCATTCGCCGTTAGTGTCAGCTGTCGACATGAGCAATAAGCCAAACGCATTATGTGGTTGTCCCGGGTTGCGCTTCTTTCCACCCTGAATCAGGTTCCAAAAAGTAAGCAGCACGCGTAAAAGTGACCAGCCATTTGTTTTCTGAACAGCGCTGCAATCGTTGACCGCTGCGAGGTGTACGCGTAATCTGTTGCGACCTCGTCAGGGTCAGTTTCCATCTCGATCATCTTGTTACAATGTCACTCTTAAACCTTCTCGCCTGACCGTGCTACCGCCATTCCTCGAGCGGCAACAAGATCAGTCTCCCTTCCTTCAATCTCGGGCCGTCAGGGCGGTTTGATCGGCGCGGGTCGATGCGCCAGCCATCAGGCCTGGGTGCAACCGTAACAGCAAAAGCAACGCAATGGCGCCCATCGACACCCTCACGTCCGCCGTAAACGGCGCCATCGGTTCGATTCATGACGCTCGTCCACAACATCAAGGCGCACGGATGCAGGCGGTCAGTGTAGTGCGGCGCTTGCCGCGTGCCGCTCATCCTTGTCGTGCAGCGCGAAGCGATCAACCATATCAGCACTCGCTTCGTTGAATCCGAGAACCTCGACCTCGTCGCCCGCCTGACGGAACTTCAGCACGACCTTGTCCAATGCGCCAATTGCGGTGATGTCCCAGAGATGAGCCTTGGCGAGATCGATAACGATTCGCTTACCCTTATCGGTGAAGTCGAACGCGTGGATAAAGGCTTCTGCCGACGCAAAAAATACCTGCCCCATTACTTCATAGATGACACTATTCTGTTCGGGATTCTCCTGACGCGTGACCTTGAAAAGACGAGCTACCTTGCCAGCGAAAAAAATGCCCGACAGCAGAACGCCGACAATTACGCCCTTTGCCAGATCATGTGTTGCGACGACAGTGATGACCGTCGCCAGCATGACGACGGATGACGGAAGCGGATGGCGTCTCAGGTCGAGGATCGACCGCCAAGAGAAAGTGCCAATGGAAACCATAATCATGACTGCAACGAGTGCGGCCATGGGGATGATCCGGACGAGATCGTTGAGGACGACGATCAGAAACAGCAGGAAAGAACCAGCCACGAAGGTTGAAAGACGTCCTCGACCACCGGATGTTACGTTGATGACCGATTGTCCGATCATGGCGCATCCGCCCATGCCGCCGATCAGTGCCGAGGCGATGTTCCCCGCGCCCTGTCCAACGCATTCTTGGCTCTTGTTGCTCGGCGTGTCCGTCATATCGTCGACGATCTGCGCGGTAAGCAGCGATTCCAGCAGGCCGACAGCAGCAAGTGTCACCGAGTATGGGAAGATGATCTGCAGCGTCTCCCAGGTCACCGGAACCTGAGGAAGCATCAGGAAAGGGACAGAAGACGGCAGTTCGCCGAGGTCACCGACGGTGCGCAGGTCCATGCCGAACCACCACGCCATGGCCGTGAGAACCACGATGGCCACAAGCGGCGATGGGATCGCCTTGGTCACGTATGGAAAGAGATAGATGATGGCAAGACCGCCTGCAATCATCATGTAGGTGAGCGTCGGCACGCCAACGAGTTCGGGTAACTGGGCCATGAAGATCAGGATCGCAAGCGCATTGACGAAGCCTGTGATGACAGAACGGGAAACGAAGCGCATCACGCGGCCCAGCCTCAGCCATCCCGCAGCGATCTGGATGATGCCCATCAGGATGGTGGCGGCAAAGAGATACTGAAGACCGTGGTCCTTGACGAGCGAGATCATGACGACAGCAGTCGCCGCCGTGGCGGCAGAGATCATGCCCGGCCGGCCGCCTACAAAGGCCGTCACGCAGGCGATTGCGAAGGAAGCGTAGAGGCCGACCTTGGGGTCGACACCCGCAATCACCGAGAAGCCTATCGCTTCCGGGATAAGCGCGAGAGCGACGACGATACCCGAAAGTAGGTCGCCACGGATGTTGGAGAACCACTCCTGACGGTAGTTTGAAAGAGTTTCCATCGGAATATTTTTCACAGTTGAGGCAACGGGCCGAGCGAAACTCGGTCCTCGAAATGGCATAGGTTGCGTTGCTGTGTTGTCTGGCGGATCGGCGGCCAGAAGAGCCACCCGGAGTTTCACCGGGTCCTTGTGGATGACGTTAACTAGCTCACGCAGGATCGGTTTGCAATGATCGACCCGGTCCAAACCTGCCAGAAAGTCCGACCTGGTGGTCAAGATTGCGGATGCGAGGCCATTTACCTGGAATGATCCTTATAAAGGGCCAACGCAGTCAGGCCGCCTACAGTTGATCGATCATAGAAGCGGCCGGTTGGGACGCCGCACCTTGAAGAAGATAATCTGTCCGCTGACGCGCCCCTCTTGTGAACCTAAAGAGGGGCCATGAACCGACATCTTTTCTCGGACGTGGGTCGGCTTCAAAAGGTGTTCTCAACGCAGGACTGACAGGGACTCGAAAGTGTTATTCGAAACGCGCTTGACGCTCGCCGGGCGCGGTTGACTGAGGGAACGTTCTGCCGTACGGGCGCACCGCCTGGAGCAGTTGCGCTAGCGAACCGGCGGAACCGATGAAGATAACGCGTCATCGTTTCGGATAGCCGAAAAATGGGATATGCGATGCGACGACTTGCGAGTGTCAGAGAGCGTAACGCTTCTGAAAAGACGGCCCAGTCACATTTGACCGCTTCGGCCAGGGGCTGATCTCCGGCTATCGGCCTTAAGTGGGCCGTAACCACGCACGAGATCTCCATTGTCGCCGATCATTATCGTGAGCTTGCGCATGTTAGCAGCGGCCAACTGATTATTAGGTATTCACGGCAAACGGGTCGCCTACATGACATCGCCGGATCAAGCTCGCGGCGGGCAACTTGATCCGGCGATAGTGCCGGTCATTACTCCGGCAATTAAATGAGGTCGACCGACACCAAACTCTCAAGACGCAGGACGGAAAACTTGCAGCCGCGTAGGTGAGATCCTGGTAGCAGACGAAGGCAGGTTCAGGCGTGCCACTCCTTTACGGCTGTCTCTCAGTTTCCGTCTTCTTGTTCGAGAGCGTCGCGAACCTCTGCGATTTTCCCTGTATCTGTTCCAGTGCCTAAAATGCTCTTCGCTTCGACAAGCTCCTCGTCGGTGACCGGCCTGTTTGCCAACTGTTCCAGCGCCGAGACAAGGGCGGTTTCGCTAAGAGCGGGATCCGTGGGCACGGCCCCCACCCCGTACTGAATTTCGAATTCCGCATATGCCTTCACGTATGCTGCAAGCGCCGCCATCTTGGGGTCCTGGGAATTCAGATAGGCATGGTAGTTTCTCTTCATTGAATTAAGACTGCCAGTGCCGAATTTGGCGCTGTGCGCCTTCGATTTCCCACCTTGGCTTCTCGAGATCTTTTCTGAATCATGCGATTTCAATGATGCCGAAGAACCCTTGTGACCGTCTGAGTTTGAGGGGCCCCGGCTTTCGCCGCCGCCGGATTTCCCACCGCCATGGCCTCCCCCGTTGCCACCGCCGTTTCCTCCTCCATTACCACCGCCATTGCCGCCGCCATTACCGCCGCCGCTCCCGTCCTTCGCAAATACTGCGTGCGTGAAGCCGGGAGTATCTCCCGCCATGGGGGCAAGGGCCAGGACGAGCCCAAGGCTTGCGGTACCGATCAGCGAGGAGATTTTCATGTGCAGGCCCTTTCAAGGTGGGTCACCGCATGTGCAGAGCTGCGGTGCCAGCAAATCGTTACGCACTACGATATTGCCGAAATTCCGGGTTTCTACTCCACTCCGACCTATGCTCTGGGCATTCGGACCATAGTCCGATTGATCGCGACCGATGGTCGCTGATTGTATGGACCGGACGACGGGCTCACATCGGGGAAACCGGTGCCTCCCGCGGGCATGGTGGACACCTTGCGTTGACGGGTAGCTATAAAGGATTGGGAGATGAGTGCTGATAATGCGCATTCTGCGAACAGGCCCTAACCAGGAGGCGCCGATAACGAGCCCGGTGGCACGCTGGAATTCCCAGTCACTCGCACGCCAGTTCCTGCTTGCGGGCGGCTTTGTCGCGATCTGCGCAATGGTGGTCGTGGGCTATTTCGTTGCCAGTCTGATCGAAAACGCCGTGACACGTAACTCCGCGGCAACGACCGCGCTTTACGTCGACAGCGTGATTGCTCCTCTGTTGCCTGACATGCAAACCACCCAGAGCCTGGACGATTCGATAACACGGGCCCTGGATGAGACCCTTGGGCAGGGCGCGCTTGGAAAACGACTGTTTTCGTTTCGCCTCTGGCGCAGCGACGGTACTATTCTCTATTCCAGCGAAAAAAGCCTTTCCGGCAAGCAGCTCCCACTGTCCGGCGACCTTAAGACGGCCTTTACCGGCCGGATGACAGCGAGGTTCAATCGGATCGACGGCGTCGAGAGCGATGCCGAACGCGATAGCGAAAAGCCACTTCTGCAAATCTACAATCCGGTCTTGCAGCCGTGGTCGGGCAAGGTCGTCGCCGTCTCTGAATTTTTTGAGGTCGCCCACGAATTCGAATGGAGTCTTAAACAGGCCCGCCTCCTGAGCTGGCTCGCGGTCGCGGCGTTCACGACCATATTTTTTGGCCTCTTATCGATTATAGTCCTTCGTGGAAGCCGAACCATCGACAGCCAGCGCAGGGCCCTCAATGACCGCATCGATGAACTCTCCGCCCTGCTGCGGCAGAACGACGCCTTACGCGCGCGTGTTCAGCGTGCGACACAAAGAGCCACGTCCCTCAACGAGAGTTACTTGCGCCGCATCGGTGCCGACCTGCACGACGGTCCCGCACAATTGGTCGCCTATGCATCCTTGCGCCTTGACAGTCCGAAGCTTGCCGATCCTCGTACTTCTGCCGAAGAGCGGGAAGCATCCTTGACAAACATCAAGACAAGCCTCGATGACGCCATGGCAGAAATAAGGGCCATTTGCAGCGGGCTGATGTTACCGCACATAGAAACGGACAGCCTTGCCGAGCTGCTGAAGCGCGCGATTGTTGCCCACGAGCAGCGCACGGGGGTCACTGTCGACCTCTTGCTCAACGAAACACCTGCGTATCTTTCCAGGGCTGCAAAGATCTGTATCTATCGCTTTGTTCAGGAGGCCCTGAACAATGGCTATCGCCATGCGGGCGGCATTGGACAAAAGGTTGCACAATCATCCGAACGCAGCCAGGTGACCGTCGAAGTAGCGGACGAAGGGCATGGTTTCAGTATGACCGACGTTTCACCCGAGAAACTCGGCCTCGCGGGTCTTAGGGACCGCGTTGAAAGCCTGGGCGGAGTCTTCCATCTCTTTTCATCCGATCGTGGGACCATCGTGCGGATGTCGCTTAACATCGAGGAAATGGAACAGGCATGACCGCAGAGCAGATCAGTCTGGCAGTTGTGGACGATCACCCTCTCTTCAGGGAAGGTGTTATCCGAAGCCTGACCGAAATGGACGAATTCAAGATCGTTGGCGAGGGTAGCAACCGGGACGATGCGCTGCGCATAGCCGCGGAGCACCGACCGGACATCCTGCTGCTCGATATCTCCATGCCTGGAGGCGGGCTGGAAGCTGTCCCGCTCATACTTGAACAGGTCCCGGCCCAAAAGATCGTGATGCTGACGGTCTCCGAGGCAGGCGATGACGTCATGACAGCTCTAAGGACCGGGGCCAAGGGTTACGTCCTGAAAGGAGTCGGGTCCCGTGCACTGGCTGATATCATTCGAACCGTCGCGGCAGGTGACAGTTACGTCGCTCCGACACTGTCGGCACGTCTGATTTCCCAAACCGGGTCAGGCGCCCGAGCCAATCCCTTTGTCGCACTCACGGAGCGGGAACGGGAAGTGCTCGAGCTGGCATCTGCAGGGTTAAGCAACAAGCATATTGGGCTGAAACTGGCTTTGCACGAAAAGACGATAAAACATCACATGACACAGATCTTTACCAAGCTCGGCGTGAGCAACCGGACGGAAGCCGCGATGGCATTTCGTGACGAGATTGACCGGCGCCGTTAGCGGAGGAAGGCCCTGAGCCGCTGCTCGTCTGAGACTGTTGCATCGCGATTGATGATTGTTCTGCCCTTTGCATCCTTCATCACGTATCGGCCGCGCTGGACGCTTTCGCTGATGCCATCCTTGTGGCGGACAGTCAAAGTACCGCGACCTGCATTCGCCGCGTCGTCGACATCGGCCTCGGTTTTCGCAGCGTTTCCGGTGCCTGACGACTGGCTGTTATTGTTTCCCTTGCCGCCCGAATTACCATTGCCATTGCCGCCACTGTTACCGTTGCTGCCTCCGTTTCCGCTACCCCCTCCATTGCCGCCGCCACCTCCCCCGCTGCCTCCACCGCCGCCATTTCCGTTGCCACCACCATTACCGTTTCCGGCCTCAGCCATCTGCTCGTGAAATGCAGCGGAGAAACCGTGAATTTTGATCGTATATGGAAGAGCCGTGTTAAAGAGGGTCAAGAGCAGACACGGGAAAACGGCGATCAGTTTGCGGCGTGGTAACACCTCCAGCCTCCTTCGGGTTCGATCTGTATGCCAAGGATGCGAAAATCTGACCGCACCGATGGGCAAAACTTTAAGCCCGTACAAGTCGTCACTACACCTTGGACGGTCAAGTCCAAATATGCGACAAAAGGTTTGACGGGACTTCAGCAGACACACGAAAAAACTATCGTCTCCCTTCGATCAGACCAAGGTCTGACGTGAAGCTGTCCAAGGTCGGATAGCATACTAGGCGCGCAGAACTGGTTATGGCGTTGACACCATATCAATGCCGAACCACTTCATGCTGAAAGACTTTAATGTCCCATCTTGCTTCATCGCCTGGATTCCTCGGTTAAAGAGCCTTATTAGATTGCTGTTGTTTTTCCGAAGGCCGATACCGACACCTGGGCCAAAGACGCCACCCGAAATCCGGGGACCATAGAGCGATGCGACCTTCCCTCCGTCAGCGTCCAGAAATGCTTTCCACACTGAATAATCCGCCAGTCCGCCATCAATCCGCCCGGCAAGCAGATCCAGGTTCAGATTATCCTGCTTGTCATAGGTCCTGATCTCCACGTCCTCCCCCAGCACCTCCCTCACAAATGCCTCAGCATTCGTTGCCCCCTGCACACCCAGTATTCGGCCCTTCAAGTTCGACCTCAGAGCCTCGAGAAGCAGTCTGGTTGCGGAATTTTCCGAGGAAAGATCGACTGCGGCGGCCGGGTCCATCGCGTGGAGGCCAGTCGAGTTCGCGACGACGAAATAGTTGGAGGTCAGAGCGTATGGTTCGGAGAAAGCTATGACTTTCTTTCTTTTTTCAGTGATCGACATTCCGGCCATGACCGCATCATATTTGCCGACCGTCAATCCCGGAATGATCCCGTCCCAGGCCTGAGCGACAAACCGGCAAGAGATCTTCGCCCGCTCGCACAACGCCTTTCCCACGTCCACGTCAAAGCCTTCAACCTCTCCAGAGGAGTTGACGGAATTCCAGGGAGGGAAAGCCCCCTCTGTAGCAATAGTAATCGTCTTCGATTCCTGGGCATTTGCGTGACCAACGAGTGCTATAACAATCGGCAAGAGGCACAGCAGTTGCGAGACTTTCATATTTATTCCCCTTCTTTGCTTTTCGGATTGATGTAGAGGCGTGGGATGTGGTCACGAAGGTCGCCATAAATCCCGATCGCGTCGGTGCCTCTGGTGCTCGCGAACTCCTCAATGCTGATCTGTTCGGCGCCCTGGCGTCCTAGCAGGACTACCTGATCCCCAAAGCGTGCCTCCGGGATATGACTAAGGTCGATGCGGATATGCTCAAGATGGGACGGCGGAAGAAGTCTTGCGCGTTTGCCGCGTACCAGCCCCACTGCCCTCTCCGGCAGAGCTCTGGGAAGGCCATCACCCCATCCCATTCCAATCACTCCGAGAACCATGTCGGGGCGTATCCACGAAATGCTGTCGGGTGGATCGAGAGATTGATCGAGACGTTTAACGGAAATGAGTGTTGTCGAGATCGCCGTCAACGCCGGTCGCAGGCGCACGTCACGCACGGGTTTCTCGACGTCAGAAATACCGAAAAACAGTGCTCCGGGATCGACTGCATCAAAGTCCATGTCCGGGTAGTTCAAAACACCTTCGGTGCTTGACATCATGACAACCGGAACGCTGATGCCCAACGAACGAATTTGTCTTAGAATGCCGTTCATCTTCGCTCGTTGACTGTGAGCGAGTTCCGGACCGGAGCCGGGCAGTTCACTCAAGTGAGCGTAGATGCCTTCAACCCGAACTGTTCGGTCCGTAGCGGCCTCAGCGAGCAAATCGACCAACTGCGCCGGCGTTGCCCCAGCGCGAAAGAAACCCAGATCAACTTTGAGGAATATCCGCAGATTTGACACGCTCGTGCGCCATTGCCTTAACTCGGCGATGCTTGATACGGTAACGATCAGGTCGAGCGCTTCTATCGTGGCAGCTGCGACAGGCAGAGCGCCCGGGTAAAGGAGTACTGGATTCGAGATCCCTTCGCGACGGATGGCAATCGCGTCAAGTAAAGACGCGACGGCGAAGCCGTATACATTTTCAGCAGCCAAGGCCTTTGCAACAGGACCTGCTCCGCAGCCATAGGCATTGCGTTTCAGGCATGCGTAGACCGCCACATGTTCGTGAAGATGCGCTCGAATTTGCCGGTAATTGTGACGAATGGCCTGTAGATCGATCTCATACCAATTCCCGCGTAGTTCTGCCGACGAGACGCTGACAGGCCGAGGCGGGAAAGCAGTGATACTCATTATGCCAACCCCCTTGACAGCCGCGCCGGCTCGGCGGCCTTCCTCTCATTGTCGATACGGCGATGATGTTTCGACAAGCGAAGCTCAATGAGGCTAAATGCACTTGTGAAGAGAAAGGTCACGGTGAGATAGAGAAGAGCGGCGGCTACGAAGACTTCGTAGGGCGCGAACGTCTGAGCAACGATCTTTCTGGCGGTCCCTGTCAACTCCATAATGGTGATGGTGCTTGCCAGCGAGCTGGCTTTCAGCATGAGAATGACCTCGTTCCCATAGGCCGGCAGCGAAAGCCGGAAAGCGATCGGCAGTATGATTCGTCGGATACGAAGGAGAAGCGGCATTCCCAACGCCTTGGCTGCTTCAATTTCGCCTGGTGGTACGGCGCGAAGGCCGCCGCGCAGAATCTCCGTCGTGTAGGCGGAATTGTTCAGCGAGAATGCAACGAGCGCGCACCAGAACGGATCCCGGAGTATGGGCCAAGCCACGCTTGCCCGCACCCATTCCAACTGGCCAAGGCCGTAGTAGACCAGAAATAGTTGCACCAGTAGTGGCGTGCCGCGAAACACGAATGTGTACGCCCGAACGGGCAGGGAAATTACTCTGCTTCCTGATGCCCCAGCGAGAGCCAAGGGGATCGCAATGAATGACCCTGCGACAACGGACGCTGTGGTCAGGAGAACAGTGAGAGCTAGGCCATTCAAAAGCTGCGGAATTGTCTGCACAATCAACGCCACGTCCATCAGAAACCTCCTTTGGGGGAGATGCGCAGGCCGCGGTCAGTTCGACGCTCCAAGGCAGCAAGTGCCGCGAGCGAAATCGAGGTGAACATGAGATAAAGGCACGCAGCCACAGAATAGAACTTCAGCGGATCGTGTGTGGCGCCAGCGGCGATGCTCGCCTTCCGCATCAGGTCTTCGAGCCCAACAACCGAAATCAGCGCCGAATCTTTTAATAACGTCAGCCATAGATTTCCAAGACCGGGCAGAGCATGCCGCCACATCTGCGGCATGATCACAAGACGCCACACGGACAGATTTGAGAACCCAAGTGCGCGAGCTGCCTCAATTTGACCCGCGGGCACTGCCTGAATAGCCGCCCGGAATACCTCGGTTGCATAAGCACCGAACACAACCGTCAATGCGAGAACACCGGCCGAGAACGCATCAATTTCAACGTATCGACCAAACAACGCCGTGAGCGCGACAGTGCCTCCATAATACAACATGAGAATGAGAAGCAGCTCCGGAACACCCCTGATAACAGTGGTGTAACCATTCGCCACCCACCGGACGCTTCTGCTTTGACTGCGCTTCGCCAAGGCGCCGCACCATCCAACGACGATGCCGAAAGCAAGGCTTGAGAATGCCACTTGAAGGGTTGTGATGGCGCCGGCCAGAATCTGTTCACCGAATCCGGGGATGGAAAGCATCTCATCGCCCTCCAATGTGGGAGGATAAAAACCGTCTCAGCGAAGATGAAGAAGGGCTGCCAAAGACAACGTCCGGTGGGCCTTCTTCCTCGATCAAACCCTGCTGCAAGAAAATCGTACGGGTCGACACTTGCCGCGCGAAGGCAAGTTCGTGCGTCACGATCAACATCGTCCGACCCTCGCCAGCAAGAGACTGAATGACCTTCAGCACCTCGCCCACAAGCTCCGGATCCAATGCGGATGTCGGCTCGTCAAAGAGAAGGATCTCGGGCTCCATAGCCAAGGCGCGGGCAATCGCCACGCGTTGCTGCTGCCCGCCGGACAGATGGGCGGGATAGGAATTCCGCTTGTCTGCAAGCCCAACCTTTGCAAGCAGTTCCTCCGCCCTTTGACGGGCATCTGCCTTGGTCAAGCTCCTGACATGGATCGGAGCCTCCGTGATGTTTTCCAAAACCGTTTTGTGGGACCAGAGATTGAAGTTCTGAAAGACCATTCCAAGCCTGGCGCGCAGCGCGTTGATCGCTTTTCGACCAGCCATGCCTGGGCGCATCTCGACGCGATGCCCCGACAGCCAAATCTGCCCGTCTGTCGGCTCTTCCAAAAAGTTGAGGCATCTCAAGAAGGTGCTTTTTCCCGAGCCGCTTGCCCCAAGAATTGAAATAACGTCGCCGGCGTTGGCAGTCAGGGAGATCCCTTTGAGAATTTCGAAGTGCCCGTAGCTTTTCTTGAGGTCCACAACCTTCAGAGCGGCTGATTTCTCATTACTGATAGGCGTATGTTGCGCTGGAAGCTGATATGGATGCAATGGCTTGTCCTCGGCTGCTTACCAAACCGAGAATGCCGAGGTGTACCGAGCAAAACTTGCAGAATGTTGATGGTGGTGCGCGATTTTATCGCAATATCAACCAAAAGCCCTGTCCGACCAGGCCGCCCTGTACATTTGCGGAGTCGTGCCGACCTGCCGGCGAAAACTGTTTGCGAAATGGCTCGATGTCGAAAAGCCGCATGCCAGGGCAATATCGGTGATGGTCATTTGGGAATGACGAAGATGTTCCTTGGCACGCTCGATCCGCCGTCTGATGATAAATTCATAGGGCGGGCAGCCGAAGCTTCGTTTGAACGCACGACAAAAGTGCGGAACACTTAAGCCTGCGACTGCCGCAAGCTGACTAAGGGTCACATTTTCAGCTAGCCCCTCCTCGATTTTTTGAACCACGCGGCTCAGATCCGCCGCAGCCAGTCCGCCTTTGAAGAAATTTTGAAAGCGCTCCTGCCGACGCATCATTTGTACGAAAATCGTTGCCACGTAAGCTTCGACCAACATCCCGCTCAAGGAGTTCCGTTCGCAGATTTCAGCACCTATCCCGCGGGCAGCATTCATAATGACCTGATCTTCGAAGCCAAGATCCGGCGACAACGTCGGCAAAGTGATCGGGGAGGTCGTGAGACGGGTCAGTTGGGCCGGATGAACCATGATAGCCAGATAAGCCGCCGTGGACGCTCCAATTTCCCAGCCATGCCAACTGCAACCTGCTGGAATGAACAGGATCGCGCCAGGTTTTCGCGCAACGAAACCGGCCCTCCTGTTATCGAGAAAATAGTCGCCCCGCTCTGAATTGCCACGTAGGTTAAGAAGCAACAGATGGTGGTCAGAGACGATCGCCGTCTCTTCCTTGTCAAGCCCTGTTCGTCGGACCAAGTCGACCCGGGCAGTGCGCCAGGTTCTCTGCTGATGAGACGTTACCCGGCATTGCCCCTGTTTAAAAACATGGGATTGAAGTTTCAACGGCCAGTCTCCGGAATGAGTTACCGCGGTACGTCCCCGCGAATGACTCACTAAACCTCCGAATGATCGGGGAGTTGGAAACTGTACGAGACAGCCCTGCGGCCTTTAGTTCCGGGGAACCTGGACATACGCCACAGGCTCCCCGACCCGAAAAGGTCAGAGAGTGCGATGTTGAATCGACCAACACCAGTCGCTCGTAGGGGTTTCCACGCCCCAAGGCAGTACGTGCTGCCTCACCGCTTAGGATAAAGGATATGACGCGCGCTCGCTAGTTTTTTGTACCGCGTCGAAGATAAAAACTCTTGTCCAGATGCTCGATAATTGGCGTGGTTGGGTCACGCCGGAACACCCAATGAACCGATAGCCAAAGTATCGTCACTGCCAAGATGTTCTTTTTTTTCGGGGAACGGACTACCTGCTTGAGGCACCCAACATAAAATGTCGGGCGTGCACGCCCGGGGTCATCCAGACTTTGACAGAACTAACACGTTAGATAGCTTGCCGTACATCGTCGCTGGAGATTAAGATCTTCTCTGCACCTGTAAGATTGATTACTGGCAGGTGCGATTTCTCAGAGGGGGGGAACCGCTACCAGCTCCGTCACTACGCTCTTCATCTCGCGCGAGCGCGTGAATGAGCGCCGCTACCCGTTCACGAAGGCGCGGCGACAACCGCATCAGGTGGCTCAGCAGGAATCGCACTTCGCCCGGCGGATCTGTTATTTCTTCTTTAGCGAAAAGCGATCCGAGATCTTTTGTCGGAGGAAGACCATCGAACAGTTGGCCAACCGTTACGTTCAAGGCGCCGGCAATCGCGTAAAGTGTCGAGGCTCGCACACAGTTTCGACCCGTTTCATAGTTTTGAATTTGCTGGCGACTGACACCGACGGCCGCAGCCAGTTCGGTTCGCGACTTTCTGGCCAATATTCTCCAAACGCGGATTTGCCTGCCCACATGCGCGTCAACGTGAGAATAAGCTGGTGGAACATTCAGTTCTGTCGCCTTTAGCGGGATAGACGCCGCCATATGAACTCCCCAGATAAGAGTTCAAGCGGTGCGCCCCCGCTTGAAGAACTCACTTAACCCGTGGCGGGGAGTTGATAACCGTACGTGACGGCCCTATGGCCTTTAGTTCGGGCGAACCTGGACATACGCCACAGGCTCCCCGACCAAAGGTCAAGGAGTGTGATGCTGTCTCGGCCAGCATCAACCGCACGTAGGGGTTATCAAGCCCCGAGGCAGCGCGTACTGCCTCAAAATCTAACTAGTACCGCTGCCACAATTTATCAAGATCGAGAAGGCACAAGATGTACCACCTGTCCGCTGGCGAGCGGCTCTCACAAGATAGACTTATGTGGGTAAGGCACATCTTTACGACCTACGGCGTCGTTACCTAACAAGCAGCAGATCGCGCCGAAAGCACGCCCAGAATACAACTCCGGTAAACAGCACCACTAATCCGAACCAACCGAAAATGACGGATGGCGCCAAAGCATTTCCGATAAGCGCTACGACGCCGTACACAGAGAGAGACAGTGCCATGCACACCGTATGAACCTGACTCCTGGCCCGACCAAGCTGACTTATGGGAAACGACCGCTGAATTTCAACATCGATAAGAATCCGGGCAATGTTGTAGGTTAGCCCAAGTCCCATCATCTGAAGCAGCACTGCAAAAAGATTCTGGAACACCAGGAAAATCGTGAGGATCACGCCTGTCGCAAGAAGGTGCCATAAAAGGGCATCTGATTTCTCTGACCGAAACAGCAGCCACAGACATCCGAGGACGGACCCAGCAGCCCACCCGGCCTCCACAAAGCCAAACGCCAAGGCGCTTCTCCCAAGTTCTCCCATCACAAGAGCCGAACCAAGAACGCTTACCATCATTCCGGCCGCATAAATGAAGGCGTAAACGACGGAGGGAAGCACAAGACTTCGCTGCGGCAACCCGGGAAACAATTCGCGCCGCAGAAATATGACCGGCTCGGCATTCCCACGCCGGTCACAATATCCCTCTGTTCTGACAATGGATGAGCCGAACGACAACAAAAAGCATGACAGCGGTGCCACGAGGCTCAGGTAATCCGGTGTGAAGGCCAGCAGCAAGCCTCCGGCGACGGCGGCGCAGAAATTACCGATCTGCATCCACACATATGCCGTAGAATTGAAGGATAGGAGGCGCGCCTCATCCACCATTCCGGGTATCATGGCCTGGAGCGCAGTGAGATACGTTCGGTCCAATACAGCATATAACACCCAAGACGCGACGAGCGACTGGACCGGGTAACCCGACATCATTCCGGCAGTCGCCGCTGCCACGGTTAGGATACGGAGACCGTCACAGACTAGACAGGTCAGTTGCGGCCGATAGCGGTCAGTGACTACCCCGCCAAGGTTCGTTGTCAAGAACTCGGCGCAACTCCCGGCCGCGAGCAACATCGCGATCGCAGACGGATCCGCAGTGTATTTCATCATCAGCCAGGCGACAACGATGAAGTATATGTTGCGTCCGACCGCCGAAGCCGTCACGCATAAAAGATAATGACAATGTGACGCACGCGGTGTCGTCATGCTCATGGACTTACCTCGAGTCTGCCTTAACCGCAGCATCAAGATTCTAAGGCTCCAAAGGCATCCAGGCTTTCATGTTTTTGATATTTTATTCGGCCCAAAGAGCGCGGTACGCGATCGGAGAGATACCAAAAGCCTTGTGAAAGCTCGATGAGAGATGACTGCCGCTCGAGTAACCGCACGAATGTGCGATCTCGGTCACCGATTTACTTGTTGTACGAAGCAACTCGCTCGCCCGGTCGAGGCGCACCTTGTTGAAATGAGCTTGTGGAGAAAGACCGGTCGACTGCTTGAACGCTCGGGACAAGTGCGCCGCACTATACCCGAACTCTTGTGCGATCGCGCCCAAGCTGACTTTCTCCTCCAGCGCCGCGTCAATACGCTGAGTGATGCGTTTAAGCACGGCAGGCGCGAGGCCGCCTTTGCGGTGCTTGTCGAAGAGCCTTGAACGTCGCAACAAGTGCCCGAAGATTGTGGTGAGCTGCCCTTCCACTATGAGTCCACTTGCGGAATCCAGCTGCGCAAGCTCCAAATAAATTTTTCGGGCCGCATGCTCAATCCCTACGTCCTGAAACGACATATTCGGGACAAACCGTGCGGGCACGAAGTCATCGCCAAAAACTTTGTCGGCAAATCGTTCCTCGGCGGAAATCAGGAGATAGGCCGCGTTTTGGTCGCCTTCATCCCATCCATGCCACATGACGCCGGGCGGAATGTAGACCAATGATCCTTGCGGCCGCGCTGCGAATGAATGCCGACGACCGTCGAGAAATGTCTCTCCGGATCTCGCTGCCCCTTCCAGGTTAAGGAAAAGCGAATGCGTATGGCTTTTGAAATCAATCTGCTGACGCCTGACACCTTTTCTTCGCACGAGCCCGATACAGAATTCATCCCATTGCGCTTGCTTTTGTGAGACGACCGCACTTTCGGAATTTTCCGGCAAAATGCGTCGGTGGCTAAGTAATGGCAACCCATTATCTCCCGCACAGACTTTTACTCAGCTAAAAGATTAAGGCACCCAAAGAGGTCAGGCAAACACATGTACTCGCAATCGGAAAAATGCATCATATTCTTGAAAACATATCAAATTTCTGAATGAACGTTTGCGCCTAGCCCCGCACGATAGCTGAGCCCAGCAGTCAGGTTTGCGTCTCACGGTTCCGTGGAATCGTCAACTGACCGGATCCTGCAGAACTGGATTGGCAATGCTATCGAGAGGCATTAGATGCAAGACTTCACGCAGTTTCACGAAGAGTGCGAGCGGGGAGCCCGCTTAAACGAATTGGCCGATTTCTTTTCGTCCACTGCAGCAGGGCGGGCGGGAGTTCCTATTCGCCGACCCTCTCTTGATTTCCGGCTTTTGGAACGCAACCCCGAGACTGAGCGGTTTGCCGCGCTACACACAGTCAGACAGGGACCGTTCGATCAGCATTACCTGAGCAGCATTCCTTACCGATATGAAGAGGAGATAAGACTAGGGACGGCCATACTCCGATATTCGTCCGCACGTCAGTCTCCACTAACCCTCTATAGCTTGGGAACGGCGGAAGGAACGATGGCGCGAACCATCAGCGAGCTTGCCGACGGGCAAATCCTGTCGCTGTCGTGCAGCCCGACCATCGAAAACCAGGAAAGCTTCTACGCTTGGGGCGTCCCAAAACATGCGCAATTCTTCCTTGGCCCCTTTAATCACCTGTCACCGGAATCGCTCAGCCAAACACCTGGGCTCCAGGACTTTGCGTCAGGTTTTGATATTATCTTCGAAGATACCACATTTCAAATGTACTCGCCGAACCGCCAGCAGCAGATCGCTTTTGTCCGACGTAATCTCAAGGCAAAAGGTTTGATGATTTTTCTTGAGAAGTTCCGCAGCCAAGATGTCGAAGAGTATCGACGGAGAGAACTTCAAAAGGATCACGGGTTTAAGGTCCGATATTTCAGCGAGGCCGAAATAAACCGCAAAAAGACAAATGTTTTGGAAACCATGAACCTCAATGAAGTCACTCTCGACGAAATGCGCTCCGTTTTGAGAGATGTGTTCTCATACGCTTATATCATCTGGAACAGCGGAAACTTCTACTCGATTGCGGCAAGCAACAGCCTGAGAAATCTGGATTTGTTTGTCTCCTGCCTCGGACCTGCGGCTATTCCCTCTGAATACACGTATGGCGAAGTGCCCGCCCGCTTTCTTCCCGATCCCTAAAATGAGCTTCCTCACCAAACACTCGCCCATGTTCTAAACAGCCACATCTGTTCCGCTCGTGTATATTGGAGGGTCGCAATCAACTGGTCAGAAATGTGACTCTTCGGACACCCATATTTTTGATAGCGAGCGTGTCCCAGCTTGGATCGTCTGCCGATGGATACCATTGACTGCACATTCCGAAAAATCGGTTCGAGAGGCCTCGTCATTTTCGAGAGAGATGGCATCCTTTTGAGACGATCTATCCCTCCCAGAGACTTCACGCTGGGAGACGTCAACGCCGTCTTTGTCCAGATGCTACAGCAACTTCGTCAAAAAGACGTCCGCTTCGGCTTCATCTCCGACGCCAGAGGCATGACGGTCGGCACCCAGGGCACGCCAGAATTTCTCGCTCTAACCCGTATCCTCGACGATCTATTGAAGGTTCGGGAGGTCATCCCGGACTTCTGGATGACATGGGGCACCTTCCGTCAAGCTCAGGATGATCGGTCGGGAATGGCAGATACGGATACGGTATTTCGAGCGATCAAGTGGTATGGCGTTGAAAAGAAGGAAGCCATGTTGGTCTGCAGCACCGCTGAAGGACGGCGTGCAGCAGTCGAGGCGGGCATCACCTACATCCACTCTCCCCCCATGGAAGGCGGTCACCGCGGCCATATAATTCCAGATGAATTCTCCACTTCCCTTCCTCCGGAAAATCGTGGCGCCAGATGGTTTCACACCGAGATCGAAAGAATGCTGAGGCTGAGCCTGCCAGCCCGGATCGTGGACAAAAAAGGGTTCAACGGCTGCGGTCCCTACCATTCTCCCGGGGCGGACGAAGCTTGATCGATTTCGTCATTTCGCGATCGCGCTGCTGGCTTTTGTCACGCTGGCGGTTGGGCCGGTCAATGTCCGTCTGATCACGCTCAACATTGGAACGGGCGATGCGCGCCGCATCGACTGAGCGGTCGTTCGACGTCTTCTTGATGATCCCCTGCTCTGCCACATGATCGCGCCCGGCGACCGACTTCGTTTCGAGGCTGTCGGAGCTGCGCTTGTCTCTGCCCTCCTCGGCGCGACTGCGGTTTTTCACGACACGCGCGTCGAGCTGCAATCCGACGACTTTTCCGATTACCTTGGACGCTTGTTCGAAGATCAGGCGGTCGGAAGGGTTGGCGATCCTCGCTGCAATGGTCGAGGCGGTGTTCGCAAGAGTTTGTTTCGCCGTCTTGGCCTGGGCGGCGCTAATGGGGGTCGATCGCAACATATGCTCTTCTCCTTTTTCTCTGGAGGGATCGCGGCCATCGTGGACGGCCGTTTCGAGCCGCCGATACTCACGTTGCAGCCCGGTTAAGAGGTCCTTGCTCAATTCGCGCGCCCTGCTCGGCGCGTTTCGGTCCTTCGCAATCCCGCCCAGCATCCTGACGACACGTCCGACCGAGCGCCGACTCTGGTCCAGCCGCCTTCTGGCTTCCGCAAGCTTCGGCGCCGTTGGAGTGTCGCGAACCTTGGCTATCACCTTCTCGATCACGTTTGGCGGCGCCGTCGCTCCCATTCGCTGGAACATTTCCCACTCCCAACGCTTGACGGGTGGGGGAGCGGCGCGTTCGATGCGTTTGTGGCGTTCAACTGGGATTCCACGTTCCCTCGCTTTTTCGGCGAAGCGCATTCGCCATTCCGTGAAGTCGCGAATGTTGGGATTGAGCATCTGTCCGCTGCCATCGCGCAACGCGACAATCACGTGCAGGTGCGGATGCTTGGCAAGATCGTTGCGATTGTGGATCGCATAGGAATAGCGATGCCCAGCGAATTGCGCTCTGAGGAAGTCGCGGCCAGCAAGGAGGAGCTTGTGTCGATCGACATTCGCCGGTCCCGATAGCAACAAATGCATAAAATCCCGTGGCTGGCGGGTCTGCATGAGCGCGCCCACGATCTTTCCCTCCGCCGTCAGCTGATTTTGATCGGCCGTGGTGATCTCGCGGCGTCCGCCACCGCGAAAATACCGCCCGCTTCTGCCTGGCTGTTCCTCGATGCGCGCTTTTGTCGAAAGCGTCACCTCCGTCCCGCTGCGCTGCATCGCGTGCAAGGCCGCGATCAGACCCTTCAGGCCAGACGAAAATTCGACTGGATAGCGCGAGATCGGCGTGATGCCCTCTCTCCGCAACGTTTTGTCCAGGCGCTGGTCGATAGCATGCGCGATGTCTGATTCGCCCGGTATACGGTTGCTGCTGCTGCGATCCGCCCGATCCTTCTTTTCATGCGCAAAGACGAGAACGAAGTGCAGCCTCGTCTGTCCCTTCTCGCCATCACTAACACTGAAGGCGTATGTTCGATCTATGTCGCCAGCCCGGCGGAAACCATCCTCTGCGAGCGAGGAAAGTGCACGAGCGATGTCTGCCCGGTCCGCATTTTCGAGCTCGTAGGTCAGACTAAGAACGTCCCTGCTACCCTTCCGATTGCCGAACTCTCTCTCCCATGAGCGCACGGCTTCATTGATATCCGATACCTCTCGGTCGTCCTGATCGTGTGCCTTTTCTTCCTTAGCCTGGTAGTGCAAGACGTGGCGCGCAGAGCCAGCGCCTGCACCATAAGACAGAACCTTGACGACGACCGCGTTGTTACCCGCCGCGCGGCTAAGCGCCGAGGAGACAGCAGGGTGCTTTGCGGGTGTTCCTTTACCTTTCACGGCCGACGCGCGCTTCCCACCTCCGCCACCCGCGCCACGGCGGCGCAGCTCGTCGTCGATCAAATCGAAATAGCTTGGCAGCCGGCGACCTTCGGATCTAGCGTTCAAGCGACTTCTGAACGGCTCCCTCATCATGCCTCCTGATCAAGTCGACGATATAAGACGATGGCCGGACAAAGGCGGCATCGCGAATGGCGTCGAGAGCGACCATCACGTCATCCAGTCTCTGCGCGATCACACGGACGGTCTCGGCGCGGTTACCCTCGTCTGTGAGGAATTCTTCGTTACGGAAGGCCAGCTCACGTAGGAACCGATGCATGTCGGCCAACTGACGATCATGTTCATCGAGCATGGCTGGAACATTCATGATCTCCCTGACGACGATCAGCTTGGCAACAATGTTGACGGAAATATCAAGCCGTCCGGCAAGAGCCTCCACGTTTCCCAGGACATGATCGGGAATGCGGAACATAATGGGCGGCCTTCTCATTTCGATCTACAGCCCCCTTGCTTTAAGGGCTTCCAGAATCAAGCGATGGATCGCTGAGGACAGTTGCTCGTGCTGCTCCAAAGACACGTGGAAAATCTTCGTCAATACATCGTCATCAAGATAAAGCGATACCCGTTTCCGTTTTACTGACGCACGAGCCGTTGTCTTGGGCGCCTTGGACTCCGATCCTCGCTTGTTTTCAAGGCTGGCCGGCATTCGGATCTTCGAAGAATCTGGCTCCGAAAAACCGGTTTCCGCCTGTGCCGAACCAGAACCAGCGGGCATGAGAGCTTCGAGGTCTATATTTGTTGGCATGTAGGAAGTTGCTGCCTCCTCGACGTCCTTCGCTTTTTCTTCCCCTCCTTGGGTAACGGCGAGAATGTTGCCGGCCGACGTTCTTTCCTTTGACATCGTTAAACCCCCTCCGCCTGCAGCAGACCGATGAACTCGTTGTTGATCCTTTTCACGAGATCGATTGCGTCGAGCACGCTTTCCGACGCCCGCCGTTTGGCTGACGGCGTCAACGCCGGGTTGTTCACAATGCCTGCGAGCTTCGAGTAAAGGGAACCGTAACCGGCCCCCACGTCGCTGAAATGATTGCTCTTACGGACGACCGTTTCGACCACGGGTATCCGGCCGCTCGTCAGGATCGCGTGAACCTCGGGAAGCGATCGATTGTGCTTGAGGGCAATCATGTCCACGTAGTTCCAAATCGCCGCGTAAGGAATCGGCCCGCGATCCCGCTTCCGACCTATTTCCGTCAATATGGTAGCCACCTTGATGGCCGACGTGGCTGCCGTTGGCTCTGGAATCACTGGAATAAGGATGGCATCGCACTCGTGGTAGACTTCGATCGCGCGCTGATGCACGTACCCACCGACATCGTAGATCCGGATTGCCGCCTCGGGCGCGTTGTCGAGCCGCTCACGAAACCTGTCTCGAGGCGCCACGCGCAGATGCAACAATGACCCGTCCGTCGGCAATAGGCCCCGCTTCATAGAGACATTGTACCAGCGCGTCGACGATTCCTGTTCGTCGCAATCGATCAGCAGCGTCTTGTGGCCTTGCTGTGCAAACTCCGCAGCGAGATTGACGTTCAGGGTCGACTTCCCGGCCCCGCCCTTGAAGGTCGATATGGCGAGAGAGAGGGGTTTGACTGTCATGACATTTCTCACCCATTTTGCCGACGTCTGGATCGCGATCGCTTGCGCGGAAGATCTGAACCCAGCTTGGCAGTTGTCTTTGCTCCCATCTCATACGAGGGAACACAATCCTTCACCGGCCACGAAACTTTGCCCGTGCCTCCTCCTGTTGCCGGGCTGCGATAAGCCCCTCATTAAGCCGCATCGTTTCGAGCGTTCGTGCCGCCTCCGAAACCGGATCCCTCCCCGGCCAGAATCGAAGAATTGGCAAAACGAGCAGCAGGAACGATGTGATTGTCCCGGCTCTAAACCACGCAGATTCAGCATAGAGGTCGCTGGCCCATTGCCAGACGCTCCCGGTCGTTTCCAGCGGTAAAAAGGCATAGGAAAACGTCAACACAATCCAGTAGCCGACAAAGGCCGCAACCAAAATGCATGCCATCGACACCAGGAGGAAGCACGCGATCTGGAGCAGCAACCAGACGGCGCGGATTGGAAGAGTGAAGGCCATGAGAGCTTTTTTATAGATCGACATCTTCTTGTCTCCACACGCAAATTGGGCCTGTGACCAACCTGCCTCAAACTTCACGGCCGGTCAATACTTGCACTGCAGTACAATTTCGTGCATATTCGAAAAAGTCAACAGGTGACGGATGCGAACATGAAAATTGACGCATGGCGGGGCTTATGCCACTTCATTCTCAGCCCTCTTGGTGCTCTGATCTTGAAATCCGAGACAAGCTGGGCCGACACGAATGCTGAGTTCGTCAGCTATCGGAACGCCTATGTGTCGGGGCGTGATCCGATCCCCACATCGTCGATACCGCTCGATACGTCATCGATCGCAACGCAACTTGGTTTCCAGAGTGTCATCCCAGAAGCCGCGCTCAGCGGAAGCGCATTTCTCGCAGCAGGTGGAAAGATCGTAAGGCTAGCCGAAGTCCAGGGCGGCCTTTCAATCGAGCCGCTCGGATATGCAGACTTTGTGGCAACCCGCTCCATCGTCTCGCTTGCGGCGATGACTGTGACCATCTCAGACGTGCAGCAATTCGCCGGAAACGCATTCTCCTGTCACGAGCTCGGGCGGACCCGCGGCCGGTTGATGGTATCATATGCTGAATGCGTTTTCATGGGTGGAGATACCCCACGGTCTCTCTCGGAAGTGCTGATCAGCAAGGGCGTGGCCTTCGCCTTCGGCGACAGTGCCGGCCAGCCCGTCTTCCCGGTTTATTCGCAGGTGGAAGACGCCGCACGGGCGACCAAAGCCGGTATCGGGGCCAGTCTCAGTTTTCTCCAGCCCTACGGTGAGCGTTACCGTGCCAATCCGACAAGGCATTGATGCGGATCGGAGCCTTGATGTTTATGTCCACAATCGCAGCTTCCGGCCTCTACACAGGCATTGTCATCCTCCCGACGCTTGCCGGTAACGAATTGCGGCAAGTGCACCCTCCTTCTCCACCAGTTGTTCGCGTTCAGGCGGCGCAAGATAGCTCTCCTGCGACCAGGGACGCGGCGCAGCCACCATCTTCCGCGTTCGTGCCGTTTCCGAGCCACGCGCAGTTCGAGACCGGTGATAGCTGGATCTCCGGCAGCAAGCGGTATCGCCTTTATGGTTTGCAGGCATGCCTGCGCGGAACCACCGTCACCCTGTCTGCAGGGGCTTCGCGCGACTGCGGGGAACTGAACGTGATCATGATGCAGGCTCTGATCAGAGACACAAAACCTGTCTGCACCAACATTCAAATGATTGACCAGAGCAATGTGGTGGTCGCATGCCAGACGACGGCGGGCGCGCATCGCTATGATCTCGCGACCTATATTATAGCGCAAGGATGGGGATTTGCTGCTGTCGATAGCACCGGCCAACTCATTGTTCCTGGCTACAGGATCGCTGAGGAAAGCGCCCGTGCTGCCCGCGCAGGGCTCTGGGCCTATCCCGACATGCCGCACCCTGTTTCGGTGCTGATGCAACAAGCCGGGGTGTCACGATGAAGGTTATCACGATCTCGATGATTTTACTCGCTCTCGCTCCAATGGGCTCGCTGGGGCAGGCTCGTTCCTCCGACATTCCGCGTCAGATATTTGGCAAGGTACAGGTTATCGACGGCACTACGTTCGAATTCATCAAGAGCCGTCAACTCGTGCGGCTGGCCGGCTTCGAAGCCCCTCGTCTCAAGCAGGTGGCGACGAGCGACGGCATAACATGGCCGGCTGGGGAGGTCACGCGCGCGTGGATGATCCTGCGAACCCTTGGCCAGGACGTCAATTGCGCGCCAATCGGTCGCGATACCAACAACAATCTGATCGCCCATTGCTTTGTAGGCGAGACAAACCTCGCGGAGACGGCCATTGCGGAAGGGATCGGCTACGCTTTCAACTATCCCAACGAGCCTCAGATCCCCGCTTATTTCGACTTTGAGAGAAGAGCGAGAGGGCTTGGCCTCGGCATCTGGTCCTCGGCAGATTTATCTCCTCCCTGGCTCAACAATGTATCGCAGGTGCCCGTTGAGCAGTCCGACGGCCAGGCGCAGGCCTCCGAAGCGCACCGTCCCCTACCCTTGTCCGTCATTCCCAACAGCGCCTTGTCCCTCACGCGAGTGAATGGAGGTTAAATGAAAAGCCCTTTCCAGACTTCGGCTATTATTCTGATCTTGCTTTCAGTTCTTCCGTATGCAGCCCGCGCGCAGGACGGCGCCACCAAAGCACAAATCGAACGACGGGATCCGGACTTTTGCGGGGCAGGCGGCGCTGGCTGCGATCCGGCGGACGTGCAGCAATGGAAAGCGGTCGGCAACAAGCTGGCAGACCTGTCTTCGGCCGACCTTAGCCAATACGCCTATGCCTGCGCCAAGCATCGTGAATGGAAATCGGATTGCGAAACAAATCCCATAGCGATCCTGAAACGCCTTGGCATCGAAGGCTATTGAAATTGCCGATGACGAAACTCGACCATGGATGGCTTGCGAGCGCCGGTATCGTGTTCGTTGTTGGATCGGCAGGTGGTTACACGGTCGGCCACCTGCAACGGACTGACAGGACAGCAGAGCTTGAGCAGGAGATCGTGCGGCTCGAAAAGGAGTTCGGACAGAAACAATGGGCGTTTGAATTCCCGAGCGACACGGAGGCAAGCGCCGCGATCGCCAAATCCGGTCGTTCGATCCGGATTTCGGAATGCCGGCCCCGGCAGGCGGTGCCCGGTGTTACCTGTACCGGCGTCATCACCACCACAAGCGGCTCATTTGCGGGGGTGACCCAGCCCGGCACCCTGTCGTTTGCAAAAATCGACGGCGCCTGGGTGCAAATGCAGTAGACCAATCAAAGGAGACCGGCTGTGAAAATGGTCATGTTCTTGGCCACAGGTTTGATGGGCTCACTTTCGGCGATGTCTGCAAAAGCACAGGACGCGGACTGGGGTTGCCAAGTTCTCCTATGTGCCGCATCGAAAAACCCGTCCTGGCACGGTGTCCCCTATTGCGTTCCACCGATGCGAAAGCTCATCGACGCAATGTCCAGACCCGGCTTTTCCTGGCCCATCTGCCAAGAGGCAAAAGCGGGAAAGCCTGGCCATGAGGATTACGAGGATTGCCCTTCTGGAACCACAGTGGGCTATTCGTCACGGGGCGGCGACATCAGTTCGCGTAGTGAACCTGACCAGTGCATCGAGACCGTCAATATTTGCCGGCCGTTGGGCCGGCATAACGGCAGTACGAGGTCAGGGGGCTTGACGATCAACCGGAATTTGGGTGGGGATGGCGACAGCTGCATCAAGCAAATTGCAACTCCCCGCCCCCGCCGCGCGGATCCCTACTATTTTGATATTCCAAACGACGAAGGCGTGAAAGAGAGGTTCTGGTTCAACTTGAACCACTAGCGGCTGCCGGAAAGCATCTCGCGACCACGCGATCACGAGTCGGTCCCGGCGGTTTTCTGTTTCTTGCGGCGGGCTTTCCAGACCGCTATCCGAGGGAGGTCATCTTCAGTGATCTTAAGCAAATCCTCGATGAGGACATTCCACTCTCGCTGCATCTTGTCGAGCGTCGAGAGCTTGACGTCTCGCATCGCCCGCGTCACCTGCGAAATGTATGCCTCGTGCACCCCGAGTTGCACAGCCAACTCACGGTTCGTCACCTTGCGTTCCGCCTTCAGCCGTTCGAGGCCAATGGCAAGCCTCTCCTGGAATGACAGAGAATCGAGTGTCGAAACATCGACGGCCTCGACCGGAGGCTGGTGTTTTACACGAGGCATCGACTGCCATTCCCAGTCGGGACCGGGCGCAGTCTACGACCGACCCATACGCCGACCAAGTGACGACAAGGTGGGCCATGACGGCGCATCAAAAATGTCCCTGGAACCGGTTTGCTCATCCATCACCCGATGTCGACTGCAATTATCTCTGCCCAAGTGTAATCCGCTTGTCGTTCATATTTCAAACAAGGCAGTTCACAAACTCATTACGCTTCCTACACCTCTCCGATCTACCGATGCAAGTGATACTGGCCGATCATCCGGATCCGAGGAAGGTCTGCATCAATTCGGTGCATAAGCCCTGGCTGCGGAAACGATCCGCTGGATTTTACGCTCATCGGAAATCTGGAGTCTCGAAAGATGTTCGATTTTGGCCGTGGAAGTCGTTCTCGTGATAGGCGGGCAAAAGACCGCACCTGGTCGGCTCCTCCGAACTGCGGTTCTGCTTGAATTCAGAAACTAATTGCGATCCGACCTGTTTTCGGGCTCCGTCTCATCTTCCCCCAACGGATCGCGTGCCGCGTCCGCGAACTCTCGCAGCCACGCTCTCGAACTTGTCTCGGTCAGCCTGCCTGAAAGGGTGTCAATAAGGAGATCGACATCCGCGTTCAACTCTTCTGGCTCAACCCAATTTTCGCCCGCCTGCTGGAAGACGACGTCATTCAAGGCCTGGAGATCGTCGCCAAATGCTTCTCTCACTTCCTGGCGCCGGAGAATGGGGGAACCAGATAAGCGATCGGGCGAACCCCTTTCGGATTCGGATAAGCCGTCCTGGTACTTGCGCGAGCTCGTCGGAGGTCCGAAATAGCCGCTTTGGCCAAGCTTTTCTTCATCGATATCGAGATCAATGTTATCTGTAAATTTGGCGCGGGCGTCTTTGGTCTCGACACTCACATCTTCGCCCCCAGCCGCATAATGCGCGGGTTTACGCCGCGGCTGCTGATCGCCTGCATCTTCTTCTGCCACTCCAGATTCGCGCTTCTCATCGAGGTCCAGCCGGCGACGCAGTTCATCGAGGGAAGAAATATAAACGTGACGAACGCCTTCTTTGACGATGAAGCTCAAACCTTGTGGCGTTCGGGCGCGCTTGATCGCAACAAGATTGAGGTCAGCCCCAAATTCGACGGCACTCGTCCTATCACGCGGCGTGGCAGCACTCACCGGCGGCGCGCGAAAACCCATGCGGTCACTGTCACCGATCGTCCATTCGACCGGCTTCAAGCACGGCTTCGGCGCCGGCTGGAACTTTCGTACTTTCGCGAACATCCGCTCGCCGCCGGCGTCCAGTTTCATGATCCGCATCATCGGCATGCCAGTCACCTGGAGGATCGCCTCTTCCGGCTTCATCATCATCAGCGTGTTCACCGGCAGAAGATCGACTGACACCGGTACCTTGGAGATCGACCGCTGCCTGCGGCCATGCCGATAAGAATAGGACGATTGTTCGACCCATTCGGTGGTTTTCCCGGCTGCGAGCGAGACGGCCAGCGCATCGTCCTGATTTTGGAAATTCATGAAGACCTTGATCGTCGACGCCCCCATCAGGATCTTCTGTCCGGACCGCTGATACAATCGCTCGAGCTGGGCGCCGTCCTGAAGAATGAAGACGAAACGCACGCCGTTCTTGCGGATCAGGGGGGCGAGCGTCAGCACTGTGTCGATGCGGCCGCCATTGCCGAACTCGTCAAGCATCATCATGACCTCATGCTCGCCGTTGGGCAAAGGACCCATTTGGACCAGCTTATCGGCCATTTGCTGGATGAACATCGAGATCAGGCGCTCATAGATCTGGATAGCGTTCCAGTCGGCCTGGATATAGATGACCATCTTGCGGCGGCGAATGCGATCAATTGGTATGGTGGTGATCGAGGTCAGCGCCTCGACCAGGGGATTTTGGAGGAAGTTCAGCTTTGCGACGATTTCGGCTGCAATCCCTTCTCCCAGCTTCTCATGACGCCCGGCAAATTTGGTGAGCTGCATTCGGGTCTGGTCAGACAGGACCGTCTCGTAGTTTTCAAGCAACTGGACGATCGCCTTGCGCTCGTCGGACATCGAGTTGAGAATGCGGTAAAGTTCGCTGAGCGACTTGCGGCTATCCGGGCATTCGAGCACGAAACCAAGCATGGCCGTCAGCAGGATCCTCGCGCTCTCTTCCCAGAAGTCGGATGAATCCGAGCGCAGCCGCTCCGGCAGCAGCATCTGGGTCAATTTCTGCAGGTCGGTGATCCGCTGGTGGGGATCCTGACTGATCAGGTCGAGCGGATTGTAACCGTCCGTAAATTTCGATCCCGGCGCCAGCAGAAAAGTCTCAAAACCCTTGGCCTTCAGGTAACCGGAGGTCTCGTTGTACAGTTCACCGCTCATGTCGAGCACGATCTGAGAGCCTTCGAAACTCATCATCGAGGGGATAACGAAACCCCGCGACTTCCCCTGGCCGGGCGAACCGATCAGCATCACGTGCTGGTCTCCGTCATTGCGCAGAAGAAGCCCCTGTTTCAGACCAAGTACGATCCCGCGCTTGTCGCGCAGGCGAAAATCTGCCGCATCCTTGAGGGTTGCCAAGCGCGCCTTGCCCATGATCATCCGTTGGCGCTTCTGGATCGTCGCTCCGATCGGAAAACCGACAAGCCCGGCGGCTGCGGCAAGACCGGCAAGCGTCGCAACCACGGTCTGTCGTGAGGGTTTTTGATACACGCCATTGACGTCGGTCGCGCCAAACGGTGCCTGGTACATCGCGGCGAGATGACTGCCATAGTAGCTGGCGATTTCCGCATGCTCGCCGGCGCGGGTGACGACGAGGTAAAACGCAATTCCATAAACAGCGACGGCGGCATAAGCTGCGGCAAAAACGAGGGCCGTTGAGGCGATCAGGCTGAACATCGACCGGACATGCAGGAGGTAGAGGATCTTACGCGACAGCGCCCTTCCGCCCTTCAGCATCCAGAGACACAGCAGGAAGAACAGGATTGGTGAGGCAAGCGCGAATGCGAGAAGCGACAATCCGGCAGTGTTGCGGGTATGAATAATCGACCAGGTATAGCGAAGGGCGTCAGTAAAGCGCACCTGGCTTACATAGTCGAAATACGACGGTGACCCGAATGAAACGACATAGGCGTCGTAGATCAAGGTGAAGAAGACAAGCCAAATCACGACGGCGCCCGATAGCGCGACGGGCAGTGTCAGGAAGGACAGTTTCTGCAAGCTCGTCCATTTCGGGCGGTCAATCTCTCCGTCCGTGTACACGCTGGCCATGTTCGTCAACCTCGTCGGCAAAATAGATCTCGCTGACGCCGCGCCCGCCGGCGGCATCGCTCTTTTTCAACTGGACAACGATCGGGATGATCGAGCGGATATAGCGGATGATGTCGTCACGCTCCATGCGGACATTGCTGTTGAGAACCAGCGTCGACAGCCGGTTGAAAGCATGGTGCGGCGAGTTGGCATGGATTGTTGACATAGAGCCCGGGTGACCGGTGTTGATGGCGTTCAGAAAGTCGAACGCCTCGTCGCCACGCAGCTCGCCCATGAAGATGCGGTCGGGCCGCAGGCGAAGCGACGTGGCGAGAAGGTCGCCCATCGTCACCCTCGCTTCTCCTTGCCCCCCCTTCGAGACCAGCAACGAAACAACGTTTTCCTGGCGTGGCTCGAGCTCGGCCGTATCCTGCATGAGGACGAAGCGCTCGTGGTTCGGGATCGCCGTCAGCATCGTGTTAAGGAAAGTCGTCTTTCCAGTGGACGTGCCACCGGAAATCAGCATGCTTCGATGGTTGGCGGCTGCCTGTTCCAGGAAATCTCGTACCTTCCCTTTCCGCAACAGTCGCGAGAGTTCGACATCGACATCATCGAGATAATCGTCTCCGGTTACCTTCGTGAAGCGGAAGGCGCCCGCCTTCTCATAGTCGTCGAGGTCGAACCGTCGGATGAACTGCTTGCGGATCGAGAATGCGTGGCCGGTCGCAGAGGTCGGACTCAGGACAAACTGAACGCGCTCGCCACCCGTCAACGTGGCCGACAGAAGTGGATTCTCGGCATTGACCGTCTGCCTGGTGAAGGAGGCGGCGCGAGACGCCATGTGGCGGATCACGTCCTGTTCGAGGCCCCCGATCTCGTGGCGCACCATCCGAAGCTGACCGATCTTCTCCAGCCAGATTTCATTGCTACGCTGGCACGAAATTTCCACGACAGCAGGGTCGTCGAGGAAAACCCGTATGGGTTCGAGCGCCTCGGCAAGAAAGTGCTGTTCGGCAGAGATCTGGGGGCGCGCGTTCATTTCCCGTATCTCACCTTGCGAAGGCGCTCGAACTCTTCGCGCACCGGGTCGGGATAGAGACCCGCGAAATCGAGATCCCGCGTCACGAAAACGTTGATATCCGAACCTTGAGGAATGTGGATGGTCGGACGAATGTTGCGGGAATCCTCGAACGCCGTTGCTGCCATTTGCTGGATACCCGAGGCGATGGTTTCGGCGGCAATCGAGCGGACGCGGTCCTGGGATGACTCTCCGTTGTCCTGAGGTATGCGGGTGACACTGCCATTCTCGTTGATGATGGTAATGTCGCGATCCTGCCTCTGACCAAGCTGCGCGATGTACTGAGTCGCGCCGCCAATCAGCGTCATCAGCGCCGGGGGTCCGAATCGCTCCCAGTTCTTCCGATCAACGACACCGGTCATACCAGAGCGGCCAAGACGGTCCGTGCCATAGGAGCCCAGCTGCACCGAGACCCCGTCGCCGCGGATCATTCGTGTCCAGACAATCAGGATGCGCTCCTGTCCCCTTTGGACACCGGATTTGTAATCGCCGATGAGTGACGAGCCAGCCGGAATCAGAATTCGGCGGCCATCGAAGGAATAGACATCCTCCCGCACAATCCCCTTCACCATGCCGGCGAGATCGGAATTGATAGCTGTCTCGAGCGTCCCTCGGATCATCGTCCCCTGTGGTATCCAGGCATCCGTGCGGCGGTTCTTGGTTGCGGCCGACACCTCCACACCCTGTGCACTCATCGACTTCAGGAAGGCACGATCGCTATCGACTGCATCTCCGCTCGTAGCGCCTGATTGACCCGGGTTGCTGTTCGCACCGAACATATTCGCTGATGCATCGGACGACGTCGTCCTTCTGGTCTGGTCCGACTGATCGAATACCATTGCAGACGAGCGGACGCGTTCAAGCAGCTTGGCCTTTCGCTCCAGCTCAATGCACTTGGGGTCGTCCGGGTTTTTGCCTCGGGAGCAATCGACCTCGGCAGGAGGCGCGACAGGGGCGGCGGCGGGAACGCGCGGGGCCGGTGGCGGTGGCGGAAGTGGTGGCGCTTCCGGAACCTGGACCGTAGGCAGCGGCGGTGGTGACGGTGTCCTGAAGCCTTCGTTCCTAGGTGTCTGCACCGGTCGGAACTCCTCACGGGGCGTCGCGTCGATTGTCGGTTCTTCTTCCCCACCCGCCAGAAGGAAGTAGAGAACAACACCAACGCCAGCAATAGCGACAACAACTGCGAACGGCCGCATCAGGCCTATGCCACCGCGCCTCACCTGCCCGCCAATGGACGTATCGGTGT
Organism: Agrobacterium sp. InxBP2; assembly: GCF_026191755.1. Taxonomy (NCBI): domain Bacteria; kingdom Pseudomonadati; phylum Pseudomonadota; class Alphaproteobacteria; order Hyphomicrobiales; family Rhizobiaceae; genus Agrobacterium; species Agrobacterium sp. InxBP2. The sequence continues at coordinate 219,189 of NZ_JAINDY010000028.1, forward strand.
CTATCGAATGGTAGTTGGGGTCCGACATGGCGCGCCTCCTATCTTGATAGCGATTGCTGGTGGGATGTTCCTCTGCCAATTCGCTTCGGCGATACCGCGCCTTCAATTGGCGCCGGAATATCGGCAGGGGCGGTGCGGAGATTGAAAAGGCAAGTCTCGCTCTCGGTGCCGAAACGCAGCGTCCATTGCCGCGAGACCTTGTCGATGACGATGTAATCGGCCTCGCGGCGGTAGTTCACGAGGCTCTCGCGGCGCTTGCCGTCGACAATGAAGATCGCCGGGATGTCGCCGGTGAATTTCATGAAGGTCTTCAGCCCATCGTCGAAAACCCAGAGCGGCTTGGCTCCATCGCTTCCCTTGAAGCCGTAGTCGTAATTGACCTTGTCACGGCGGATGTTTTTGATGTTAGGATTGCGTTGGGCTGCCTCAGCCTGCTTCCACAGTTCTGCCGTGCCCTTGAGGCCGGCGTCCTCCGGATAGGTGAACCGCAGCTTGAACGTCTGGTTCTGCATGGATTTGGTGTCGTTGACACGCAGGTCAAAGGAGTAGGTTCGCTTCGTCGTGACCACGGACAGATTGGTGACCGCATCCTTCTCCATCGGTTTTAGGGTCAGGGAGCGCCGATCAGCCGAAGTGAGGATCTGCCAGGAGACTGTGTCACCGGCCACGACCTGGGTTATTTCCTCATCCGCTCCGAAGAGGATTGTCGTCACCAGCCCATAGGTACCTGTCACGAGGAACACCTGCTCGGCCGAATAAGCAAGCGACCTTATTCTCGGATCGAGGCGTCCTGGCCTCGCGACCAGTTCGGCATGTAGGGCCAACGGCCACAGCAGCATGAAAAGAGAAACAAAAACCGTCTGCCTCATCATGGCGTAATCCCTGAGGGCATGGTCTCGGGGACTTTCGCATATTCGGTCACGACAAAACCGAGTGGATTGTAGAGGCGGACGCGGTTGCTGGCGGGCAGGTTGATCTGCCGGTAGCGTATGGTCGCCGACCAACGCGTAACGACGTCACCACCGCGACGCCGTTCACGTGTCTCGAAACGAACAGACATGGTCGATGGATTGAGCGGATTGACCGAGAGGATCTCCGGCCGGATTTCGCCGGTCGCACCAAGCAACTTGACGGGGCCTCGGGGATTGGAGGGGTTCATCCAATCCTCGTAGTCCTTGAAGGCCTGCGAGCCCGGTTCCGACCACAGCGCGATCATGTCGAAATTGTCGGAAAGATAACGGGGATCGTAGGTTTCGCGTCGGATGACGTAATTGCCGGCGAAGGCAGCGCGGACGGCCTGGTTTTCCGAGACCGTCGCACGGTCTTTATCGAGTGTGGTCACCGTTTCCATATAGCCGGTGTTCCGGTCAACGATCAGAGGTACAACCTCGGTGCGCACCAGCGGAAAGAGCTGCGCCACTGAGAACGACAGAACGCCAGCAACAGTCCAGCCGGCCAAGGCAAACAGCAGGAGGATGAAACCGATCAAGGTGCGGAGAGAGCGGTTGTTCTCACCCCAGGAGAGGTGCTGATCGTAGAGGTCCTCCGGACCGGCCATCTGGTCGACCGGCTCTGATCGCAATTGTCTTCTGAACAATGTCAAGTTCTGTCCCCAAAATCATGATCGTCGTTAATGTTGCGGCCCGCTTGAAGAACGGATGCGCTGTCCGCATGAAAAACCTGAATGACCAGAGGGTGTCTCACCTCACTCGCCGTTTCGCCGGCGCATTGTCAGCATCCGGCCTAGCGCGCCAGCGCCCGTCATTGCCCCGCGGCCCGAAAGCGAAACCGCCGTCAACGCGCCTTTTGGACCCGCCAGCATGGCAAGGGCCACCGCTCCGGCCTGCCCGCCTCGCGAGGTGCTGGAACCTAATCTTTCGCGGGCAGCGCCGTATAGCGCACTGGCGCCGCCTCCGCCGGGAGTGACTGCAGTCATTGTGCCGTAGGCGAATGTTCGCGCGAATTCCGGAACCTGAAAAATGAAATAGGAGATCAGCGCCAGATAGAGCACCATGGCGAGCACGATCGCTAGCGCGTTTTCCCTCGTCGCCATGTCGCCGTTTATCGTGTCCATCATGCCAATCAGAAACCCGAAGGACAGTCCGGCCATGACATAGGTGAAAAGCAGCATGAACATGCCATAGGCGATGCCCCTCACCCAGGCGTCGAAGACGAACCGCGTGATCCGGAAGAAATAGGAGAGGATGGCGATCGGGCCGATCGCCAGCATGACAGCGGTGATCATTTTGGCAAACAGCGTTACGCCGGTCAGGATCAGCAGCATCGGCAAGAGACCGAAGACCAGAACTATGAAGACGACAACCGCACCGGTGACGTTCGGCAGCCATCCGGATTCGTAGGAATTGAAGAGCTGCATGGCGAAGTCGTAGACCTTGCGCGACATGCTGGCGACCTGCGCGGCAAGATCGGAGCCGGCGGACTGCCCGCCCATCGCGGAGGAAATGGCAGCACCCAGATCCTGAGGCGACGTCAAAATGAACTGACCGATATTGTCGTAGAAGGTGGCCCAGGACATGACCAGCGCATAGGCAAGCGCGAGCTTTGAGGCAGTGATCGCCATGTCCTGAACTGAGACGCTCGAAAAGCCAAGCGCGGCCCAGAGAAAATAGAGGATGAGGAACAAGGCCAGGATGGATGAGACGAGATCGCCATTCTCGGCGAACAGACCCCACGCTCTCTCAAGCGAGGCCTCGTTGATCCTGTCGAAATACCGGAGTGCGTCGCCGTAGAAGTTGATCGCGTAACTGACCGGATCCATCATCCCCCCTCTTAGGAATTAACGGGCCGCATCGGACCGCAATCGTTGCTGACGATCCGCGCAAGCGCCTGTTGCGGCGGCGCGGCTTTCTGCTGTTCCGCGTAGCCGAGGGCTGGGACGGGGTTCTCGTCAGCCGAACATTTCGCCAGCTGTTCAGACTTGCCGCCGCACCCGGACAAGGTCGCGGTGGCCAGTATCACCAACGGGACGAACCTCACTGGGTCTGCTCCTCGAGTGCCTTGAGCTGGTCGCGGACCGATGCCCCGTCAGCGCCACTACCGCCATCGCGCATCACGCCGTCCGGAAGCGTCGCGAAGGTCTTAAGGTTTTGGGACGAGGTCGCGAGTGCCGCCTTGTACTGCTGATTCAGCAACATCACCTGGTTGTTGAGGGAGCCGACGGCTTCGTTTGCGGTCTGGTTGCCCTGGAGCACCATCTGTGTGTTCTGTTCGAGCGCGCCCTTCAAATCCTGTGCCGTGCCGATCTGCTCCGTCGCCTGCATGAAGGCGTTCTGACGCTCCTTCGTGGCGCTGTTCATTGCGTCGGTCAGGGCAGTCAATGTCGTTAGCGCGTTGATGCCCTGCGAGTAGGCCTGGTTGGCGCCGGACAGCTCCCCTCCCTTGACGGTATCGACCGCCATCCTCACCAGATTGAGCCCGTTGATCAGTTTGGCGGCGGTGTTCTGAAATTCACCGCTGATGCCGCCGAACAACGCTTCGTTTCCTGACAGGATGCTGCTGAAATCCGGCGCCTGTCCCATGCTGAAGCCGTTACCTGTTGCAAGTTTCGCGAATTGGCTTGCATCCTGCGATCGGTCGCCGGTTATCGCCTGAAGCGTCTTCGTCGTGTTATCCTTGACGATCGAGGTGTCATCCTGGATCTGCTTCGAGAGTTTTTCGATTTCCCTGCTGACCGCGATATTGTCCGCGTCCTTGACCGGAACCTGCGCGAGCGCGTCCGATGTTGCGGTGATGGCAAGCGCTGCGGCGATAACGAATTTTTTCATCTGCCTGTCCTCTCTCTTCCTGTTCAATTTGCCACCGGCCGGGCATCGACGACCGTCACCAGCCCAAGCGCCGGATCCTCCACCACCGAGAAGGTGGCGACATCGCCACTGGCGCGAGCCTCCTCCTGGAGGTCTTCAAGCCAGCGCCTGATCTGGTCGGTGGTCGCGGTGGATGGCACGGCAAAGCATTTGACATTGCCGGTATCGATGGTCGCCGAGGGGCACTGGACCTCGGCCATTACAAGGGAACCATCGTGTTCGCCGGCGTTGCCGCCACCTGAGCCACGCAGACCCGCCGACGAAGACTGGAGCCCTGCCTGCAGGCGCTGAAGATATTGCTGGTTCGCCGCGAGCGACTTGCTTAAAAGCTCGTTCCAGACCGAACTCCGTTCGGCCTGCGCCTCAGTATTGCGATCGATCGCCTTTTTCAGCTGCTCGCCGCATCCACTGACGTCACTGGCGGTTTCCCTCTCGACGCCCTCGCCCGGAGGACTTCTGTCGCCGTTCTCGGCCTTGTTCCGGCTATAGTAGTATGAGACCTTTTTGACGTAATCCTGCGTTTCGGGAATATCGGGAATTCGGCCGTTTTGAAGCGACTGGCGATAGGGTCCGGCATTGTAGCCGGCGGCGATCAGGTCGTAGCGATTACCGAACATGCCCTGCAGCTGCTTGATGTATTTCGCACCTCCACGAATATTGTCGCGGAGGTCGTAAGGATTGACACCAAGCCCGGCCGCGGTGCCCGGCATCAGCTGCATGACGCCGGTCGCGCCAACCGGTGAGCGCGCGGATTGGCGAAAACGTGACTCCTGCTCGGCAATCGCCAGCGCAAAGTTCGGATCGACGCCCTGGCGGATCGCCTCGTCTGCAACCAATCGGGCGACTTCCTGCTGGCTATAGGTGCGCTTCGACCGGCCGGCCGGCGCGGCTTCACCGCCGATACCCTCGGCCGAGCAATCGGTTGGCGCACCAGAGCCCTGCCCGGGCGCAACACTGTCCGTGGTTCCGCCGGACGCGCCCTTCACGCTTCTCGTGTCTGACTGATAGGTCTTGTACCAGTTCTCGGTCTCGTGCTGGATATTGCGGCGGGCGTCGTCGTTCACCGGTACCTGCGCTAGCACCGCGACTGGTCCGAACACGCTGGCCAATACCACGGCACTGACGGTTGCCAGTTCAGGAAGCCTTGCGTTGGTCATCGGACGCATCCCCCTCCCAGTCGCAAAATTTCGAGAGCCAGTTCTTCGGATCGTCGCCATATTCCTCGCGAAGCATCTCAACTTCGCGGACGGTTTCTTCTCGGCCGGAAAGGACCTTGATGAACTCCGGCATGTGGGACATGTCGACACGCGCGATCACGCTGCTCTTCGCGTGCTTGATCAACATGAAGCGTGAGGCCGGATCACCATTCTTGACCCAGTCGAATTCGGCCCTGGAAAGGCCGAAGTGCTCCATGTAGGAATTCTCGTCCGCCTTGGGATTGGCGAAGAAAATGTTGGTCGAGGTCTGTTCGATGATCGTCCGGCTCACGCTCGACTGCACCACGTCATCAGCGGACTGCGTGCCGAAAATTACCAGACCATTTCGCTTTCGGATGGTCTTGAAGTAGTCCTTCATCGTGCGCTTGAACTCGTCGTCGTCGAGCAGCTTCCATGCTTCGTCCATCAGGTTGATGATCGGCGCCTTACCGTCATAGACTTCGTCCAACCGGTGGAACATGTAGAGAAGTGCTGCCGTGCGAACCGGTGGATCGTCGAGGATCGACGTCATGTCGAATCCAACCATCGGCCGCGAGATATCAAGGCTGTCGTCGGGGTTATCGAAGAGCCACGCATAAGGGCCGTGATCGACCCACTTGTCGAGCCGTGCGATCAGGCTTCCCTCGGTCCTTTCGCTTCCGGCGAGCAGGGCACGAAGTGACGACAGGCTGCGATAGGACCGATCCCTGGTTTTGAGGACCGACTTGATCGCCGTGCGGATGATGGTCTCCTCCTGCGGCGTCAGGCTCTCGCCTTCCTTCGACGGCTTCAGCATGAAGCTTAAGAGCTGATAGAGGAAGACGCGGTTATCCTCGGTATCATCAAGAAGCAAAGGGTTCCAACCTGACGGCTCGCCGGGTTCGAGCGTCATGTAGGTCCCACCCGCCGCGCGAACCATGATGTCGAGACCGCGGTCCTTGTCGAAAACAATCGTCTTGAGACGCGGGCTGACCCGGTAGGCCTGGAGGATCAGAAAAGCCATGATGACGGTTTTGCCGGAACCAGTCGGCCCGAATACCGTCGTATGTCCCACATCCCCCTGATGGAAATTGAAGAAGAACGGTGTGCCCGACGTCGTCTCAAATATGGTGATCGCAGGACCCCAGTGATTGCCGTCCGGCTTGCCGTAGGGATAGGCGTGGAAACTGCTCAGGCCCGCGCAATTGAGCGTCGAGATCACCGCGCGCCGGGCGATATAGGCCTGATTTCCGGGGAGCTGCGCCCAATAGGCGGGCTCCGCGTTTAGATCCTCACGGACATAGGAAGCGCCCAACGCACCTAGCTCGTTGCCGATGAGAGCAACGGCATCGTCAAGCTGAGCCGGCGATGTCGCAATCGGCATCACAGTCAGATGATGCTCCGCGAAGGCCACGCGCTTGCTCGCCAACTCGTCCCGCGCAGTATCGAGACTGGCCTGAACGCTGGAACCACCCTCGTCTGCCTTTGACAGCTGCCGATCGAGGCGCTCGATCCGGCTTCTTGCTGTGACGTCGTCAATGAAGGACATCGACTGCGTGAGCACCATCTCGAATGGGAGTTTGAGAATGTAGTCGAGCATGCCGGCGCCGGTCTCGGGCGGATATTCCTTCAAAGAGACCATTGCGGCGTAGCGGTCGTCGCCGGCAGTATCACCCTGAAGATGGATCGTTCGGTTGCCGATCGACGTGCGACGCGCTGGCAGCATGGCGTCGATGGGCAGGTTGCCGAGCCGGATGGGCCGCACACGAGCGCCATTCAGCAGCGTGTAGAAAAATTCGCATTGCTCCGAAAACCAGGCTTTGGGTGTACCCTCATCGAGCTCCATATTTTCAAAAAAGTCGCGATAGATCGTCTTGCCGTTTCCAAGGTCAACCTGGACACGCTGCACGTCACGCAGGACTTTGGGACCGTAGGCCGCGAGTGACTTCTCCAGTGCTTTCGTCGCCTCGACCAGTTTGTCTCGAATCGATCGAAGCAGCTCTTTCCGCACGACATCGCCTCCGATGCCCATGATGCGGGACAGTGCTGAGCCTCGTTTGAATAGCGGCCGCACAACGAGTGAAATGTAGGTGTCGTTGACGAACATCTCGTTCCTCGAGATGCTTGCCTGGTAGACATCGTCCAGACGCTGAATGAAAGGGTCGGCGAACGTAGCCGGCAAGGACGGTGCGACCTTACGCCTGACAACATGGGTGTAGAGCGCAAAGCTGCCGATCGAGGAAATGGCGCGAAACGCGGCGTTGCGCTGCCGCTGCAGCATATTGATCGTTTCAATATCGGCCGTTTCGAACGAGAAGCCGGTGAGACGCAAGGTCGATACCAGGCAATCGTTTTTCAGCCGGATAATGCCGTTTTCAATCGGGACATAGAAAGGAACGTGAGCCGAGATGCCGCGATCGGCAAAGATCTCCCAGCCCTTCGACAAGCTTCCCTTCAGCGATCGTGCCGTGGTGCCCATCGGTCAAGCTCCGTAGGTCCGGATGCCCCCGCCCAGCCTGCGGCCGAGGGGATTGACGCCGCACATGCTGCGGCGCCCGAGAATGTCAAAAAACCAGAGGTCGAGTTTGACCGTCAGCACGTAGAGAATGCCGTGCAGGGTGACGAAGGAGACGGGAAACCACAGAATGGAACCCAGCACCATGAACACCATGAGCGAGATGAAGCATTCAGCGAGGAAATAGGTGTAAGGGATCCCCATCACTGTCGGCGGACGCGTGAGGGCAAGGATGACAGGATAAGATTCGATGTAGTCGTCCCCGCCTGCGGCTTTGTTGGCAGAGTTCGTCATGATCACGACCCAGCGAGGAAGTCGACAAGCTCAGCGGCAGCAAACATGCCCGCGAGGCTTCCGCCGACCCGCAGGAGCGCTCCCCATGACCAGAAACCAAAAGCGGCAGCCAGGAACATGCCGATGAACGCGATCGCGCCCACCGAACGGCCGAAGGGGCCGGTAAAGAATTGCACCAGTCTATCGGCAGCATTCTCCAGCGCATCAAGGCTTTGCGCGGCGGCCGGCTCATATTGACTGACGAACAGGATCGAGGCCGCAAGCAATACCATAGCGACATGGCCGGCCCACTTACGGTTAAAAGGGGAGCGGCAGGTGACGCTGCCAACAAGGATTGCCGTGATCATTATGCTCATTGAACTACCTCTTCCGTGACGATTTTGACCGGGCCGCCGCGTTGGATCGCTTTCATTGGCTGTTGCGGGCTGTCGTCCGAGACAAGGGGCTTTGTGGCCGAGAAGACAAGCATCGGGGACCTTGCCCGGTCGACCAGCCCTGCGCGGCGGTGCTGACTGGATTCAGGGCTAGCCGTCGGCCTGGGTGTGTAAGGCAGGCTGGTTGCCGGCTTGCCGGTGTAGTAGCCGACGACGCGCGTCACATAGTCCGCGGTTTCGCGGATGAGCGGCAAGGATTGATGCGCATCGACACGTGGTTCTCCGGCATTATACGCGGAGGCGATCAGCACCGGGTTGCGATACTTGTCGATGAGCACACGCAGGAAACGCGTTCCTGCACGAATATTCTGTTCGGGGTCAGTAAGGTCATCGGCGCCGAAAGCCTCACCGATCTTTGGCATCACCTGCATCAGGCCGACGGCACCAGCCGAACTGACCAGGTCCGGATCGAAACGCGCGTTTTCAGCGCGCATGATCGACAGTACCCAGTTCGGATCGACCTTCTCCTCCGCCGCAATCTGCACCGCGAGTGTTGCGTATTCTTCAGGCACGCCGGAAAGCAGGTCGGGACGACCTTGCGTCGATGTTTGATCCGCGGCGTTGCCGGCGTCGACAGCTGGATCGCCGGCCCGTTCCCCTCGACCCGGCTCAAACGAGAAGACGCTGATCGGTGAGAACACGGAGTGGTCCCGCAATGTTCTCGTGTCGCGCGCCAATTGTTCCGATAGTTCAGGACCGGCAAGCCGGGATCGGGTCGTTGCTTTTACGACGAAGGCAAGATTTTCGGTGGCGGCGTTGATTTCGGCCCGCCCCCAATAACGTTCGTTGAAATTGGCGAGATCAATGGCTGGCGGCAATAGATGTTCGGGCGTCACACCAAGAAGCGATACCGCCACAGGTGTTGCCGGCGCGGCGCGCTCTTCCGAATGGTTGAGGGCAAAACCAATGGGCCGATCGCTAAGCTCGCGGCTTTCGCTTCTCCGGCGTGGATCATTCTCGGCGGAAGTCGAGGCAAAACTGGCCGCCAGAAGCAGTGACGTCATAGCGGGCCAGACCGTCCGCCGCGACGCTCTGGCTGTCGGGTTGCTCACAGAAGAAGGCGGGCTGTCATCCATTTCGAACGAGTCCATAACTTATACTGCCGTACAAGTTTTGAACTGCAATCCGAGCGGGAAATCAATCAAAAAATAGCACTGTAGTGCAAGTTCTGTTATGGGATGAGCCGAGAGTTCCTAAAATGCCCAATGAATTCAGTCGTGTACCCTTGACCATTGATCGGGCTTCCAGCGGTAAGAAATCTGCTCCCGATCGCCGAGAATACGAGCCAGTTTAACCGCAGTGCCTCCTTTGACGAGCACGGAGCCAGAATCGGCCCCTGAATACGCACGATAGATTCGGCACGTGAAATTCGGGAGTTCCCGCTGGATCCTGGAAGCAGGCCAGCAAGATGAAACCTGATAGGGAGAACGATCGAGATCCGTCTTCAGATCGCGTGAGACCTGCTGTACCGGGCCGAGTCGGTGGCGCCCAAACTGCGTACCGTACTCCAGCTGACACTCAACGATATTCGCTGGATAGTGTTTGCAGGCAGCAAGACTGAGATAGGCGTCGGGCGCTGGCGGCAGCGGCCGGGGCGGCTGCTCAAGTTGTCCGCACGCTGCCAAGGGGATCGCAATGGCCAACGGCCAAAACAGAGCTTTCAGGATTTCCACGGCTCACCTCCTAAGTTTCCTGCTGGTATCCGGCGTATTCGAGAGCCTTGAGATAGAGATCTCGCGCGAGCCCACAAAAGGATGACGACGGTTGCGCGGTGGCTCGTCAGTGGGAAACCGTCCTGCTGTTTCGCTTCGGAAGACCTTGCAGTTATCTGCGCAGAATCGCTGCCCGGCACCGTGCAACACGTGAGAGATGTCACCGGCAACGGATGGACACCGCTGCAAAACTTGTACTTCAGTATAATTTTGAGCAGTCATATACCAGATTCTCAAGAATGGAAAGTGCGATGAACTGCGGCAACCTCGAAGCAATCCAGTGGCATCCTCTCTTCCGAACGCCGACCTCTTCAGGCTGACAATCAGCCATGCTTCGCACGGAGATCAGCGAAATCATCGCCTCATCGAGAATACGAGGCTTCAAGCTGGTGCAGGGAGCCCACAGGCCGGGCTGTACCGAACGACGGACCGCCCATCACATATTCACACTCGATGTGAGGCTGCTTCCCGGCACCTCGCAACTCCGACAATTGATCAGCACTGTTCGCGCGGACGCGGGTTCACCTGATTACTCACCCGCTGCTTCTTCGAAACATTCAATCGCAGCTACGCGCGTCCACCTGTTTAAGCAAACACTCGTCCACCCAGACGCTCAGCCATTGGTTCGCTCACAGGCCGATTTACCGAGAAGCCAAACCGTCATTTGGTGGATCGGCGCTCCACCTATTCACTCACTTGCACAGACGCCTGCTACCTGATTCAGGGATACGCTGGTTCACCGAGCGGCCTGGTCCCTCAAAGGCCGACGCGCTGAGACCCCTGTTCGCTGTATTGGCCATCCACCCAACCAACCGGTTGCTCAACCGGCGGATCGGCATTTTGCCTATTCGCGGTTTCGCCCGTTCACCTATTCTCTGAAGAGCTGCTTTCCCGATCGCGTCTGGGGTCAATAATCCAAGGGGTCGCCTGCTCGCCTTAGAGACAATCGCCCCTCGGGCGAACGGCTATTGGTATACCAATAGCCTATCCTGCCATCTCCCACCAAAGCGGTCCGGGCGCCGTGCCCGACACGCCCATGTTGTTGCGGGTCGACAGACGAAGCAACAGCGAACACAGGCTTGGCATGTGATCCGCGCCGGAGCAGCAGCGAGGTGCGGGACCGGTTTGGTGGGAGATATGAAACGGGGCGTCGTCGTGAGTTGCGGGGATGTCGGTAGCCCGGCGTCGATTGCAAGCGAACGAGGAGACGGCGAGCGCGCCGCAGGTGGGGAGGATTGCGTGAAGCCGGGGCCGGAGAATGAGGACGCAGCAAAGCACAGTCCTTCTCTCGGTCTTGTGTGGAGAAGTCGCGGCAGCGTCCGCTTGACAGGCCCAACCTTCTCCGTTTGTGCCGCAACCGCGGGAAGGACGTGACGCGAATGGGCGGAGACCGTTCTCGGGCTCAGTGAGCGTTGCCCGCTTGCACCTATCGCCGCGGGCGGCTCGCTCAGATCATCCCTCGGAAACCCATCATCAGCATGAATCAATCAAGGCAGACCGATTCAAATATGTCGTTGGACGCGGAGTCCGCCTTGTCCGATTCTCCGTTTCATGATTGCACAATCCTACCAGATCTATGTCGAACGCATCGACGACAGGAAAAACATGGCCCGCTATTATGCCATGTCGATCGAGCCCAACCTGTTCGGCGAGACATGTCTCATCCGTCGATGGGGTCGTATCGGCGCGAAGGGTCAAAGGCGGGAGCATCATTTCGCGCGGGAGGAAGAAGCGGTCAGGCTCTTTCTTCAGCTTCTGCGAAAGAGACGGTCGCGCGGATACAGGCCGAAACCGCCTGTCCGGCAAGCTGAAATGCTGACAGATAGCGAAGGGTGCGCCAAGGGGCGACGCTGTTCCCACGGGATGGCCCGGCGTTAAAGACGAATGCGGATCCCACCGCTTCCCTCAATCAGGAAACGGGGCCCGTTCCGGTGACCGCGGATGCAAAGCGAAGCTTCGGGTTTGAACCGCCGGTCGATCCGGCGCGTCAGACCAGACGACAGGGCAAAAGCCGCCTCAGAAGGGTGGCTCGATGTCGATGACACCCTCCTGCTCGGCCATGATCACCGCCAACTCGGCGCATGCTAGTTCCAGCTCGACCTCGATTTCGCGGCGTTCGTCGCGGTACACGGCGTTTCGCAATTCGGCTCGCAGTTCTTCAATGTGTTGTTCCAGAAGCATCGTCGTCGTCTCCTTGACGTTTGTGAAAGACGACGCGCGCGGTCATGGGGGCGTGGCCGGGTCAAGGATCGCGCCCGCGACCGGCGGAGCCGGCGAGTGGGGGTGCCGATTTTGTTGGAGCGCAGGGTACCGGAGCGGAGGCAAAATTGGGGGGACCACTCGTCCTTGAGGCCGGCATGGCACCATGGCATCCTCGGACGGACTGAGCAGACATTTCCTCTCCGTATCGCACCCTGACCCGAGGACGGGCTCGATACCCGTCTTCGGGTAACTGACGTGTGATTAAGTGAATAACTGTGGAGATCCCGGGCTTTGCGAACGATTTGCCGCGGCGTGTCGATGACAGACCCGGTCGACAATGGCAGGGATTCTGCATCTGACACGATGCGGAGAAGAAAATGACCACGACCAATGAAATTGCCGACAAGATTGCCAGCGAGCATGGCCTCACCAAGGTTCAGGGAAAAGCTATCGTAGAGGCGGTGATCGCTTCGATCACCGAGGCGGCCGTGGCCGGCAACGAGACATCGCTGCCCGGCTTCGGCAAATTCAAGGTGAAGGACACTCCGGAGCGCGAGGCGCGTAACCCGGCGACTGGCGCGACGATCAAGGTTGCCGCCGCGAAAAAGCTGGCTTTTACGCCTGCCAAGGCTCTCAAGGATGCGCTGAACAAGTAATCTTACCAGGCAAGCAAAAAAAACAGCCCGGCAAGCGTGCCGGGCTGTTTCGTTCTAGGCTTGCATCAGCAGGCAGATGTCACGTTTATAAGATCCTGAATAATCGTATCGCTGACAACGTGATGCGCTTCACGGGCGTGATCGTCCAGCAGCCTGTGAAGAATGCCGGATGCCAGAGGTATGAAGTCGAAACCGCGCGCGATTGCCGCGGTGCGCAGTTGCGACAGTGTTTCGAACTCCCGAAACTCCGTACCCAGCCAGAGCTCCAGATCCTCGCCATCGGCATCCGGAAATGCCTGGAGGAAGAACGTCTGAAGCGGACGGTCGTAGCCGATGATGGCATCCGGGTCTGAGTGGCGGGATGCGGTCCGGGTGACAGTGATTGTGTAGCGGCTCATGGCGGTCTCCTTTGGAATGGGGAGGCCGACCCCGATGTCGGGGCCGGCGATCTGGATCAGGCCGGGCTGTTCCAGAGGATGACCTTCTTGCCCGGCTCGCCGCCGGGCGCCGGGGCGACGTTGCCGAAGATCACGCCGATCTCAGGCGCTTCGAGCTTGGTGGAGATGTATTCCTCGCCGGTCTGGCGGGAGATGCGGTTCCAGCCTGCGCCGATCTCAAAGCCGGTCTTGCGATGGATGATGCGGTAATCAGGGGCCTCTTCGCTCGCCTTGCTGGCATTCGGGACGAGGGCGATCGGGGCGTTGACCCGGATGGTGGCGAAGACGCCTTCGAGAGTGCCGTCGGTCTTTTCGGTGAGGGTTGCGATCGTAGTAGCCATGGGATTGTCTCCTTCGTTGCATCGGGACCATTCCCGATGGCGCCCGAAGAAGGGGCTGCGCCGCGGGCGTCACCGAAGCTTTAGCGGAGGGGAACCCCCTTGCGGGGTTGACGCTGATCGCGGCCGGTCCCTTAGAAAGGCGACATAAAGAACGGGAATGGTCCTTGATTGCGACGTCGGCCGGAGACCTCGCCCTGGCTGCCCTTGCGGACCCCGCCAAGTACCGCGCTCGTGGCATGCGTGAGTGGCATTCGGATCAACGGACCCCCGCCACCGGCCAAGCCGAGGGGACGCGAGTGATCGGGAACGTCATGATCCCAGTGTGACCGGGCCGGATGCGCCCCGCCTTGAAATACACCACGACAGATGACATATTGTACGCGACACTTGACGTGGAGAACGATAATGGCCCTCGCAGCTAAAGCCCGTTCCACAACAGTCGCTGGTGGAAAATTGCAGAAGATCGAAGCCCTGCTAGGCGGTTCGCGGGTGCTTGCGCGCCGGTTGACCAGTGTGCTTGATGCGCATGAACTGCTGTTGCACGGCCTGCCGGCCTCAGCGCTCGATCACCTTGTCGGCAATCTTGTCGTCATAGGCAAGAACGAATCGCTGGAAAAAGCGGTCGGCATGAGCCTGCGCACCTGGCAGCGCCGGAAGGACGCGCTGTCCAAGCCGCTCAGCCAGGAACAGAGCGGCCGGGCCTGGAAGTTCGCCGAGATCCTTGCCAAGGCGACGGATGTCTTCGGCTCGCAGGCGGAGGCCGAGCAATGGCTGGAACGCCCAGCGATCGGGCTTGATCAGCGCCGGCCGATCGATCTTCTCGGCACGCCCGCCGGCGTCGAATTGGTCGAGGATCATCTCGACCGCCTTGAATACGGCGTCTATGCATGACCCTTCTACCGATTGCGCTCGGCGGAACCAGGCTTGTGGCATGGCGGCTCGATCAAGCCATCCATGCGGCGACATGGGATAGTGGCGAAGGCGCCTATCGGGTTGGCGGACGCTGGAACAGCAAGGGCGTGCGGGCGGTCTACTGCTCGCTCGATCCAGCGACGGCGATCCTTGAGGTGGCGGTGCACAAGGGATTCCGGGCACTCGATACGGTCGCCCACATGATAACGGCGGCCGTCGTTGCCGACCCCACCGATGTCCACGTCGTTGATCCGGCGACCGTACCCAATCCCAACTGGCTGCGGCCGGGCATTCCCGGCGCGGGACAACAGGCCTTCGGAGACGCGCTGCTGCGCCGACACCGGTTCGTCGCGGTCCCCAGTGCGGTCTCGACGCACAGCTGGAACCTGATCTTTCTAGCGGGTGGCGGGGCAGGTGCCTATGCGCTCGAATTCCAGGAGGCGTTCGCGCTCGACACGCGGCTGCACCCACCCGGATCCTAGACCGTCGGGACGTGGATGAAGCCTGCTCTGAAGGCAGCGCCGCGACGGACATCAGTCCAGGCGGCAGAAGTGCCACCCCTGAAGTAAGGCAGCCACATCATGAAGGCCTTGCTGAAGCGGCCGAGGATCGGACTGCCTTGCTTTTTCACCGCGCACATCCTGCCATTCCCGAAGACAGGGATAACCGGTTACCTGGCTGAGGCGAAGTTCATGGCTCATCGTCGTAGCCTTCGCCGCGCGCCAGCCGATCGAGCGCATCTTCATGCCGATGCCAGCTAACACGTCGGCGTCCTGAATGCGTGATCCCGGCTTCAGGTCACACAGGGCGATCCTGAGAGACATAATGATGGCGGCTACGATTCAGAGGCCCTCTTCAACGTTGATCTTGAAATATGATGGCAAAATCTCCATACTGCCATCATTCCTATCAGTTATGCAGGAGGTGCTATCATGCCCGCCGTAACAATCCGAAACATACCCGAGGAAACGCATCGCGCCATCAAGATCCGTGCGGCACAGCATGGCCGCAGCGCCGAGGCCGAAATGCGCGACATTCTGGAAATGGCCGTTCGGCCCGCAACCCGTCTCCGTCTCGGCACGGCACTCGCCGAGGCCAGTCGTCGCATCGGCCTCACCAACGAGGACGTCGATGCCCTTGAACAGACCTTTGATCGCACGCCAGCCCATCCCATGGGCTTCGAATGATTCTGCTAGACACCAATGTCGTCTCGGAGACGATGAAGCCTTTTCCGAGCCAAATGGTACAGCGCTGGCTCGACGAGCAAGCTGCCGAGACCCTCCATCTTTCGAGTATCACGATCGCGGAGGCCATGTTCGGCATCCGCACCATGCCCGATGGTCAGCGCAAGCAGAGGCTCGCGGAGGCTCTCGATGTCTGGATCGGCCTGTTCGAGGGACGAATTTTGCCCTTCGATCTCGATGCCGCCAAACACTATGCCAATCTCGGATCTTCGGCCCGTGCATCGGGGAAGGGATTCCCGACACCCGACGGCTACATTGCGGCCATCGCTGCATCTAAGGGCTTCGCAGTCGCGACCCGTGACGCCAGCGCGTTTCATGCCGCTGGTCTTGAAGTCATCGATCCCTGGACGGCCGAGTGAGGGCGACCCGTCACCGGCAAGTGCGATGATCCGAGCATAGTCGATGTTGCCGGCGGTATACGTCTGAAGCGTCGCCTCGTCTTACTTTGTGCGTTCGATTGAAAAGAGGTTTCGGCGTTGCCGTGTGGGCCGCGCTTTCGGCTTCAACCGCTAATGGTGGCGACAACCGATCGAGGTGCCGCGATCCTGCCTCCGCCCGTCCTCAAAGCGAGCCGATCAACATCATCGCAATCGCCCTGCGGGGGGCCGAGCCAACCAAGGCGCGGTAACAATCACGACAAGCGCCCCGCAGTTCCTTCCGATAGGAGGCGGATCGCCCCGACTTTGGTCCCGCTGAGGATGATGGCTGGCGAAGCGAGACCCCGGACGGAGGCGTGGGTCGGGCGCGCCTGCACGCCTGCGACCCACCTTGGAGATGCTTGCGTTTTGACACAGGCTATCAGGCGCCGTCTCCTGAAGCCTGCCAGACCGGGATGCCGAGCTGGCGTGCCTTGTCGGCGAGATTGCCGGTGATGCCGTTTCCGGGAAAGACGATCAATCCGGCGGGCATGACTGAAAGCATCTCGTCATTGCGCCGGAAGGGCGCAGCCTTGGCATGTTTGGTCCAGTTGGGCTTGAAGGTAATCTGCGTCACTTGGCGCGCATCCGCCCAGCAGGCGGCGATGCGTTCAGCGCCTTTCGGCGAGCCGCCGTGCAAGAGCACCATGTCGGGATGCTTAGCATGCGCCTGATCGAGCTTGGCCCAGATGCGCTCATGATCGTTGTAGTCCATACCGCCGGCGAATGCGATCTTGGTTCCGGCAGGGATCAGCACCTCGGTTTCGGCGCGGCGTCGGGCGGAGAGGAAGTCCCGGCTGTCGATCATCGCCGCCGTCATGTTGGCGTGGTTGACCTTGGAGCCGCTGCGCGGCCGCCAGGACGATCCGGTCTGCGCCTCGTACAGGTCGGCACTGAAGTCGCGCATGAACTCGAAGCTGTTGCGGCGTTCCAGGAGCGTGATGCCTTCGGCGATGAGGCGTTCGAGTTCGACGCTCTTCACCTCCGAGCCGTCCTGCTCGCGCTGGCCGGTGCGTTGCGCCTCTTCGTTACGATCGAGTTCGCGCTGGATCCGTTCGCCGGCGCGATGGAAGAGATTGGGGATCGACCAGAAAAGGTCTTCGAGATCGGGCTCCAGGCGGGTGTCGCCGAGCATTTCTGCGAGGGCGTCGAAGAGCGTGGTGATCGATGAGCGGACTTGGGGCTCCTCCGGCAATGGCCGCGGATCGGGTTCGTCCTGGAAGGGGCGATAGCCGAAGACCTGCATCTCGTAGATGAAGCGGTCGGTCGGGGAGGATGTATGGTGGGGCTCGAAGGTGTCTTCGGGGTGAAGGATCAGGTCCATGGTGGTCTCCATCGGTTTGGGGCCGCGCCTCTCGCGGCCTGACGGCGAACCCGATCACGCGGGCCGAGGCCGGAACCGCAAGCGAAGTGCCGCGGCCCAGCGAAGCGCCGGGCGGCGGAGGGAGGGTTTCTTGATCCGCGAGGAATGACGGACCGCGCCTGCGGTCTGGCAGGGGAAGAAACCCGACCGACCCGCTGAAGGCCCGGAGGCCCGCGTGGTAAGGGTCGCCTCTCGGCAGGCCCGCGGGCGCGCGCCCATCCCGAATAAGGCCAATGGATTGCGCCTCGCCAGTGCCGCGGCCGGGCCCTCCCCCAACCTCGTCCCCGACGTCAGGCTGGAAGAAAAGCCATCGCGTCTTCCGGGACGAGTTGTGCCCTGAGGTTTGCCGTCAACCGGTCCGGGCCCAGCCAGCGAAGATCTTCATTGAAGTCGCCGAGCTCCGGCGACAGCACCAGTGGCAGGATCCCGCACTCCTGCGCCCGGCGGCTCATGCCCTCGATCCCATGCCGGCCGGCGGCATCCGCGTCTGCGGCGATATAGATGCGCCGGCATCCGGGCGGGAAACGGAAGGCGGCAAGGTGGTTGGCCGTGAGCGCCGCCACTATCGGCATGCCGGGCATCACGTGTGCGAGCGACAGCATTGTTTCGATGCCCTCGCCTGCAGCCATGACCGGGACAGGTGCATTGACCGGAAAGCAGAAACGGACGCCATTCCCGAGGAGCCCGCCAAGTGCGCGCCGCGGATCGTCGACCTTCGCCTTGCCGGCGCCGTCAGGATCGAGCCAGCTGCGATGCACACCGGTGATCGCGCCGGCAGAGTCGGTCACGGCGGCAATCAGGGCCGGATAGCTGGTCGTGCGACCACTCACGAGATCACGATAGTAGCAGGACGGATGGAAGCGCAGCGCCGCATGCGTCGATGCCCGTAAGATGCCGCGCCCGCGCAGATAGGTATCGGCAAGCGTGCCCGCCAGGGGCTGCGTCATCCGGAACAGCCGCTGTGCCTGCACGCCAGTGCGCCGTTCCACCGGGGCGAAATCATAAGCATCGGTCCCGCGAGAGGACACCGGCTCTGGTCGAGGCAGGCTGAGGAAATGACGCGCCTCGTCTGCAACGTCCCGGAAGTCGACGAGACCGCAAGTCTCCCGGATCAGATCGAGCAGATCACCGAACTGGCCTGTCGCCGCGTCGGTCCAGCGGCCGGCGCGCGGGCCGACGAGGTGCACATAGAGCGACCGGCCCTTTCTGTTGCTGACATCGCCAACGAGCCAGTAGTTGCCGGCACGACGGCCGGCGGAGAGATAGTGCCGGCAGACCGCCTCCGCGTCCCGCGCGAGACGGCCCGCCAGATCCGACGCGGAGTGCATGGCAGACCTCCATCATGACCGGTGTGCGACATCGACAAGGTAATGACGATCATTCAGCTTCGACAGGATCGCCGTGCCCTCACCTGCGACAGGCACAAAGGAACGGAGCTTCCAACTGATCATCTCCTCGGATCGGCGCGTGTGGGTCGGCGAGAGCCGGGCCGCCTTCATCAGCATCGCACGCGCCGATTGAGGCGACTGGACCCGGGAGGTGATTGAGCGGGATAGAAACAAGACCTGGGCGACCTCTGTTGGTTTATAGGCATCCTTCCGGAGCCAGCGGCCTTCGGCGTCGCTGCCGCCGAAAACCTCCGTCATGACCTGTCTCAGGTCGGCGGTGGCGATGCCTTTACCTTGCTCCAGCGACCTGATCTGTTCGGCACCATGAATAAGTGCCCCGGCGCTGGTTCTGGCCATAGGACGCGGAGAGGTGGAAACGTTTTGAGGATGCGAAATGATATTCATAAGGGGACGCTCCAGGAGTGAGGAAAGAACTGCAAGGTCCGGTGTCCTGCCGACTAGGTCGGAGGCCACATCTGGGCGGCCGTGGAAGGGTCGGGGATCGGCAGGTTGAACCGCCGGCGATCGCGCCTAGCACGGCGGGTTTACGATGAAGCCAGCGGGATTCTCTCGATCCGGCGGCAGGTAGGCGTCGTAAGGATTGCCGTCGGCCAGATGACCAAACGGCGTGAAGAAAAATTCGCCGTTACTGCGGCCGACGCCGCAGAGCACGTAACCCGGCTCGCGTGTAGTGGCATCGAGGCATTCCATGAGAGCAAGATTACCATCGGACGCGGCGCGCAGCAGCGTGTCGAAGTTTGTGCGGGCATGATCGGGGATAGCCATTGGGTGCACCAGACAAAATGAGGCCCGGCGCTTGACCGGGCTCTGTGATGACGATGACGGGATTTGCCGACGCGGCCGGGTTCTGAGCCCGGTACGTTTGAACGTGTCAGGAGGCGCTCTCCAGCAGCTTCTTGGCCTTTCCTTCGAGCTCGAGACGCGTGTCCTGATTGGTCTTGGTGCGCGCCAGTGCGGTGATCCCCTGTACGAAATCGAAGATCGATTCCGGCGGCCTCCCCTCTTCCGACAAGACCATCTCAATCACCCTGCCGGTCTCGCCTTTCGAGAAGCCGCGCCGACGCAGGAAGCTCTCACGGTCGTCATCCTTGCGCGCGACGATCCTTTCGCGTGCCGCCTTGATGCCGGCGATGAACGGAGCGGGCGACGAATTGGCAAAGCGGGTCAGCGCGGGTGCTGCTTCATGCGCAAAACGCTGGGCGGCGAACTTCGAATGGCGGATAGTGATCTCCTCAAAATTCTCAGTGCCCCAGAGGTTCCTGTTGGCGCAGACCGCCCGCAGATAAAAGGAGGCGATGCCGAGTGTCTTCGAGCCTACCTCCGAGTTCCAGGCATAGAAGCCGCGAAAATAGAGGTCGGGCTCACCGTTGGGCAATCGCCCGGCTTCGATCGGATGGGTGTCGTCGACGAGGAACAGGAAGACATCGCGGTCGCTGGCATAAAGCGTCGTCGTATCTTTGGTGATGTCGACGAAGGGATTGTGGCTCATCGTCGCCCAGTCCAGGACGCCCGGCACTTTCCACATCGTGTCGCCGGTCCCATTGCCGGCGATCTTCATCACCGCCGAGACCAGTTCGTGATCCCAGATGCGGCCGTATTCGGGTCCCGTCACCGCGCGCAGTTCGAGCCGGCCATCGTCCATCTCGAGCGTTTTTACCAGCTCGGCACGGTGATTGAGCAGGCCGTGCTGCAGGTTGATCGCGGCAAGAGGCGCGGGGAGTTGCCGCATGTAGCTCGACGGTGCACCGACCAGGCTGCAGAGCTGACCGTAGCTCCAGTGGGTCGGTGCGATCGGCTGGCGCTGACCTGGAACGAGAAGTTCAAGCCGCTCCGCATTGTCGCGCGTAGCCTCGACGCGGATCGCGGCGCTTTCGATCGTTCGGGCATGGGCGCGGTCAGCGCGGGACCGGACCGTGTCGTAGAGATCGTTCAGCGACAGGAAGCGTTCGTCATCAGGGCGCGAAAACCATTCGGACGAAACGCGGCCAATCCGTTCGCCGCGGGAGATATCGACTTTGAAACCGGAGGAAGCTGGCTGGTTAGTGGATGCGAGGGAATTCATTTGGATTGTCTCCATAAGATGAAACCCGGCGCGGTGGCCGGGCGAGGTTGAGGGATTCTGGGGAAGAAGATGAATTAATCGGACGTAAGCCGGCGATGCGCCGAACGGATCGCCGAGAGCGCTGCCTGAAATTCGGCGCTTCCGACCGCGTCGGAAAAATCCATCGTGGCGGCGATGGAACGGCATGCGGCGTGGACCTCGTCGTCGGTCACCGCCTCGGGCGATAGTGCTTTGAAACTCGGATCTATTTCGAGCACGGCGGCGATTGCGTCGCGTACACCAGCCTCTTGCAGCCTGACCAGGACGTGGGAAGGCTTTGGTAGGTCGACCGGCTCTTCGGGATCGGGTTCTCCGGCGAGAATGGCTTCTCCTCGGGCAATCGCCCAGGCCGATCGGGCGAGCCAATCGGGCAATGGCGGCCGGGCCGAACTGATGTCATTTAACAACATCTTCAACAGTCCGAGCAGGATCTCGAAATGACGCGCCCGGCGCTGGACAGGTTCGTCGAACTGCTGCGGGATCTGGAGCGGCGGACCCGCATAGGCCGCATGTGTGCCGTCCCAGATGCCGGTGACATGAACTGGACCGGAGGAGTCGAAGTCCTTCTCGGCGATCTCCCAGCTGTCGTCGTCAATGGCGGCACGGCAGGCCGCCTCCAGCGTGTCGGCCGCGTAGGTGCGGTGCCGGAAGACCGGCAGGTGGTAGGTGGTCTCGATCGTGAAGTCAGGCATAGATGCCTCCTGAAACGGAAAAACCCGGCGCGATGGCCGGGCGGAAGAAGACCCGACCGCAACGGCGATCGGGTCAGGCTGATGGATGCTGGTGAACCTACTCGGCCGCCGCGAGATGCTCGCCGTCCATGCCACTTTCGGTATCGCCGGTGTCGTCGTCCGATGTTTCCGGCTGGTCGAGCAGGAAAGCGGGCAGGTCCTGAGCTTCCCCAGTCTCAGCATGATCGGAACCAACGGTCTCTCCGGGGGCATCGCTTTCGCTGATGCCGTCCTCGACCGTTATGCGAAGCGGTTCCGGTAACCAACTGCTGCCTGTCATCAGCCGTTCGGCCTCGCGGGCCATGTCAGTCTTCTTGAGATGGCCGATCAGCTCCGCCGCCTGATCACCCTTGGCTTCTCGAACCGCCTGTAGGATCCGCGCCTTGGTGACACGGCCGAGATAGTTGTCGGCGGTCGGTGTCCAGCCGGCCTGCACCATGTCGAAACCAATCGAGCGGGCAAGCTGATCGGCATGGGCGATCGCCCGGGTCCGCTTGTTCCACGGTTCGATCACCGCGTTGACCGACAGCGAGGCGCAATGGGCAAACAGAGCCTGCCGGCTGACCTCGTCAAGCGTGATCAGGAAGTCCCAGAGATCATCCGGATCCTTGGGAAGATCCTGGCCCCAGCCTTCGTGCCGCTGCTCGATCTCCTTTGCCCAGACTGTATCGCCGAGGCCGGGCGTCTGGGCGAAACGAGCGCTTTGCAGCGTCACCTCCAGGCATGAATCCGAGCCGTAAACGTAGAAGGTCTTCAGGACGAAGGCATGCAGGACCGCGATGAAGGCGATGACAGGATCGTTCGCGAGCGCGTTGCGCAAAGCGACCGTGCGCGCCGCCGTCAGATCGAGAACCATGCGGTCGGGAAGTGGCTTGATCGCTTCGTCCTCGTCGTCTGGTTGGGTGTCCTCGCCACCGGCGGCGCCTCTTACCGAGAGTTCATTGCCACGATCGTCACGATTGTGACCGACATCACTCGAGAGATCGGCTTCACTCTTCAGTTCGTCCTCGGGCCGCACGAAGCCTCGCTCGATCTTGAGCTCGCCACTGGCGCCGAGCGACACAAAGACACCGCCGTGGCCGATCTCTTGCGGATCGAACAGATATGGGCGGTCGTTGAGCCGGTCGAGCTCTGCGCCGAGCTCGTCCAGCTTTTGTTCGGTCGCTTCCGAGTACTCATCTGCTTCCGAATATTCTGCGTCGAGCTTATCGTATTCGGCACGGGTGGCGTCATAGTGGGCCAAGTCCGCCTCGGTCATCTCGGCCTGCTCTCCGTAGAAGCGGCGAAGGCCGGACGTGTGGCCGTAGGGAAAGTCGAAGGCGGCTTCAACCCATTTCCAGCCTTCGCTCACGCGGATCGCCTCGGCGTCGGCCTTCAGCTTTTCCATCACGAGCTGCTCGAGCAGCGCCGGATCCTGCAGCCAGCCGCCCTGATCCTGGTCGAACAGATCACGCATGGTCACACCGCCCGCGGCCTCGTAAGCTTCGATGCCGACATAGACTGCGCGGCGGTCGCTGGCGCGGATCGCGGTCTCCGTCAGTAGTCGGCGGATATAATAAGGTTCACGGCTATGGGAGCGGGAGACCGTATCCCAGACCTGCTCCTGGCGAACATGGTCGTTGGTGATCGAGAAGGCCATGATCTGTTCGAGAGTCATCTCGTCCTCGGCATAAAGATCGAGAAGCCGCGACGAGACGGAGGCGAGCCGCAGGCGTTGCTTGACGGTGGTAACCGAGACGAAGAAGCGTGCGGCTATCTCCTCCTCGCCGAGACCCTGGTCGCGCAAAGTCTGGAAGGCACGGAACTGATCAAGCGGATGCAAGGATACGCGCTGGACGTTTTCGGCGAGGGAGTCCTCGACTTCAAGGGTCTCGCCTTTGCTGACGATGCAAGGGACACCGGCAGTTTTGGCCAGACGCTTCTGCGCCACAAGACGCTCGAGGGCGCGGTACCGGCGCCCGCCAGCCGGGATCCGGTAGATGCCGGTTTCGTTGCCATCGCCGTCGAGTTCGGGGCGGACGTTGAGGCTGGTGAGTAGCCCGCGATGGGCGATGTCTTCGGCAAGGTCCTCGATCGAGATGCCCGCCTTGATCTTGCGGACATTTTGCTGACTGAGCACCAGCTTGTTGAAGGGAATATCCCGGGCTGCGCTGAGGGTGATTTTCTGGGTGGCTTGTGCCATATCAGTTTCTCCATGGGGGGCCGGCCGGAACCATCTCCAGCCTCCTAACCCGCCACAAATCCCACTTCCCTCCTCTCCCTCTATGCCGCCCGCCTGGAGCTCGCCGTACCTCACGCTCATCACCTGACTGATAAGGCCGTTTTACCCCGACTTCCCGGAACTGTCTGGGTGCCGGCGAGAATTCATGGTCGATGAGCTCATTCAGTCCGTCGATAATATCAGCGGGCCGAACCGACAGGACGCCTTGCGGACTTGGCACCGCCGCCCGGGTGGTCCAGACTGTTCCGGCAAACAAATAGCAGGAAGCCGTTGCAGTGCCCGAGGCTCATCACGACATGTTGGAAAAGCTGCGCCGCCTGGCGGCGAAGGATCGCCGTCCGACCGTCGCGTCCGACGGGATCGGCAGCTATTCCACGCTTTTTACCTTTGTCACGCGCGAACGCGAACGCATCGCCGGCTCGGCCTTTTCACAGGTTTCGATCGTCGCCATCCTGGAAGGGTCAAAGGAAGTCGTGAGCATGGGACGGCAGCGACGCTTTTCGGCCGGCACGGCCCTCGTGCTGCCAGCCGGTTGGTGCGGCGATGTCGTCAATGATCCCGATCCGCAGACTGGTGTCTATCGGGCGATCTTCATCGCCTTCCCAAACGAGTTGACACGGCGGGCAGCGAAGGCTTTTCCACCTTGCCGGATCGCTTGCCAGACAGAGTTGACGCTCGACCCGTTACTGGCCGCAGCCATCAACCACGCCGGCCAGGGCATCGCCAACGGCAATGTGCCGGTCCCTCTGCTCGAGCACCGCCTTCTCGAAATCTTGATGGTGCTCGCGGTACGCGGCGCCCTGCCCGGTTTGCCGGAAACGACCGCCGAGGCGGTGCGAGCGCTGGTGCGCTGGCAGCCGGATCGCGCCTGGACCGCCGATCTGATCGCCGGGGAGCTCGGCACGAGCAACGCCACGCTGCGTCGTCGCCTGTCACGCGAGGGTGCTTCCCTGCGAGATGTTGTGGCGAGCGAACGGGTGAGCCTCGCAAAGACCCTCCTTGCAGAAGACGGGCTGTCGCTGCGGGAAGCCGCGCTCGCCACAGGCTATCGCTCGCCGCGCCGCTTCACGGACCGGCTTCGCAGCGCGTGAGCGTTTGCCGCTCCATATTGAGCGTTTTCGTGCACCGCCAGCCGGTACGACTTTGTTAGACCATGCCCTCGCAGCTCACCGGAGCGAACCGCGAAAGGGCAACATTATGAAACCCATGCTTATACTTGTGAACGTCACCGTCGTCGCAGCAATCATCGCCACACCGGCCCTTTCGGCCGATCTCAAGGTGACGTTTTCAAAGAGCAATGGCCCGACGCTGTCGCCGGAAAATGCTTTTGCATTTCGACATCATCCAGCAAGTCAGTACCCGGCCCCAACAAGAGCCTTGCCGTCTCCTGGTCGAAGGGCCCCAGGGGCACGCGATCCTATGCGCTGACGATGGTCGACCCGGACGCACCCGCTGATTTCTCACTGTTCAACAGGGCGGATAAAATCATCCCGGAGGATTTCAGGAGGATGGAATTCGTTCACTGGGTGCTGGCCGATATTCCTCCATCGCGCACGAGCCTTGGTGAAGGCACGGACGGAAACGGTCCGTCCGCCAATGGCCTGCCGCTGGAGCGCGCGGCCCATGGGCGGCGCGGGCAGAACGGCACCGGCGGCGGCAACCTGGAGGATGGACCACATGGTGGTTATGTGGGCCCGTGCCCGCCGTGGAACGACGAGCGTGTCCACAGCTACCACGTTACGGTCTATGCGCTCGATGTCGACCGGCTAAACCTTCCCGATCTCTTCACCCGCGCCGATCTCATCGCTGCCGCGAAGGAGCATATCTTGGCATCAGGCAGCAGGGACCTGTTTTACACATTGAATGCAAAGGCTGGGAAATGACCGGGACGAGATGGGATGCCGAAGCGCGGGCCGAGCCGGAAACCGCGCATTGGATGCGAAACCTGATTGTTTGCCTTGTTGGCTCGTTCACGACGATCGTGGCGATGACGCTCCTCCTCCCCTTCCTGCCGCTCTATGTCGAGGAGCTCGGCGTCAGCGACAAGGCCGCGATCGTGCAGTGGTCGGGCATCGCCTATGGCGCCACCTTCTTTGCGGCCGCGTTCGTAGCGCCGCTCTGGGGACGGCTTGGCGATATTTATGGCCGAAAGCTGATGCTGATCCGCGCCAGCCTCGGCATGACAGTTGCCATCTCGCTAATGGGCATGGCGGGCAATGTCTGGCAGCTGGTGGCGCTACGCCTTTTCACAGGCCTTGCCGGCGGCTATGCGTCGGGATCGATGGTGCTGGTGGCGGCGCAAACGCCGAAGCATCGCTCCGCCTGGGCGCTGGGCACGCTATCCGCCGGCATCATGGCCGGCAATCTCGTCGGACCGCTGATCGGCGGCGCGCTGCCACCTGTAATCGGCATTCGCGGCACTTTCCTCCTGGCCGGCGGCGTGATCTTCCTGACCTTCCTTGGGACGGCTTTCCTGATCAAGGAGGAGAAGTCCACGGCTCGGAAGAAATCCGAGAAGGCTAGCGGCAGCTGGGCCTCCATTCCTGACAAGCGTCCGGTCATCGCCATGCTGTCGCTCGGCCTCTTGCTGATGCTGGCCAATATGTCGATCGAGCCGATCATCACCGTCTATGTCGCGCAGTTTGTAGCCGACGCCGATGTGACGATGGTTTCGGGCGTCGTGATGGCGGCTGCGGCGCTTGGCAGCATCCTGTCGTCCTCATGGCTCGGCAAGCTTGCCGACCGCATCGGCTACTGGAGGGTCATCATGGTGGCGCTTGCCGTCGCGGCGCTCTTGTTGGTACCGCAGGCTTTCGTGAACTCGGCCTGGCAATTGATCGGCTTGCGCTTCCTGATGGGTGTAGCGCTCGGCGGCCTTCTGCCCTGCATCACCGCGGTGATCAGGCACAACGTTCCAGACGCAGCGACGGGCAGGATTCTCGGACTCTCGATCTCTTCGCACTATGTCGGCCAGGTGGCTGGCCCGGTCCTTGGCGGGTTTATCGGGGGCCATATCGGCATGCGCGCCGTGTTTCTCGGAACCTGTATCCTGTTAGCCACCGGCGCGATCTTTTGCTGGTGGATCGGCCCGAAGGAGGACGCCGCGTGACGCCCCTGTGTTCGGCTTTGGAAGCCTCAGGGAACCCTCCGGTTTTTTTTATGCCGACACGTTCAAGGGACATAACGTCATGACTTTGCTCAGTTGGCAGCAATGCGCCTAGCGAGACGCCGTTGGAGGCGAGGAGGTTCGGCGCATCAAGAACGTCCGAGGGCAGTCGCTCGTAGCTTTGCTTGTTTAGATCAATACGCTTCACCTGCGTTGTCCACAATGGCTCCTGACTTACATCGAGAAAGACAGGAGGCCTGGAATTCAGCCTGAAATCGGAGGCAATCCTCATTCCGCCACCGACAATGGGTAGTGAGCAAAGCAGGAGGAAGGAGCCGACGATAACGTTTCGCATGGGTCGCTTCACGGAAAACATCGAGAAACTCGCAGAGCAGCGGGGGAAATTTTGCGGCTGAGCACGCAAACAACCGGTCAAACTGTTGGTCGCAAGGTGGCGACCAACAGGATGAATGGCAACGACGGTGGTCAGATCGTGAGAACGTAGACAATCTCGTAGGTCGCAGGATCGATGATGATGATCCGTTCGTCAGCAAGA
>NZ_JAINDY010000012.1:0-13853 GCF_026191755.1 Agrobacterium sp. InxBP2
TCCCCAAGCTTCTGACCAAAGCAGATTCAGGTCCTGTTGGGATGGAAATGGATCAATCCGAAGCGTCACCATGTCGTCGCTCAATTGCTGCTTGAGCGATTGTCGCCAAATATACCCCAAGGCAATAGCTCATCGATCCGGCCAATTGCGCTCGGCCGCAAGAACTGGTTGGTCGCGGGATCGGACAAAGGCGGCTTCACCGGACGCTTACAATAGAGTGTGCAAGCGCCTGGCTGCGAATATTGCAGCCGCAATCCGAGCACTGTATTCCCTACTGCCGATCGATATATGACCGCTCTAGAGCGCATCCATTGACCGCGGAATCGGGTTGAGGATACCCCTCGCTGCCGAATTCTGATTCCATCGCCCGACTGTTGATTTGGTCGGAGGCATTATGACCCGAGCTTTCAGTGATGACATGCGTAGCCGCGTTCTGGCTGCGTCACGCGATGGCATGTCGGCGCGATCAGCGGCGGCCAGATTTGGGATTGGTATTTCAACGGCATCGCCTGGATCGCCAGCGCGCGGGTGGGTCAGTTGACGCCTGCCAAGCAGGGCCGACGCGGTGGCTCACGCCTCGATGCTCACGAGGACTTCATCATCGGCATGATTGAAGAGAAAAGGATATCACGCTCAACGAGATGGCTGTGCGATTGCGTGAGGACAGAGCCGTATCGATCGGACGCAGCGCGCTTGACGTCTGGCTGCGAAAGCGCGGCTGGACTTTCAAAAAAGACCGCACATGCACTGAAGCAGGAGCGTCCTGACCTCCTGAAACGTCGTCAGGATTGGTTCGACGGCCAACTCGATCGCGATCCGGCGCGGCTCGTCTTCATCGATGAAACCGGCTTGAGCACGAAGATGTCTCGGTGGCGTGGACGGGCCCTTTGCGGAGATCGATGCCGCTCTCCGGTCCCGCACGGCCATTGGAAGACAAGAACGTTTACCGGCGCGCTCAGGCTATCGGGAATAACCGCACCCATGGTCTTGGAGGGTGCGATGAACGGGGTAGCATTCTAGGCCTATGTCCAGCAGGTTCTCATTCGAACTTTGGCACCGGGCGACATCGTCATCATGGACAATCTGCCGGCACACGAAGCGCAAGGCGTGCGTCACGCAATCGAAGACACCGGACGCCCGTTGCTTTACCTTCCTCCCTACAGTCCAGACTTCAACCCCATTGAGAAGGCATTTGCGAAGCTCAATGCCGTCTTGCGCGCCAAAGAAGAGCGAACGATCGACGGCTTATGACATACCGTCGCCCACATCGTCACGCTGTTCGAACGACAGGAATGCGCCAACTACTCTAAACCGTGCGGATATGACCCCGAGTAAAACGGACGCGCGCTAGGTGATCTATACCCCATTCCTCAGCTAGCTCGTCCCAAATGACGTTGTCTTCGCTGCCGCAAACCACCCATTTCATTTTGTTTTCACCACTTAAAAAACATCGAAACCTACGATCCCTTGTATCGCGTTACTTTCGGAAAGACCGTGCCTCCCGGTATTTTCGCTCTACAGGTTCAGCTTGATGAAAAGGTAAAGTACTTATGCAGGAAATAACTCGTTGCAACCGGGCTCAAAACACCAATCACATGCGCTATCGCCTCTGGATAAAAACCGAACCCAACGAGTGGGAACAGCCATCTGGCCAATCCGACGCTCACGATCCAGACCTGGGCCAACGCAACCATGTTCACCAAACCAAAGCGCAGATATTCCGCCTCAGGTCGGCGCCCTGACTCCTCGAAAACGAATAGTTTCATGAGGACATAGGCCGTCGTCATGCCGATGAGGTAGGCTATCACGATTGCAGCGGAATAGCTGGTGATTGTGGATAGCGCTGCCCGCGAAAGAACATTAACGCCAGCAGCAATACCACCTGACAATACAAAGCGAACGAAAGGTGATGAGATTATTCCGGAAATCGATCTCATTTCGGGACGGCTTCAGCCATCGCTTTGCCAAGCCTCACGCTTTCCGCGATGCCCCGATCCTCAGGATAATAGTAGGAAGTGTCGGCAATCTGGAGCCCCGAAATGGGCGTCTGAACAGGCGGCAATTTATCGTAGAAATTTGGCTCGCAAACTGGCTGCGCATAGGCGAGCCGGCCAACTCTCGCTTCGATAACATCGTTGTCACTTACATCGGGATTTACTTTTTTGATGTATCCCAAAGCCTCATCGATGAACTGCTGGTCAGTCCAGCTCCATTTGTGATTCGTCGTCGGCATGTAATACGGCACATAAACTACAGTGTCGCTCACGGGGCGAAGATTGGAAAACTCAATCAGCCCGGGTATCTCGATGGTATCATCAACGATATTGATCCAGAAATGGCGACTGATGGACTTCTTCAATTTGAAGAGAAGGCAAACCACGCCGATATTGCGAATATCATCGTATTTCTTTTTCGACGCTTCGGGGAGATCAGGCACCAAGCGGGAGACCAACGGCGTCGGCAGAGTGGAAATGACAGCATCGGCGGGAAAGAACCGCTCCTTCGTCCGTACTCCTGCCACCTTGCCATCCGCGCATTCTATCCGTTCGGCGGCAGCGCCGAGATGCAGGCGTCCGCCGTTTTCCGTATAGGCTTCAACAAGCGCATCGACCAAGACCTGGCTTCCACCGTCGATATAGCCAAGTTCCTCCTGAAATATCGAGCGCCGGGAGTTGCCGATACGACGCACGCGCGTTGCTATCCAGGAGGCGGAAATATCGTCGGCAAGCTCGTAGAACTTCAATTCCATCAAACGCTTCCAAAGTGTGCCATACACTTCTTTGCCGGAACCCTGTTCAAGCCACTGCCGCGCAGTCTTGTGTTCAATCTTGGAGAAGTCGCGCGCTTTCGTCGTCAGGAACATTTGAAGCCCCGTCCGGAATTTTGCGATCAAGCTCAGATGCGGGAACCGTAACAGGGAGATCGGATCGCCCCAGGGATGAATTTTCCCCTTCATGAAGTAACCCATTGACGTTCCACGCCACTTCATCCGGTCGGCGATGCCGAGTTCCCGCATCAGCGCGAAGGTTGGCTCGTCGGATCTACAGACAAAATGATAAAAACGTTCGATCGACAATCCGCCAAAATCAAAATGGGCGGCCATTCCACCGGCTACTGAGTCTCTTTCGATCAAATCGACCTCATGCCCCAAGCTTACGGCGCGATGCGCTGCGGCGAGCCCCATGGCCCCTGCCCCAATTACCACAATGCGGCTCATTGGTACTGTCTCCTAAAAATCCAACACAATCTTGCTGTATGTGGGGTGCAGATAGGTCTCGGTGATTGCGTTACGCAATGGAGTGGCCTCCACCCCAAAGACCGCCGGCCAATCAATGACTGGAAATGTTTCGGGTATCACGAGCGCCTCAAGTTGGCTCGTTGTGAAAGGTGGCTTCGAACTCAACCTTCCGTACACGAATAGAAGCCACCAAAACACCGTGTAAGGGATATGAATGATCCGGGCTTTCGGCTTCACCGTGGTATGGATCAGATTAATCAGATCGCCATAATACACCTGCTCCAGCCCCGAAATATCGTAGGTACCTGTGGCCATTTTCTCCATGGACGAGATGATGATCGCTGCAAAATCCCCTACATACAAAGGCTGCCTGATGAACTTGCCGTCACCAGGAATCGGGAAGACCGGCACGCGATCCATGAACCGGCGAAGCCAACCCAGATGCTTACGATCAAACCAGCCGAACATCAGTGTAGGCCGCAAAATCACGTGCGGAATGTCCGTCACTGTGTCGACGAACTGTTCCTGCGCCGTCTTTGATCGCGTGTAGAAATCGTCAGCCTTTGAATTCACCACCGAAGATGAGATATGCACGAAATAAGGCGTTTTGTGCTTACGCATCGCCGCGACTATATTTTCCGTCGCGGTGACGTTGTTCTCTATGAACTCGCGTTCGTCCAGACCACCGATCTGTGCTTGATTTAGCAATACGGCGTCGACACCCCGGAACGCATCTTGCCATTCCCCAGGTTCGGCCAGATCGGCCTCTATGACTTCGATCTCAGGGTTCAACTGGCGCAGCAAAGCTGTGTTGCTGGGATGTTTGTCAATACCGACGATCTCAAGCCCTTCGACACCCTTGAGGCGCGCAATTATATTTTGGCCGACCAGACCCGCAGCGCCCGTTATAAGAATCTTTCTCATTAAATCTCCATCCGATTGAAGATGCGGCTGGGGATATTGCGGATAATCAGCATAATGTAGCGCCAGAACCCCGGCGCATAAGCGATTGGCCCACCGCGAAGCGCGCTGGCATGAATCACCGCCGCAATCTGGTCCGGCCGCGCCCAAAGAAGGCCGCTCCTTTTCATGCCCTCTGTCATTGGCGTTATCGTCGGACCAGGTTTCACCAAGACAGCACGCGGCCCTTTGTTGGCGAAACGGTGTGCAATTCCTTGCACAAGCACGGCCAGTCCAGACTTTGCTGCGCCATAAACATAGTTGGCGCGCCGCCCGCGATCTCCCGCAACCGATCCGATAACTACCAGCGTGCCCCTCGCCTGTCGCTCGAGCAAATCTGAAGACGCCAGGCACCAGGCGGCAGCGGAATTGAAATTTACCCTCAATATCTCTTCCGCAATTTCTGCATCGCGCTCAGCCTCATATTGATCACCCAGAATGCCGTAGGCTAGGATGATGTGATCGACTCCGCCGATCTGGTCGGCGAAAGCCCGCAGTTGACCAGCAGCGTCATGCGGTGTTGCGAGATCACAGGTAGCAATCTCAACCCGCCCTGCACCTCGGCTCCTCAAGTCGGCCGACGTTTGTTCCAAACGGCCCCTATCGCGACCGACAAGCACAATGGATGCGCCTTCGGCGGCATAAATACGCGCTGTCGCCATAGCGATCGAGGAAGTGGCTCCCAAGAGAATAATTCGCAATTTTTTTCCTTTAATCCTGAGTCACGCGCGTCCAAAAACCTGAACGAAATATCGGATCGATATGTTTTGAGAAGAGACGCCAGTCCGGATAGCCCGCCTGGAATATCCTGGCCGGCATTCTTCCGTCCTTGGCGGGATAAAGCCGTCCTTTAGCTTCCATTACAATAGCATCCAGCCGATCCATCAACTTCAGCGTCGTCTCTCCCCGATTCGGAAAATCCAACGCCAGAGTCGTCCCCTCGCGCGGGAACGAAAGAAGTCCGGGAGACTGGATTGAACCGAATGTCTTAAGGACAGCAAGAAACGAGCCCTGTCCACTCGCGGCAATCGTTTTCAACATCTCATTCGTCGCGTCTTCCTGGACAGATGGAGGGACAACGGATTGGTATTGATACATGCCCCTCTTGCCATACATGCGGTTCCAGCGGCCGATCGAGTCCAGCGGATAAAAAAAAGGATAGATACCCGTCCTGCTTTTCCCGCTTTTCTTGCTGCCACGGTAAAAGTAAGCGGCATTGAAGGCACGAATAGAATAGCTATTCATAGCTGCAGCCGGCAAGCTAACGGGCATGGTGAGCGCAGTATTGCCGCTGTCCAGCAGACGGGAACCAAGTTTTGCGTGATTTCCACGCGTAAATATTCCCCGCCCCAGCCTTTCTCCGCCAGAAAGGCAGTCAATCCAGGAGACGCTATATTCGAAATCTGCCTCGCTCTCCTCAGCAAGGTGAAAAAACTCTTTTGTATTACCAAATGGAATGTTTTCAACGTCGATGATAGCGCTCTGGATGGGTATTACCTCCAACTCGACCCATGTTATCAGCCCTGTCAGCCCTAATCCGCCTACGGTCGCGGCGAACAGCCCTGTAGTGTCATCAGCGGCCAGTTCGATTTCTTGTCCGTCGGACCGCAACAAACCGATACGCCTCACCCAGCGGCCTATAGTCCCGGTTCTGTGGTGGTTTTTACCATGTACATCGTTTGCGATCGCCCCGGCTATCGTGACAAACCTAGTGCCGGGCGTGACTGGGATAAAGTAACCTTGATGAACGATGATCCTGAGAATAGCATCGATGGACAAACCTGCTTCCGCACGCAAAAGGCGTGTTTCAGGGTCGAAGTAAACCATCCGGTCGAGGGACGTCATGTCGACCAGCGCACCATCTGGATTCAGTCCGCTATCGCCGTAGGAACGGCGGAGTCCGCAAGCTAGCAGAGGCATTTCCCGTGTGCGAGCCTCGTGAATCAATGCGGGCAGTTCGTCTCGCCAGGTGGGACGCGACAGTAAATGGTGCGACTTGAGGACGCCGCCCCAGGAGCGAACTCCGAAGGTGGACGCGAAACGGCTCATAGCGCCACCAGAAAAACGATCGCAATGGCCGCTCCAAGACCGATACTTACATTGTCCCTGATGGCGAAACTGACGGGGTCGTCGTTCATCCTCCCCCTGTGAGCCAATATCCAAATACGGCCTAGCCATATCGACAACAGGACAGGAATTGCGGATAGAAATTCTGGACGCGCATAGTCATTGCCCGCCAGCATTTCCATCAGGATAAAAATAACCAGAACGACAAGCGACGCCATCGCCGCACTCACGCCGAGCGAAAGTGTGAGCGGCGCATCCCCTACCTCATAACCTCTGCTCTTAAGGCTCGCGGCGCCGCTGGTGGAAGCACGAACAATCTCGGTATGGCGCTTCGCAACGGCGAGGGAAAAGAAAAGGAAAACAGCAAATGTCAGAAGCCAAGCCGGACGCGAATGCTCTAACAGAACAGCGCCCATCACCACTCGGGATGTAAAAAGGAGGCCGATTATCAGCGTATCGAGCAGAGGAATACGCTTAAGCCCGAGTGAATAAGCGCCTGTGACAACAAAGTAACCCAAAAGCACCGAAGCGAATTGCAAGGAAAGCAAACCTGCCGCAAGAAAGCCCGCCAAAATAAGTGCTACGGCAAGCACGAAGCCCGATCTGATCGACAAGCGGCCGCTGGCCATAGCTCGGCTGCGTTTCGACCAATGCTGTCGATCTGCGTGCAGATCGGCAATATCGTTCAAAAGATACGTTCCAGAGGTCACCGCCAGCAGACAGACAAATGCGAGGAGCGTTTCGACAATCAAAGATGCGTTTGACCATTGGTGAGCGAGAATTAGCGGAACAAAAATCAAAACGTTTTTTGTCCAGTGATGGACACGAATTGCCTTCAAAAATTCTTTTATACCTAGGGACGCGGTGGAAAACTCGGCAATCACGGGCTTGTTCAGCTTCCTGGCCTTTGCAGCAACGCCGCTACTCGCGCCAGCCAAAACTATTGCATCCGCTGCATCCCAAACCGACAAATCTGCATTGCTATCGCCGACATAGATGAACCCTTCTGGAAAACGCGAGGCCAGATAGTTCGCTTTTGCAGGGCCTTTCAGGTTGCTCTGGCTGGATCCAACTGCGGAATCAAATATTCCAACCTTCGCTGCAACAACATCAACGATCGACTGGTCCGCAGCAGAACATAAATGCAGAGCGTGCCCCTCACCTGCTTTCTGGCGCAGCCAATTCACCAGATCTTCCCTGAATGGCAAAACAAGTGAAGTAAGATCCAAGTGTTTTGCGATGGAGGCTTTAAGGACATGGCGGCCACGTGAAAGGGTTGGCAGCGCCGAAAGGAGTGCGAAAGGCTTCCGGAACAATGAGAGTGCCGCGGCCTCATAAAGCGTATCCGATAAAAGGAGCGTTCCATCCAGATCAACGACAATGGGTAAAGCGGACCGGGCCTCGTCAGCTGTGGAACTCTGTCTCTCTGATGAAAGGTTTAAACTCATAATGCCCTTGCTCTCTCACGTCGCGTCGCTACAGCCTATACGAAAATAACCATCCCATTGCTATCCGCTCATTTGCAGAATTGGAAATGCACCAGCAGACCCTTTCCTGGTAACCCTGCGGGCGTGGATATGGCATTGCCAACCTGCAGTCGACCGATCTCCGACTATCTTGACAATTTTTGGCCTAAACGGGATAGCTCAGCGAGTTTGAAGCAGAGGCAGAAGTTTTATAATGAAAATCATCAATCAACGTCTGGTGCTAATAGCACTTGTCACTCTTTGTATATCTGCCTTTTTTTCTCTTTATTACTTAACTCAACAGCCGCTCGATATGTATGCGTTTCGTCAGACGCAGACCGCAATAACATCTTACTGGTTTATTAAGGAAGGATTCGCTCTCGCTTATCAAACGCCGGTAGGTGGAAGGCCCTGGGCCATACCGTTTGAGTTTCCGCTTTACCAAGGGATCGTAGCCGTTATTGCGAAAACATTTAACCTGTCGCTTGATGCTGTGGGGCGGCTGGTGAGTTACATATTTTTGCTAGCATGCCTCTGGCCCGCCGCTGGAATATTTAGAGTATTTAAGCTTAAGCGCGAGACATTCTATATATTCTCGGCGTTACTATTATCATCCCCCGTATATTTGTACTGGGGCCGATCTTTTATGATCGAGACAACGGCGCTTTTCTTCACCATCGCGTTTCTATATTATTTTTCACTCGGCATGCGCGAGGGTTTTAGCATCCGTTGCAACGCAATTCTGCTTTTGTGTGCAACCCTCGCTTTGCTGCAGAAGTCGACGACAGCATTGCCCGTGATGATCGTGGCGGCGTTGCTCTATGCCTATGTGACCCTCCGTCAGGCGGAACGATTTAAATCGCTCTTCAAATTAAACGTATTTGCTGTCCCGATTTTCGGCTTCTTGATTCCCGTCATAGTGGCTTACCTGTGGGTAAAATTTACCGACGATCAGAAATCGCTGAACATACTCGGCGAGTATCTGACATCCGATCGTCTGAACTCCTGGAACTGGGGCACGCTGGCTCAGAGATTTGAGCCTACGATCTACGATAAAGTCATTCTAATGCGAATGTTCGTCGGAAATCTCGGTGCTGTCGTCGGCCTGGGTTTGTTCATCTACTTTCCAATATGGTGCAAGAAGAACGGTCGAAGAACCGAGCTGACGCTATTCTGCATCGCGATTGTCCTTGGTTTCCTGCCGTTTTTGATGTTCCCCAATCTGCATATAGTTCATACCTACTATCAGACGGCCAACCTTGCTTTCCTTCTTTTTGCCGCCGCCTTGGCACTCGGAACGTTCCACAATCACGCTCCAAAAACAGTCACGGGATTTTTTCTAATTATCTTGGCGTCAAACTACGTCTATTTCGGAATAAAATACTATCCGGCGATATCTCAACGTTTCAGCAGCTATGATCGCGACATCGCGGTTGGGAAATCGATTAAAAATGCCACCACGGAAGGCGGGCAGTTTATCGCACTGGGTAACGACTGGAGCTCGACGTTCTCCTATTTCGCAGAGCGTAAATCTTTTACGATTCCCGACTGGCTCACGCAAATTGATGATGTTTTGATGCATCCTGAAAAATACCTTGATGCAGCCCAGCTTGGCGGTCTTGTCTTCTGCGGCAAAGATAATCTGGACCCTGCTATTTTCACTGATTTTGTCGCGCGGAAGCAATGGAATACTGCTAATGTTAACGGCTGTAAAATCGCTTTCCCGGGAACGGCTTTCAATGGTGACGGCGCTACTTCCATGGAATGCCACGGCGCGATTGATATCAACGAGATCACGGAGGAAAACGGTGCTCGTTTTGCCCGGCTGGAGGGCTGGGTTATCCCGGTTGATGGTGACAAGAAAATTCGCGAGCGAGTTTACATTCAGCTCCCAGGATCCAATGGAAATCCAATATATGTCGAGGCATTGAGAACACCTAGAGACGAGATTAATGCGCAATTGAAAATGCCGCCGGAAAATTTGAGCGGGTTTTCAGCCTTGGTTCCGCTTCAGCAAGAGCAGGACATTAAAGATATTGTGATCATTCGTTCTCGAGGAGATGTCAAAAACATCTGCCGCCTCACTCATTAGGTCCTGTTGACAAAGTATGGCCGCCTTATCCTGGCGGCGGCTAGGGTGAGGAATGTCGAGAAGGATTTCTGTATCTTGTCGTAACTGGTCGCTACGCGACGGAACTGTTGAGGCGATCAAAAATGCGCTCGATGCGGTTTCGATTCTTGTAGGCTTGAAAGTCGCAGGCGGGCGGCTTCTTCCGGTTTCCACCGGTCTTATCCCGTGGATCAGGAATTCTTAACGCAAGAAGTCACCGTCGTAGCCTTTGTCAACCAATAACCGTAAGCGGTCAGCCGACTACGCCTGTCTTGAAGTCACAGCGCATTAGGCCGTGGAATCGTTATGGCGGAGCACAGAGGTGGCTCGGGAAATCTGCACAGCTAGGATAAGTGGAATTTCTGCCTGATTTCGGCTTTGATGCCGGGAACAGGAGAGACTATGACGAGACAACCGCGCCGGAACCACAGCCCGGCTTTCAAGGGAAAAGTGGCGCTCGCCGCCATCCGAGGTGAGCAGACGCTGGTGGAATTGTCCCAGCAGTTTGACGTGCACGCCAACCAGATCAAACAGTGGAAAGACCAGCTCCTTAAAGGGGCGACAGGCGTTTTCGGTGATGAAGCGAAGGCGGAACCGGCGGGTCCAACCGTCGATGTCAAAACACTGCACGCCAAGATCGGCGAATTGACACTGGAGAACGATTTTTTATCCGGTGCGCTCGGCAAGGCGGGATTGCTGGGCTGAAAGAAATGATCGACCTCCAGCATAAGCTATCCGTCGTGCGCCAAGCAAAGCTTCTCGGCTTCAGCCGTGGCAGTGTCTATTATCTGCCTCGTCCGGTGTCTGACGGCGATCTGGCTCTGATGCGCCGGATCGACGAACTGCATCTTGACTACTCCTTTGCCGGAAGTCGGAGGTTGCAAGGGCTCCTGAGGGGAGAAGGGCTGGAGACTGGGCGGCAACACGTCGCCACGCTGATGAAGAAGATGGGCATCGAGGCGATCTACCGTCGCCCGAACACGTCGAAACCGGCACCTGGGCACAAAATCTATCCCTACCTTCTGCGAAAGTTGGCGGTCACCAGACCCAACCAGGACTGGGCGATGGACCCGACCTATGTTCCGATGGCTCGCGGATTCGTCTATCTCTGCGCCGTTGTGGACTGGTTCAGTCGGAAGGTTCTGTCGTGGCGGCTGTCGATCACGATGGAGGCAGCCTTCTGCATCGAAGCAGTCGAGGAAGCGCTGGCCCGTTATGGCAGACCCGACATATTCAATACGGACCAGGAATCGCAGTTCACCTCGGTGGACTTCACGGCGGTGCTGAAGAAGGCGGAAATCGCCATCTCAATGGATGGCAAGGGTGCATAGCGGGACAACGTGTTCGTCGAGCGGCTTTGGCGTTCGATCAAATACGAGGAAGTCTACCTCCATGCCTACAAAACAGTGTCCGAGGCCCGCGCTGGCATCGGCCGCTATCTGACCTTTTACAATGTAAGCGTCCGGTGAAGCCGTCTTTGAGATTTCCGGCGAACAACTGAAGTTACGTCACTAATTCCGTCATTAGAGACGTCATCAGGGATGAACTATGGGCCGCATGGAGATTTTGACGGGCGTCGAGCGTCGGCGCGACTGGTCCGACGAGGAGAAGCTTTCGATACTTCAAGAGGCGGCCGAGCCGGATGCCAGGATTGCCGACGTCGCGCGGCGACACGATATCAGACCCCAGCAGATTTACACCTGGCGGCGGAAGTTTGCGGCGGCGCGGTCGGAGCCGGTGGTCTCCTTTCTGCCGGTCGCATTGATTGCCAAGGAGACGAGCGACGAAGCCGAGCGACCCGCCCCAGTCGACAAGCCTGCTACGAAGCGGTCGGCACGTCCCATGCGGATCGAGATCGGCTGTAAGGGCGGTCGCGTACTAAAGGTCGAGGCCAACATTGGGCCTGACGTCCTGAAAGCACTGATCCGCTCGGTTGAAGACGCATGATCGCGCCCGGCGCAAATGTGCGCGTCTATCTCGCCTGCGGTGTGACGGATATGCGCAAGGGGATCGACGGCCTGATGGCGCTGGTGCAGTCGTCACTTCGCCAGAAGCCTGCGTCGGGTTCGGTCTTCGTATTCCGGGGCCGTCGTGGTGATCGCATCAAGCTGCTGTTCTGGGATGGTCAGGGGTTCTGTCTCTACTACAAGGTCCTTGAGACGGGCCGCTTTCCCTGGCCGTCCGCGACCGATGGCACGGCGCGGCTGACGGCCGCGCAGTTGTCGATGTTGTGGGAAGGCATCGACTGGCGGCGTCCTGCCTGGACCTCTGCGCCGACGCGGGTTGCGTAAGATAGATGCCAATCTTTACAGACAGATAAGTGGCAATCAAACGGCAAATCGGCTATAGAATTTGGCATGGAAACGAGCCCTTCGATCCTGCCTGACGATGTCGATGCGTTGCGAGCCATTATCGCCCCGCGGGCCGATCAGCTGGCTGAACAGGCGCGGAAGCTTCAATCCCGCGACACGCTGATCGACAAGTTGAAGGCGCAGCTTGCGGTTCTCAAACGGGCCCGGTCCGGCTCTTCCTCCGAGAAGATGGACCGCGCCATCGAACAGCTCGAACTGGCACTGGAAGATATTGAGGCGGCCGAGGCGGAAGCCATTATCTTGGCATCACCATCAATTGCCGGTGCGGCCAAAGCCAAACCGAGCCGCCAGCCCTTACCCGATCATCTGCCACGCCATGATGTGACGCACCTGGACACTTGCGCATGCCCTGTCTGTGGCGGCTCCGATTTCATCCGTGCAGGCGAGAGCGTCAGCGAGGTCCTCGACTATGTCCCGGCCTCGTTTCGTGTCGTGCGCCATATCCAGCCGCGCTTCACCTGCAAGGGCTGCGATACGCAGGTCAAGGCCGAGATGCCGTCGCTGCCCATCGAACGCGGCAAGCCGGGACCGGGCCTCGTCGCCCATGTGCTGATCGCCAAATATTGCGATCATCTACCTCTTTATCGCCAGTCCGAGATTTACGCGCGGGAAGGCGTCGATCTGTCCCGCTCGACCATGGCGGACTGGATCGGCAAGGCCAGCACATTGCTGGAGCCGCTGCTGGTGAAGCTTCGCGAGCATATATTCGCTGGCCATCGCCTTCATGGTGACGACACGCCCGTCCCGGTACTGGAGCCGGGCAAGGGCAAGACCAGGACCGGCCGGTTGTGGACCTATGTTCGCGACGGTCGTCCCTGGGGTGACACTATCCCACCGGCCGTCTGCTACTTCTTCAGTCCGGATCGCAAGGGACTGCATCCCAGGCAGCATCTGGCCACCTTCTCGGGC
This sequence comes from Agrobacterium sp. InxBP2, assembly GCF_026191755.1. NCBI lineage: Bacteria > Pseudomonadati > Pseudomonadota > Alphaproteobacteria > Hyphomicrobiales > Rhizobiaceae > Agrobacterium > Agrobacterium sp. InxBP2. Next base: position 13,123 of record NZ_JAINDY010000012.1, read on the forward strand.
GTGCTGCATGCCGACGGCTACGCGGGCTTTCGTGACCTCTATGAACCGCACGAGCCAGATGGCCTGCCGACCATCCGGGAAGCCGCCTGCTGGGCGCATGCAAGACGCAAGTTCTTCGATCTGACGGCTTCAGGCAAAGCGCCGATTGCCGAGGAGGCGCTGCGGCGGATCGGTGAACTCTACAATATCGAGAGGGCAGTCCGTGGTGAGCCGCCGGACGTGCGGAAAGCTGCGCGGCAACGCAGTACCACTCCAAGGGTTGAAGCCCTACGGTCATGGCTGGACGACAATCTCAAACGCCTGCCGCAAAAATCCGGGACGGCGGAAGCAATCCGATATGCGCTGTCCCGCTGGAAATCGCTTTGCCGTTTCCTGGATGACGGCACTATCGAGATAGACAACAATGCCGCCGAACGGACGATCCGGCCAATTGCGCTCGGCCGCAAGAACTGGTTGTTCGCGGGATCGGACAAAGGCGGCGAACGCGCCGCTGCAATCCTGTCGCTGATCGAGACTGCAAAGCTCAACGGCCTCGATCCGGAAGCCTATCTCAGGGATGTCCTTACCCGCATTGCCGATCACCCCATTAACCGGATCGATGAGCTATTGCCTTGGGGTATATTTGGCGACAATCGCTCAAGCAGCAATTGAGCGACGACATGGTGACGCTTCGGATTGATCCATTTCCATCCCAACAGGACCTGAATCTGCTTTGGTCAGAAGCTTGGGGA